>JAGAWU010000045.1 GCA_017941235.1 Bacilli bacterium | reverse complement strand
ATGGGAGCTCCATCAACTATAACAGGAAGGTTATTAACTTTTGAAGAAGCAACAAGTCTAGGATGTGATGCAAATGAAAATACGTGCCCAGAAGGGTCATTCATTACGAAAACACCATTTTGGCTTGGGTCGGCTTACGACAGTGGCGACGTGTGGTACGTTGGTAGCGGCATCTCGGACTTCTACGACTACTACTATGGCTATGGCGGCCAGTATGGCGTTCGCCCGGTTATAGAAATCCCTACAAGTGAAATTAAGTAAGTAATTAATAAAGTTTTGATTGAATTCAAAACTTTTTTTGTGAAAAAACATTGTATAATTTTAATTCCATATGCTATTATGTATATAAGATATGACGTGGATATAGGGTGGTGACGTTATGAAGATAGCTATTGCTGGAGCAGGCTATGTTGGACTTTCTTTAGGTACATTATTAAGTGTTAAAAATGAAGTGTCCATTTTAGATGTAGTACCTGAAAAAGTTGATATGATTAATAAAAGAATTTCTCCAATTGAGGACAAAGAAATAACTGAATATTTCACTAATAAAAAACTAAAATTATTCGCAACACTTGATTATAAAGAAGCATTTACTGATGCAAAATACATAATAATAAGTACTCCAACTGATTATAATTCAGAAACAAATTACTTTGATACATCAAGTGTTGAAGATGTAATTGAAAAAGTACTAAGCTTAAAATTAAAAACAACAATTATCATAAAATCAACAATTCCTGTTGGATATACTGAAAGTATTAAGAAAAAATATAAAGTTAAAAATATAATTTTCTCTCCAGAGTTTTTAAGAGAAGGAAAAGCATTATATGATAATTTATATCCATCAAGAATAATAGTTGGTTCTAAAACAAAAGCTGGAAAAGAGTTTGGAGAATTACTAAAAAAATCAAGTTTAAAAAAAGATGTTATAGTAAAATATATGAATTCAACAGAAGCAGAATCGGTAAAATTATTCTCAAATACATATCTTGCTCTTAGAGTTGCTTATTTCAATGAATTAGATACTTATGCAGAACTTAATGAGTTAAATACAAAAGATATTATTGATGGAGTATGTCTAGATCCAAGAATTGGTTCATTTTATAATAATCCATCATTTGGTTATGGTGGTTATTGCCTTCCAAAAGATACAAAGCAACTTCTTGCTAACTATCAAGATAAACCACAGAACTTAATCGAAGCAATTGTTAAATCAAATGATACAAGAAAAAGTCATATAGCAAACATGATAATAAGATATAATCCAGAAGTAGTAGGTGTATATCGACTAAATATGAAAAAAGGTTCAATGAACCATCGCTCTTCAGCAATTATTGATGTCATAAGTATCTTAAAAGAAGCAGGAATAAATATTATGATTTATGAACCAACTATAAAAGTAAATACATTTATGGGTTTTGAAGTTGTTCATGATTTAAAATTATTTAAAGATTTAAGTAACATAATTCTAGCAAATAGAAAAGATCAAAACTTAGATGATGTTGAAGGAAAAATTTATACTAGAGATATTTTTTCTAGAGATTAAGCTTGATATATATTTTAAATATGATATTATATAAAACATCTAGAGGTGTTTTATATGGAAAATGAAATTAGTAAAAAATTAAAATTAACAATTTCAAAGATGGAAAAGATTGTGGCAAAAATAGAAAAAAAAACAGGATTTATATTACAAAATGATGGTTCCTTTTTAAAAGAAGATAATTTTAAAAATCAAAATGATTTTGAATTTAAAACACATGATACTTTTAGGGTTATCATAGGTGAAGAAGGATATGAACCTTATACGAAGGAACCATTTAATGATTATTTTCAGTATATCAGAAATGTAGAAGAAAGTTTTTGTTTTAGATATGCTGAAGATTTAATATATTTATTTGAACTTTTACATGAGATGGATTTTTTTATTAATATTAGTTATAATGATTTTAATAAAAAAAATAAAAGAAAAATATTAAAGAAGAATGTTAAAGAAGAATGTTAAAGAAGTTTAATACTTCTTTTTTTTGTATAAATTTAATAAAAGTTTACAATATAAAAATAGGAGGATTTATATGAAAGAAATAAAAAAAGAATATTTAAACAGCTTACTTAAAGAATATATGAATGATCCTATATATAGTATAAGTAGAAGTGCTCTTAACAAAACTAAGATTAGTGATTTAGTTAGAGTGGGAGAAGAAAATGCTAATATACAAAATCATTTTTCAGTTGATATTGATACTATGAAAGTAGCTAATCAAAAAAATAGTGGCAGATGTTGGATATTTGCTGGACTTAATATATTAAGAGAAAAAGTTGCAAAAAAATATAATATAGAAAAATTTGAGTTATCACAAAACTATATTGCTTTTTATGATAAACTTGAAAAATGCAATTACTTTTTAGACTCTATAATTACACTATTAGACAAAGATAAAGATGACAGACTTCTTTCTTTTATTTTACAAAGAGGTATTGAAGATGGTGGACAATGGGATATGTTTGTAAATGTAGTTAAAAAATACGGAGTAGTTCCCCAAAGTGTGTTTGCGGAAACATACCAGAGTGAGAATACACGAGAGATAGATAATGTTTTAAATAGGTTTCTCAGAAAGGTTGCTTTTAAATTAAGAAAATGTAGTAGTGAAGATATTGATAGTATTAAAGATGATGCTATTAGTAAAATATATAAATTACTTTGTAGTTCTTTTGGTGTTCCACCTAAATCATTTTCTTTTGAATTTGTAGATAAAGATAAGAAATATAATATTATTAAGGACATTACTCCTATGGATTTTCTTAATAATTATATAGATATTGATCTTGATGAATATGTTAGTATTATTAATAGTCCAACTTCTGAAAAACCATTTAATAAAACTTATACTGTTTCATATTTAGGAAATGTTGTTGAAGGAAAAGATATATTATATTTAAATTTAGAAATGTCTAGGCTTAAAGAATTATCACTTTTACAGCTTCAAAACTTTGAACCTGTTTGGTTTGGTAGTGATTGTATGAAATATGGTGATAGAGATAAGGGTTTTTGGGATGATAAAAGTTTTAATGAACAAGATTTATTAGGACTTGATTTAACTATGACTAAAGAAGAAATGCTTGATACTCGAGAATCTTCTATGAATCATGCTATGGTTTTAACTGGAGTTAATATTGATGATTCTGCACCTAATAGATGGAAAATAGAAAATAGTTGGGGAGATGAGGTTGCTGATAAAGGATATTATGTTGCCACTGATACTTGGTTTGATAATTATGTTTATCAGGTTGTAATTAATAAAAAGTATTTAAACGATGAAGAGAAAGAATTACTTGGTTTAAAACCTACTATACTTAATCCTTGGGATCCTATGGGAACACTTGCTTAGTGTTCTTCTTTTTTTTGATTTACTTGAATATAATTTTTATGATATAATTTTCTATAGTGGAGGATGGTTATGGCTAAGAAAACTGAAGTTTTAGATAATAAGTGCCCTGGATGTGGTGGAAAACTTGATTTTGATCCTAAATCAGGAAAATGGAAATGTAAATTTTGTGGTAAGAGTTATACCTTAGAAGAAATTCAAAAATATAATAATGCAAGTAGTGAAAAAAATAATGAGAGTACTACTGAAGATATGGTGGATAATTATGATGAATATATTTCATATAACTGTAAGAACTGTGGTGCTGAAATAATTACAGATGCACAAACTACTGCAACGTTCTGTGTATATTGTGGTAATACAGCTATTCTTAAGAATAAACTTTCAGGTAAATTTTCACCTACTAAGATTATACCTTTTAAAAAGACTATGGAAGATGCTACTAATGCATTTTTACAACTTTCAAAAGGAAGACCACTTGTACCTAAAGATTTTACTAATCAAAAAAATATAGAAAAAATTAGAGGTATTTATATACCTTTCTGGTTTCATTCTTTTAAAGTAGGTGGTGAACTTAATTTTAGAGGTGAAACTTATACACACTGGACAGTAGGTGATACTCACTATACTAAAACAAAGATTTATGATATAGAAAGAGCTGGTTCTGCACAATTTGAAAGCGTACCAGTAGATGGTTCAACAAGATTTGATAATGCTTTGATGAATACAATACAGCCATATGATTATAAAGAATTAATACCTTATAATCATGCATACTTGTCTGGATTTCTTGCTGAAAGATTTGATGTTGAAGGTGAAAAAACTAGACCTGAAGTTGAACCAGATGTAATAGAAAATACAAGAAGACTATTTAAAAATAGTGCATCTCAATATGTTATAAAAAGAGTTACTACTGATACATTGGCAACAGAAGATTATAAAATTGAATATGTACTTCTTCCTGTTTATATGGTTAATGTAAAATATGGTGGTAAAATGCATACTTTTGCTATGAATGGGCAGACAGGAGAATTTGTAGGAGATATACCTGTAGATAAAGCAAAAGCAGTTAGAATTGCAATTATATTATTTATAGTTTTATTTATAGTATTTTCACTTGCTATGTATATATCACAGAAAGCAGGTGGTAGAATATGAAAAAATTAAAACTATTATTGCTTATACTTTCACTAATATTAATACCAAATGTTTTTGCAAGTACGCAGACACAAAATAGAGGTGATTTTGATAATTTAGGAGTTAATAAACACTGGAAAATTACTGATAAAAATAGAATTAATGTTATGAAAACTGATAAAGTAAATGCAGATGAGAAAATATATGATTTTTCAGATATATTAACTGATGAAGAAGAAAAACGTGTATATGATAGATTTATGGATTTTATACGTAAAACTAAAATGGACATGGTTTTTGTTTCTATTAATATGCCTTATGTAAATGATTCAGATATTGAGACTTTTGCTGCAGATTTTTATGATTATAATGATTTTGGATTAAATTTTAAAAATTATAGTGGGGTTTTAATAGTTAGAAATACTTATGAACAAGATCCATTTTATAATATTTATTTATTTGGTGAAGCTCAACTATATTTTTATGGTGATAGAACAGAGAATACTTTAGATAGAATATATAATTCTTTTCATAGTGGACGTTATGAAGAAGGCTTAAATACATTTATAGATGATTTTAATAGTTATTATGATAGAGGAATTGATTCTTCTTTAAAGAATAAATTTATAGATGAAGATGGTTATATTAGAGAAAAAGTTGTTATGCCATGGCTTGCTATAGTAGGTGCTGATTTATTAGTTATATTTATAGTTTTACTTATATTAATTCATAAGAATAAGATGGTAACTAAGAAATTAAATGTTTCTGAATATTTTGATAAATCTTCACTTGATTTTACTAAGAAGAATGATATTTTTTTAAGAGAACATACAACACATTATACAGTCTCTTCTTCATCTGGTAGTGGAGGAGGCCATTCTGGTGGAGGTTTCCATTCTTCGGGAGGTTCTTCTGGAGGAGGACATTCATCTGGTGGAGGAAGACACGGTTAAAAAAGTAATAAAAAGAGAAAACTATATAGTTTTTTCTTTTTTTATTTGGTAGAATATATCTAGAGGTAATTTCTATGGAAGAATTAAAAAATATGCTAAATTCAAAAAAGAAGTTTAATTTAGATGATAATTATCATAAGGCATTTAAAGATAAAGATTTTGCTAATTACGTAAGATCATTACCAATAGATGAAAAAACATTAATAAAATATACTTCATCGTTACAAGATTGTGTTAATGAAAGAAAACAATGTGCTAAATGTCCTGGTTTAAAAGAATGTGCCCATTCAGTAAAAGGATATGTCTTAACACCTAATAAGGAAGGAAAAAGAGTTATATTTTCTTATGTAGCTTGTGGTTTTAAGAAAGATGAAATGTATAAAGAAAATGTTAAATATTTTGATATCAGTAGAGATGTTAGAGATGCTAGTTTAAAAAATATTTATAAAGATGATAAAAGTAGACTTCCTTTAATAAAATATATTAGTGAATTTATTAAGAATTATGATAATAAAGAAATAGAGTCAAAAGGATTATACTTAACTGGTTCTTTTGGAACTGGTAAAACTTATATAGTATCTGCTGTTTTAAATGAAATGGCAAAAAGAGGAGTTAAAAGTACAATAATTTATTATCCAGAATTTTTAAGAGATTTAAAATCATCATTTGGATATAACTCTGATGAAAAATATATAGCAGCAAAAACTAGTCCTATATTATTTTTAGATGATCTTGGAGCTGAAAATTGTAGTAGTTGGTCAAGAGATGATATACTTGGTACTATATTACAATATAGAATGGAACAACATTTACCTACATTTTTCACTTCTAATTTATCACTTAAAGAATTAGAAGAACACTTATCTAATACTCCGAGTGGAGTTGAAAAAGTAAAAGCAAGAAGGATAATTGAAAGAATAAAACAATTAACTGTGCAAATGGAACTTGTTAGTAAAAATAGGAGGGACTAATGAAAATATCATCTAAGAATTTAGAAAGATTACTTACAATATTTGATAATTATCATGGACAAAATGATAAAGTTTTAAGTTGTCTTTCATGTGATTCTACAGATGATATAGTTATTGAAATACTATCAATAATAAATGAGTTAATAAAAGAAGATAAATTTATTAATAATAAAAATGCTGTTTATAATATGCTTAACTATGTTGGAGAAAATTTAAAAAACTCTAATGATATAGATAGGGCTAGAGTAGATAGAAAAATAACTAAAATATTAGAATCAATTAATTCTGTTCTTTTAGAACAAAGATATGAACATTCTAATAAAAAAGAATATAGAACAGCTTATTATCATTTATCACGATCTATTATGAAACTTCCAGTAGAAGAAAATGAAAATATTAAATACTTAGAAGTATTATGGACTGTAATTACTGAAGTTAAAAATATAGATTATTTAAATAAGAGTTTAGAAATACTTAATGTTGATAATACTGTTTTTAGAAATAGTCATACAATTATAATGGAACTTGTTTCTTTATATATAGATAAAATAAATAGTTTAGAGTTAGATTATAACTTTGAAGAAATAAGATATTATAATCAAGTAATAAAACTAATTCTATTTAATAAATTTTGGAATGTTAGTGAAGTAGAAAAAGAATGGTGTAAGAAATTTCTTGAACAAGAAATAGAACAATTAAATAAAAATTATAGAGACTTTTTAAAAGTAGATTTTTTAGATGATATACTTCATAGTTTTAATACATCTTTTGATAGCTCTAAAATACTTTATGATCTTTCATTAAGATATAATGTTAATGTAGAAAATAGTAATTTAAATGTTCCAGATTGTGAAATAGATAAAAGATATACAAGAAGAGTTATCTCTAATGATTATATAATAAGTATAGATAGTAGTGATACTAAGGAAATAGATGACTGTATTTCATGTGAAAAATTAGAAGATGGTACTTATCTTTTAGGTATACATATAGCCGATGTTTTTGGATATATAAAATCAAATGATGCTATTGTAGAAGAAGCACTTTCTAGAGGAGAAACACTTTATTTAGAAGACTTTTTAATATATATGCTTCCTAAAGAATTTTCTTGTGATAAAGCTTCACTTTTAGAAAATAGACCAAGATATGCAGATTCACATTATTTTGTTATAAGCAAAGAAGGAAAAATAATTTCAGATGTTATGATGAAAACTATTATTACTAATAGAAAAAAATCTACTTATGATGAAGTAAATAGAATACTCGATAAAAATAAAAAAGAAGATAAAAGATTTAATATAACATTAAGGAACTTAAGAGATGTAGAAAAAATACTTGAAAATAGAATTTTTAGTTCTTATAGAAGTGAAAACTCTAAAATAAAAAAAACAAGTATAGCTAATAAAATAGTTACATATATTATGATGCTTGAAAATGTTTCTATGGCAGAATACTTTTATCATAGAGATTTACCATTTATATATAGAGTATGTGAAGATAAAGAAGATGATGAGTTTAAGAATATAGTAGTAGATGATAAACTTGCTTTAGAAATGGATAGAATAATATATGAATTAAAACAAGAAAAAGGGAAAGTTATTTATGGATGTGATGGAAGTCATAGTGAATTAGGGTTTGCTCATTATTCACATTCTACTTCACCTTTAAGAAGATTTGCAGATCTTTGGAATAGATATTTAAATAGTGTTTTTAGAGAAAAAGAAATAAGCGAAGAAAAAATAGAATACTTAAGAAAGAAAACTGAAAGAGTTGTTTCTACACTAAATGAAGTATTAGATAATACATCTTATTTTACAATAGAATATAATAAAAAAGTAAAACAGTTAAAATAATAATATACTTGAAAAAAATATATTAATGTGATAATATTTATTTGTCAGAAATAATAAATACAATGATGAAGGACGAGATATATAAATTAATCTTTGTAGAGAGTTCTAGGTTGGTGAAATAGAATAAGATATTTATATGTTACTACCTTTTTAGTAGAATTATGAAAAGTAATTCCGGCGTAAGTCGTTAAATAAATAAAGATAAACTAAGGATGGTACCGTCTTTTAGACTCCTATATATAATTATATAGGAGTTTTTTATTGGAGGAAGATATGACAAAAGAAGAATTTAAAGAAGAGTATGAACAATTAATGATGGAAGTATTAAATGAAAAAGATTTAGAAAAAAGAAAAATACTTAATCAAAAATTAAAAGAATTAAAATCAAAGTATAAAAAGAATATGATAAAAGATATAAATAAAGATAGGAGAGTTTTAAAATGATAAATATTAAAGAAGATGAAAAATTAAGTGTAATGAATCATTCATGTGCACATTTACTTGCTCAAGCAGTAAAACATTTATATCCAAATGCGCTATTTTGGGTAGGACCAGCTATAGAAGAAGGATTCTATTATGATATAGATCTTGGAGATGTAACTATTACAGAAGAAGATTTAGAAAAAATAGAAAAAGAAATGAAGAAATGTAGTAAGAGCGCTAAAAATATAGTAAGAAGAGAATTAAGCAAACAAGAAGCACTTGATATGTTTAAAGATAATCCATATAAAGTAGAATTAATTGAAAAGATGGATGATTCTGAAGTAATTAGTTGCTATACTCAAGGAGATTTTACTGATTTATGTCGTGGACCTCATGTAGAGAATACTAAAATGCTTAAATACTTTAAATTACTTAAAGTAAGTGGTGCTTATTATAAGGGAGATTCTAAGAATAAAGTTCTTCAAAGAATATATGGTGTTTGTTTTGATAGTGAAGAAGATTTAAATAAACATTTAGAATACTTAGAAGAATGTAAGCAAAGGGATCATAGAAAATTAGGTAAAGAACTAGGAATATTTATGTTTAGTGATTTAGTAGGTAGAGGACTTCCTATGTGGCTTCCTAATGGATTTATAGTAAGACGTAGTTTATCTGATTATATTATGAATAAAGAGTTAGAACTTGGATATAAACATGTTTTAACTCCATCACTTGGTAATGTTGATTTATATAAGACTAGTGGACACTGGGATCATTATAAAGAAGATATGTTTCCAGCTATGGAACTTGATGATGAAGCTTATGTATTAAGACCAATGAATTGTCCTCATCATATGATGATGTATAAGAACAGTCTTCATTCATATCGTAATTTACCACTTAGAATAGCTGAAGTTGCTACTGATTTTAGATATGAAGCAAGTGGTGCTTTATGTGGAATAGAAAGAGCACGTACATTTACTCAAAATGATTCACATATATTCTGTACTCCAAGTCAAATTAAGCAAGAATTTGAAGGAGTAGTTAAATTAATACTTGATGTTTATAAAGATTTTGGCTTTGAAAACTATGAATTTAGGCTTTCTTTAAGAGATAAAAATGATAAAGAGAAGTATTTTGATAATGATGAAATGTGGGATAAAGCTGAAAATGAACTTAGAAAAGTATTAAAAGAACTTAATATAGATTTCTATGAAGCAGAAGGAGAAGCAGCTTTCTATGGTCCTAAACTTGATGTTCAAGTTAAGAGTGCTATTGGGCATGATGTTACACTTTCTACTTGTCAACTTGATTTCTTACTTCCAGAAAGATTTGAACTTAATTATATAGATGAAAATGGTGAAAAGCAAAGACCTGTAGTAATTCATAGAGCAATTCTTGGATCACTTGATAGATTTGTTGCATTTATGCTTGAAGAAACTAAAGGTAAACTTCCACTTTGGCTTTCTCCAGTTCAAATAGATATTATTCCAGTATCAGGTGAACATCAAGGAGAATATGCTTATGAAGTAAAAGATGCTTTAGAAAAAGCTGGAATTAGAGTAGAAGTGGATGATAGAAATGAAAAACTTGGATATAGAATGAGAGAAGCTCAAACTAGAAAAATACCATATTCACTTGTTTTAGGTGATAATGAAAAAGAAAATAAAACAGTAACTTTTAGAAGATATCAATCTGAAGATAAAACAACTGTTACAATAGAAGAATTTGTAAAATTAATTAAAGATGAAATAGATAATAAAATTAGACATTAGAAGTTCTTTTGAACTTCTTTTATATTGCTGTAAAAAAAGTGTAAATAATAAAAATGTATAATTTTTTTATTTAAAAAAAGATATATATATGTTAAAATTGAAATTAAGATAGGGTGATTTGTGTGAAGAAGTTACTAAACAAAAGGAAAAAAAGAAGAAGATTATTTGTATTAATAGGTCTATTCTTACTATTATTTGTTGGTATTGGTTATGCTTATTTAAGAGAAACTTTAACTATTAATAGTAATACAGAAATATCTAGTATGAAGTGGGATGTTCATTTTGAAAATATTAAAACAAAAAGTGGAAGTATAACTCCTACTATTGAGCCTACAATAGGAACTGATAAACTTTCTATAACTACTTCGCTTAATTTTACTCAACCTGGACAGTTTTATGAATATACAGTAGATGTTAAAAATGATGGTACTATAGATGCTATGATAGAGTCTTTTAATGATACTGTTCTTACAGAAGAACAACAAAAATATTTAATATATACAGCAAATTATATCGATGATAGCTCTGTTACTGAGAAACAGTTATTAAAAGCAGGAAAGAAAGAAACTATTAGAGTTAGAATAGTGGTAAAAGAAGATTTACAGAAAGCTGATTTACCAACTAGTGGTGATGAATTAAAAATTAAGTTTAAACTTAATTATGTACAAGCAGATGATACAGCAGTGAAAAAAGCATCACCTATAATACTTCCTACTGATAAAACAAAAGATACTTTAGCAGTTGGAGATGAAATATGTATAAAGGGAGAAACAACTGAGTGTTTTAACTTTATAAGATATGATGGAGATAATATTGTAATGTTATCTAAATGGAATTTAAATGTTGGAGCTAATTCTAGCGGAGAAGAAACATTTAAACAAGATAGTAGCGCGTTAGGAGCTGTACGATTCTCTGCATCTAATTATTGGGCAAATTTAGATTTAACATATCCTGCAGATGTATATGATAATACATATAAAACAGTACCTGATTTCAGTGCAAGCGGGTATCAAACGGAAGGATATAGTATAGCTTATTATGTGGAAGAATATAAGAAAATATTAGAGGATTATGGAGTGACAGTAAAGAATGCAAGACTACTTACATATAGTGAAGCGACAGATAGTAGTATCGGATGTAGTATTTCTGCCAGTTCTTGTCCAACTGGGTTTATAAGAAATACAATTTTCTGGCTTGGATCTATTATAGATGCCAATGGTGTTTTCTGTGTGGACACTTCTGGTTACTTTGGAAGTCTTAATTATTACTATGATACAATCTCTGGTGTTCGCCCAGTTATAGAAATTGCTAAGTCTGATGTCTAAGTGTGAAGTGTGCCATCAAGGAAAAATAATATAATATGAAAGGTTATGATAATATGAAATTTAATAATAGTGATAGAAGAAAGCGTATTAGAAAAAATGCTATCAGAAAAAGAATTGTTTTTGTTTCTATACTTTTCTTTGCTATGTTTATGGGTATTGGTTATGCTTATGTTAGAAGAACTTTGAATATTAATAATAATACAAAAATATCAAGCCTTTCTTGGAATTTACATTTTGAAAATTTTAATGTAACTAGTGGTAGTATTACACCATTATCAGAAACATTGGTTTCAGATAATAATATGAAAATTACAACCAATCTTGAATTTAAAAATCCAGGAGAATTCTATGAATATACGGTTGATGTAGTAAATGATGGTACAATAGATGCAATGATTGAAAGTGTTGATGGTCTTGAAATTAGTAGTGAACAAGCTCAATATTTTAATTATTCAGTAGGTTATTCTGATGGTACTGCAATAGCTCAAAATCAGAAATTAAAAGGTAAAACTCGTGAAAGTATAAAAGTAAGAATTTCTTTAAAAGAAAGTTTTTCTATAGAAAATTTACCAACTGAAAGTGTTGATCTTAAATTTAATTTAAAATTTAATTATATACAAGCTAATGCTCATGCTATTAATGTTAGACCTTTAGTTCAGATAAAAGATGGTAAAACAAAAGATACTTTAGCAGTTGGAGATGAAATTTGCATTAATGGAGATACAGTAGAGTGTTTCAACTTTATAAGATATGATGGAGATAATATTGTAATGCTTTCTAAATGGAATTTAAATGTTGGAGATAATCCTAAAGGGGAAGAAACATTTAAACAAGATAGTGATGTATTAGGATGGGTTGATTCATCTTCAGGAAAAACTAAATATGGAAATGTAGCTTTTTCAGCAACTAATTATTGGTCATCTTTAGGATTAACATATCCTGCAGATGTATATGATAATACATATAAAACTGCACCAGATTTCAGTGCGAACGGGTATACAACTGAAGGATATAGTGTAGCTTATTATGTAGAGAAATATAAGAAAATATTAGAAGATTATGGAGTTACAGTAAAGAATGCAAGACTACTTACATATAGTGAAGCAACTGATTCAAGTACTGGATGTAGTACGTCTAGTTATTCTTGCCCAACAGGATTTATTACAAATACAACTTTCTGGCTTGGTTCGGCTCACGGCTACGGCGACGTGTGGCGTGTCCTTTCTGACGGTCGCTTCGCAGATCGCGTCTATGACATTGGCAGCGACTGTGGTGTTCGCCCGGTTATAGAAATCTCTAAGTCTGATATCTAAGCGCCTATGGTGTGTATGGAGCGAAATTTGGGACAAATTTGCACTCCATCTCCTTCTTAAGGAAAAATTTCTAATGAAAATAGATAATATAGGTAATACTAGATGATGTATAGTAAATGATACAATACTAATTTTGTATATTTGATTATATTTATTAGAGTAAAACTACAAATTCACTTGGTGTAATTTGTAGTTTTTAGTTTGTTTTTCTTCCTAATTTTAAAAATTGGTCTTTTGATTAATAGTTGTTTTTGTTTTATAACATTTCTACTTCCGAAAAAGAAAAGGAGGAATGTTATGGAAGAAAAAAATAAAAAAGAGTTTTTTACTTGTAGATATGATATAGCTTTTAAAGAAGTATTTATGAAGGAGGAGAATAAAGATATACTTATTGCACTTATAGAAAGTATATTAAATATAAAAATAAAAGATATTACATATCTAACCCTAGAAAAGAATAATGGAAATATTTATGTTAGAAGAAAACATTTTGATTTTCACGTTAAGACAGAAAAAGAGAATATACATATAGAAGTAAATAATTATTTAGAAGATTATGTAAGACCTAGAAATATGGCTTTTATTTGTAATACTTATTCAAGAGAAGTATTAAGAGGCGAAGAGTATGATGAGAGTACAGAGTTTATTCAAATTAATTTAACATACAAAATGATTAATGAGTATAAAGAGAAAAATAAGTTTCATGATGAAGAAGCATTAAGAATATATAAACTTAGAGATGAGACTGGTAAAAACTTCGTAAATAATTTTAACATATATGAATTT
>JAGAWU010000044.1 GCA_017941235.1 Bacilli bacterium | reverse complement strand
TTATACTTCAGTTAAAATAATAAAATAATCAGAAGAAGATTATGAAGATGAAGAATATGAAGAAGAAATGGAAGAAGAAATAGAAGACGAACCAGAAGAAGATAATTATTCAGATAATGATGATTCATTCGGTGATGATACTGATGATGATTATAAAGATTTAGTAGTAATGGATGAAGATGAATTGGAACTAGAGCAATAGTTCCTTTTTAATATTTAAAAAAAACAAGTAATATGTTATAATACAATAAGTTAATGAAAGGAGATTCCTATGTTAGAACGATTAGAGGCAATAGAAAAGAGATATAATGAATTAAATGAAGAACTTACAAAACCAGAAGTTCTAAGTGACATTAAGAAAACAACTACATTATCTAAAGAAATAAGAGATCTTGAAGAAACTGTGATTTGTTACAAAAAATATAAGAAAACACTTACTGAAATAGAAGAAGCAAAAGAAATGGTAAAAGATCCAGAAATGGAAGAAATGGCCCGCGAAGAATTATCAAATCTAGAAGAAGAAAAAACAAATTTAGAAGAAAAAATAGAAATACTATTAATTCCAAAAGATCCTAATGATTCTAAAGACGTAATTGTTGAAATTAGAGGAGCAGCAGGTGGAGATGAAGCAAATATCTTTGCCGGTGATTTATTCAGAATGTATACAAGATATGCAGAAAAGCAAGGATTCAAATATGAAATATATAACTCAGTAGATGGAGAAGCTGGAGGATTTAGTCAAATCGAATTTATGATTAAAGGAGAAGGAGCATACAGTAAATTTAAGTATGAAAGTGGTTCACATAGAGTACAAAGAGTCCCAGTTACAGAATCAAATGGACGTCTTCAAACTTCGACAGCCACAGTCTTAGTAATGCCTGAGCAAGAAGAAGTAGATATAGAAATTAGACCTCAAGACTTAAGAATAGATATTTATAGATCAAGTGGATGTGGAGGACAAGGAGTAAATACTACGGATTCAGCAGTAAGAATAACACATTTACCTACGAATACTGTAGTAACTTGCCAAAACGAAAGAAGTCAAATTCAAAATAAAGAACAAGCAATGAAAGTATTAAGAAGTAGACTTTATGAGCTTGAATTAAGAAAAAAAGAAGAAGAAGACGGAAACATGAGAAAAAGTAAAATAGGTACAGGAGATAGAGCAGAAAAAATACGTACTTATAATTATCCACAAAACAGAGTAACTGATCATAGAATAGGTTTTACTACAAAAAATCTTGATAGAGTAATGAATGGAGATCTTGACGATATTATAGAAGCACTAATTACAGAGGATCAAAAAAGAAAACTAAAAGGTGAAGTAGAAGAATAAATTATAAAAAATAATTTAGAATAAAAAAGAGGTGAGATAATGACTATAGAAGAATTATTAATTTTAGGTAAAAGTCGTTGCCACTCTGATCATGCAAAAATATTATTAGCCGAACTTTTAAATAAAAATCCATTAGAATTGTTAACATGTTTAGATGAAAAAGTAGAGCCTGAAAAAGTTGAACTATACAAAAAAGAAATAGAAGCCTTAAGAAATAATAAACCACTTCAATATGTAATTGGTAATGTAAACTTTTATGGAAATAAATTTACTGTGAATGAAAATGTTTTAATACCAAGATTTGAAACAGAAGAATTAGTAGAAAAAACATTAGAAAGAATAAAAAAAATATTTCCAAATAAAAAAATAAAAATATTAGATATAGGTTGTGGTAGTGGAGCAATAGGAATAACTTTAAAAAAGAATTTACCAGAGAGCGAAGTAACACTATTAGATATATCAAAAGAAGCACTAGAAGTTGCTAAAGAGAATGCTAAAAACTTAGATGTAGATGTTAAATTTATTGAAAGCGATGTTTTTGAAAATGTAAACGATACATATGATTTAATAATAAGTAATCCACCATATATAAGGGAAAATGAAGAAATAGAAGATATAGTAAAGAATAACGAACCACATTTAGCCCTTTATGCAGGAAAAGATGGACTAGATTGCTATAAAAAAATATTTAAAGATATCAAAAAACATTTAAATGGAAGATATTTAATTGCCTTAGAAATAGGAATGTATCAAGCACCAAGTATTATCAATATGACTAACTACTTCTTAGGAAAAAACATTATCGAAATAGAAAAAGATCTTCAAGGAAGAGAAAGAATGGTTTTTGTAACAAAAGTTGAATAAAAAAAATATAATTCACCCTTTATAAATATGAAAGGTGGATTTTTTAATGAAAAAAATTATACTATTAATAACTATTTTATCAATAATATCAATATCAAATGACTATAAGAATAAAGATATAGAAATTCCAAATGAAGCAATAAGATTTAGAGTAATAGCAAACAGTAATACTAAAGAAGATCAAGAATTAAAAATGAAAGTAAAATATAACTTAGAACATGAACTAGAAAAATCATTAAAGAATAAAAAAAGTATAAGAGATTCAAGAATAGCAATAAAAAACAATATACCAGTTTTTAAAAGAAACATAGAAAAAACACTAAAAAATGAAAATTCAAAAGAAAGCTACACTATTAACTATGGATTAAACTATTTCCCAGAAAAAGAATATAAAAAAGTAAAATATAAAGAAGGAAATTATGAATCCCTAGTTGTAACATTAGGAACAGGGGAAGGAGAGAATTTCTGGTGTGTATTATTTCCACCATTGTGTAAACTTGAAAATGAGAATAATGAGAAAGTTGAGTATAAGATATTGGTAAAAGAAATATTGGATAAATTTAAGTAAAGTAACAACCCTTTTGACATTGAAAAGTCTAAGAATTATTGACAAAAACCTTTTATTATAATACGATAAATTAGGTGATATAGATGTTAGTCAATTTCATAGAAATGCTAAACAATGCCAAAAAAGAAAGATGTGCAATCCCACATTTAAATATTAATAATTTAGAATGGTCAAAAATAATACTTGAGAAATGTCAAGAATTAAATGTACCAGTGATACTAGGTGTTAGTGCATCTGCAGCAGAATACTTTGGTGGATGGTATGTGTGCTACAGTGTTGTAAGTTCTTTAATTAAAAGTTTAAATATAACTATACCTGTATGTCTACATGTAGACCATGGAACTAAAGAAGAATGTATAGAAGCAATTAATAGTGGTTTTACTTCAGTCATGATAGATGCTTCTAAGTATAAAATTGAAGAGAATATTAAAATTACAAAAGAAGTAGTAGACTATGCACATCAACGAAATGTAAGTGTAGAAGCTGAAATAGGAACAATAGGTTTAGCAGAGAATAAAGAAAATAATTGGGCTGACATAAATGAATGCATAAGACTATGTGAAGAAACAAATATTGATGCCATAGCACCAGCAATAGGTAACGCACATGGTATATATATAGAAACACCAAAATTAAATTTTAAATTACTAAAAGAAATAAATGATAAAATAAAAATACCACTAGTACTACATGGAGGAAGTGGTATTACTAATAATGAAATGAAAGAATTAATTCGAAATGGAATATCAAAAGTAAATATAAATACAGATTTACAACTTGTATGGAAAAAAGGAGTAATGAAGTATATAGAAAATAATAAAGATGTTTATGATCCACGAAAAATAATCTATAGTGGAAAAAAAGAAATGAATAAGAAAATTGAGGAATTAGTAGACTTGTTTGAAACAAAAAAAGTGTCTAATTTATAATATAATAATAAAATATAATAAAGATGGTGAAGTTATGAAAATTTTAGAAATAGAAGGTGGAAGAACTCTATCTGGAACAATAAGAATAAGTGGTGCAAAAAATAGTTGCGTTGCATTAATACCTGCAGCAATTTTATCAGATGAAGAAGTTACAATTTGCAATGTACCAGAAATTTCAGATACAGATAATTTATGTGAAATTCTTAATTACTTGAATGTAGAAAATAAAAGAGCAAGCGAAACAATAGTTATAAACCCTAAAAATTTACAAAATAAAGAAATAAGTGAAGAATTTTCTAAAAAACTAAGAGCATCATATTATTTTATGGGTGCACTACTTGGAAAGTATAAAAAAGCAGAGATGTATTTCCCAGGTGGTTGTTCAATAGGAACAAGACCTATAGATCAGCATTTAAAAGGATTTGAAGCATTAGGAGCTACAGTAAGTGTTGAGGGTAATAAATATATAATTGAGGCAGAAAGATTAAAAGGATCTCGTATATATCTAGATATAGCTTCAGTTGGTGCAACTATTAATATAATGCTTGCTGCAGTAAAAGCAGAAGGAAAAACGATAATAGAAAATGCCGCTAAAGAGCCAGAAATAGTTAATATAGCAACATTTCTAAATAATATGGGTGCTAGAATTACAGGAGCAGGAACTTCAACAATCAAAATTACAGGTGTTGAAAAATTAAAAGGCTGCTTTCATGAAGTAATACCAGATAGAATAGAAGCTGGAACATATGTAATTATAGGAGCACTATGTGGAGAAAATTTGAAAATAGATAACATAATTCCTGAACATATAGAATCATTAACATCTAAAATGTTAGAGATGGGAGCAAACCTTGAAATAGGAAATGACTACATAATAGTAAGTAAAAAAGATAAATATAAAAACACATCAATTAAAACAGCAGTTTACCCAGGATTTCCTACAGATTTACAACAACCATTTACAGTGCTACTTTCAAAATGTACAGGCAAATCAAAAGTAACTGAAACAATTTGGGAAAATAGATTTATGCATATACCTTACTTAGTAGATATGGGTGCTAATATAACTATAAAAAATCAAACAGCAACAATTGTTGGTCCTGCAGAATTAATAGGAAAAGAAGTAGTTGCAACAGATTTAAGAGCAGGAGCAGCTATGGTAGCAGCAGCATTATCTGCTAAAGGAAAAACAATGATTACAAATGTAGAACATATATTAAGAGGATATGAAAATATAGTTCAGAAATTAACTGAAGTAGGTGCTAAAATAGAGAGTCGAGAAATATAATAAATAAAGACTCTTTTTATTTTGGAGGAATATATGAAAAGGTATCAAAAACTAATAATATTGATAATATTATCACTTTCAGTAATTTTAATATATAATAAAGAAAATAAAAATACTAAGACATATTTAGTTCTAGGAGATTCATTAGCTGTAGGTATAAACTCATATGGAGGAGTTACATATGGATACGATAAGTTCTTTAAAGACTATTTAGAAAAAGATGAAAAAATTAATATAATAACCAATTATACAAGTAGAAATAAAGATATTAAATCAATAAAAAACGATATATTAGAAAACAAAACTTACATAATTAATAATAACAATTATAATATAAGAAAACTATTATCAGAGTCAGAAATAATTACATTATCTATAGGAGTAAATGATATAATATATGAATATAATTTAACTAATAAAGAAAGTTTAACTCAGTATGAAGAAAATAAAATAGTAGATTATATATATATTAATATGAAAGATTTAGTAAAAAGCATAAGAAAATACACACAAAAACCAATTTATATAATAGGTTATCCAGAAAACACAAAAAAATATAAAAGTATAATAAAAAAACTTAATAATAAGTATAAACAAATATCTGATAATTGCATATTTATAAATATCTCAGAAGAATTAAGCAATAGTAAATATTATGATCTAGAAAATTCAATGTATCCAAATGTAGAAGGATACAAAAAAATAGCAGATTTAATACTTGAAAAGTATAAAATATACGAAAATAAAAGATAAAAAAACAAAAAAAGCTTGATATATCTAAAAATACTTGCTATAATAAATTCGCTATTAATTACTATGACTTGAATTAGTCATGGCGGAAGGAGAGACAAAAATGAAAAAGGGAATACATCCAGATTATAAAGAATCAAAAGTAACTTGTGCTTGTGGAGAAACTTTTACAACTAAATCAACAAAAGAAGAAATAGTAGTTGAAGTTTGTTCTAAATGTCATCCATTCTATACTGGAAAACAAGGAAGAGCATCTCGTGCAGGACGTGTTGATAAATTCAACAAAAAATATGGTTTCACACAAAAAGAAGAAGCATAATAAAAAGCTAGAAATTTATCTAGCTTTTTTTGTATCCTTCATTTTCATTACCATTATCATTTTCTTTTAAGTTTTCTTTTGTTTCATTTAAAATTTCCTTATATAATTCAGAATAAAAATACTTAGGATCATCAAAAAAATCCATTTTAGAATCATTAAGTTCTATCTTCTTTAACTGATCAACATCATATATTTGAATAGGTAACTTTTTATTAAACAAATACTCTGTTTTATTGAAATCATAAGTAATAATATGGCTTTCACCTTTATAAAGTAATAATCTATCATCAAAGTCATTATTATCATGATAGCTAGTAAATATTTTAGCCTGTCTTCCAATGTAAGAACTATCATTAAAGAAATCAGTAAGACGAATATATTCATAATTAATTTCTTCAAAAGTAATAGGAACTAATGGACTCAATCTACCATCCTGAAATCTAAATCTTATTTTAGGTCCAGATTCAGTAATAATAAGTTGATACAATACATTTGTTTCACCAAAATTCATAGCATAATCTAGTATACTACTTGTGTCCCCTTCACTCAATTTAGAGAAAACTTCAGGTGTTATATTAATTGATTTATAAGAATCTCTATGCTTTTTTAAATATAAATCACTTTGCACAAAAATATTCATATTAAACACCTCACTACTATATTAGTATAGCAAAAGAATAAAAAAATCAACAGTTTTTGTGGATAAAAATGTCAACTAAATACAAATATCCACAAATTTTGTGGATATTTTGCTATACTAAAAATAGAAAGAAGGTAAATAATGAAAATTGGAATAGCTTCAGACCATAGAGGTTTTAAATTAAAAAAGTTTTTAAAAGAAAATTTAAAAGACTATGAAATAGTAGATTATGGTACATTTACAGAAGAAAGTAGTGATTATCCAGATTATGGAATAGCACTTGCTGAAAAAGTATCCACAAAAGATGTGGAAAAAGGAATAGCAATCTGTGGATCAGGAATAGGAATATCAATAGCATGTAATAAAGTAAAAGGTATAAGATGTGCAAAAGTATCAACAGAAGAAGAAGCAAAATACACAAGAAATGACAATGACTCAAATATAGTTGCACTTTCAGCAGCAATAGGAGAAGAAGAAGCCTTAAAAATTGTCAAAACATTTTTAGAAACACCATTTTCAAATGACGAAAGACATAAAAGAAGAATAAACAAAATAAGAAAATACGAGGAAGAACATGGATGCTAAAGCAGTATTATATATAATAGTGTCAGCACTAGTAATATGGTGTTTAGAAGCTATTAATATAAATGGGATATTTAAAAAAAATAGAGTTATACAAGCAAAAATCATGTATGTATTAATTGCACTTTCAATTGTTTATCCAGTAACTAATTTTTTATGGGATTTTTTCCTAAGTACAAAAATTTAAAAATTTATGTATAAAAACCTCAGAGTTGAGAAAACTTATACTGAGGTGAAAAAAATGAAAGATAAAAAATTAAAAGGATGGGTATTACCAAGTTTGTATGCATTTTTCTTTGTAGGAGTATTCTTAGTTACATTAGGAGTATCAAATGTACTTATGGAAAAATCATCTGATCCAAAGAACAAAGAAAAAGAAGAAATTAATTATGTATCAGATTCAATAATTGATGAAGAAAAACCAGTAGTACAAGAAGTAGAAACAATGCTAAAACCATACATAAATGTAGAAGCAAAAATAAGTAAGTATTACTATGATTATAAAGCAACAGAGGAAAACCAAGAAAAATCATTAACATATCATGACAATACTTATATGCAAAATTCAGGTATTGATTATACGGCAGAAAATATATTTGACGTTGTAAGCGTATTAGATGGAACAGTAGTAAACGTAAAAGAAGATGATTTACTAGGAAAATGCGTAGAAATAAAACATGACAATAATTATACAAGTGTTTACCAAAGTTTATCTGAAGTAAATGTAAAAAAAGGAGACAATGTCATTAGAGGACAATTAATAGGAAAAAGTGGAGAAAATAAATTAGATAAAGATTTAGGTAACCATTTGCATTTTGAATTATACATAAAAGGAAAAGTAGTAAATCCACTAGACTATATCGATAAAGAAGTAAAAAAAGAAGATGCTGAATAAAATAAGAAGTATTCTTTTTTTTTAGTAAGAAAGGAGAATAAAATGTTATCTAAAGATATAGGTATAGATTTGGGAAGTTCAAACATATTAATTTATATTAAAGAAAAAGGAATATTATTAAATGAACCGAGCTTAATAGCAATTAAGAGTAATGAAGATAAAATAGTAGCAGTAGGAAAAGATGTGGAAAAAATGATTGGAAAAACCCCACAAAATATTAAAATAATTAAACCAATAAAAAACGGAGTAATCACTAATATCGAACTTACTGAAATAATGATTGAGGAATTTTTAAAAAAAATAAAATTAAAAAATAACTTAATAAAACCAAAATTATTAATAGGTTACCCATCTAATATTACAGATTTAGAAAAAGAGGCATTAAAAGAATTAAGTGAAAAAATAGGCACTAAAGAACTATATATGGAAGATGAGGGGAAATTAGCCGCAATAGGAGCAGGAATAAAAATAGAAGAAAATACTGGAAATATGATAATAGATATAGGCGGGGAAATAACAAATATTACAGTTTTATCATTAAATAATATAGTTATATCAAAAACAGTACCAATAGCAGGAAATAGATTTAATGAAGATATTATTAAATATATTAGAGAAAAATATAAGGTATTAATAGGAGAAACAACTGCAGAAAATATAAAGTGTGAATTTAGTAATTGCTATAATCCATCAACTAAAAAGAAATATAAAATCAAAGGAAAAGATTTAATAAAAGGAACACCAACTATAATAGGAATTACCGAAAAAGATATAGATGATGCATTAAATGAAAGTATTAACAAAATACTTGTGGAAATAAAAAGTACGCTAGAAAAATTACAACCAGAATTATCCACAGATATTGTTGATAAAGGTATTGTATTAGCAGGAGGAAGTTCCTTACTTAAAGGATTACAAGAAAAAATGAAAGAGAAATTAAATATACCTATTTTAATTGCACAATCCCCAAAAACATGTGTAATAGAAGGAATAGAAGAATTATTAAAAGATGTAAAAAAACTGAATAGAATTGTCTAATCAGTTTTTTTTAGCTAAAAAAAGTGGTATATTTATATTAGGTTCTGTTAAAATACAGATCAAAATATAGAATAAGGAGAATAATATGAAAATAAAAAACGTAATAGGTAGAGAAATACTAGATTCTAGAGGAAATCCTACAGTTGAAGTAGATGTTATATTAGAAAATGGAATAGTAGGTAGAGCTGCAGTACCTAGTGGAGCATCAACTGGAGAAAGAGAAGCTCTTGAACTAAGAGATGGTGGAGAAAGATACATGGGTAAAGGCGTACAAAAAGCAGTTGCAAATGTAAATGGACCACTTAGAGATTTAGTTATTGGAATGGATGCATCTAATCAAAAAGAATTAGATTATGCCATGATAGAATTAGATGGTACAGAAACAAAATCTAAATTTGGAGCTAATGCGATTTTAGGTATATCAATGGCTGCCTTAAAAGCAAGTGCAATTGAAGCAGGTAAACCATTATATAAATATGTTGGAGAAGGAAAAACACTACCAAGACCAATGATGAATATAATAAATGGTGGTGCTCATGCTGATAATAAATTAGATTTCCAAGAATTTATGATTATCCCACAAAGAGATACTATTCATGAACGTGTTAGAGTTGGAGCAGAAGTCTTCCACAATTTAAAGAAAGTATTAAATGAAAAAGGACTAGCTACAGGAGTAGGTGATGAAGGAGGATTTGCACCAGATTTAGGATCCAATACAGAAGGATTCGAATTAATAATGGAAGCAATAAAGAAAGCTGGATATGAACCAGGAAAAGATGTTTGCTTAGCAATAGATGTAGCTGCTTCAGAATTCTATGAAAATGGTAAATATAATTTAGTAGGAGAAGGAAGAAGTTTGACTACAGATGAATTAATTGATTTTTATAAAGAATTAGTTCAAAAATATCCAATTATTTCAATAGAAGATCCAGTTGACGAAAATGATTGGGAAGGATTTAGAAAAATAACTGAAGCAATTGGAGATAAAGTTCAATTAGTAGGTGACGACTTATTTGTAACAAATAAAAAATGCTTACAAATGGGAATAGATAATCATGCAGGAAATGCTATTTTATTAAAAGTTAATCAAATTGGAACTATTACTGAAACATTAGAAACAATCGAGTTAGCAAGAGCTAATGGTTATAAAACTATTATTTCACATAGATCAGGAGAAACAGAAGATACAACAATAGCAGACTTAGCAGTAGGGCTTGATTTAGGACAAATAAAAACAGGGTCTATGTCTAGAACAGATAGAATTTGTAAATATAATCAATTAATGAGAATAGAAGAAGAATTAAATAGATAATCTATTTAGTTCTTTTTGTTTGCTATTTTACCAATATTTGTTATAATAACGTTAAGAGATGATGTTAATGAGAAAAGATGTAATTGATGCATTAAAAATAGTTATAACAACATTTGTATTTTCAGCTATATTAATGCCATTTATGATTAAGATAGCAAAACATGTAGGTGCTATTGATAAACCTAGGTCAGATGAAGGAAATAGACATATTCACAAAAGAGAAGTTCCATTCTTTGGTGGAGTAGGAATATTTTTAAGTTTTCTTCTAGGGTATATGTTATTTGGAAGTCCAAGTATAAAAATGAATTCAATATTAATAGCAAGTTTTATTGTAATACTTACAGGGATAACTGATGATATATCACCAATAAAGTCATGGCAGAAATTAATAGGTCATTTAATAGCTGCAAGTGTAATAACCTTTTATGGTGATATAACCTTAAATAATATAACTGCATTTGGAATAAATCTTGATTTTGGAATATTTGCTTATCCACTAACTATTATATTTATTGTAGCTTGTGCTAATATAATTAATCTAATTGATGGATTAGATGGATTAAGTGGAGGAATATGTACTATATTCTTTATAACCATTGGAATTATAGGTTTATATCAAGGAAGAGCAGGAAGTTTAGTAATGATTTTAACATTTGCTATGCTAGGATCAACTTTAGGTTTCCTATTATTTAATTTTCATCCAGCAAAAATATTTGCAGGAGATTGTTCAACATTCTTAGGTTTTATAATAGCAGTAATTTCATTATTAGAATTTAAAGGACCAGCGCTAATATCATTGTTTGTTCCTTTAACAATTCTTGCAATCCCAATATTAGATACATTATTCGCGATTATAAGAAGAACACTAAAAAAGGAACCAATATTTAAAGCAGATAAAGGGCATTTACATCATCAACTTTTAGGAATGAATTTTTCTCAAGTTCACACAGTTTTAATTATATATTTAATAGATATATTATTCTCAAGTGCAACACTTTTATTCATGCTAAAAGATCAAAGATTAGGAATAATAATATATATAATATTATTTATATTAATACTTTGGTTTGTATTTCATACTAGTATAATTTCAGATAAAAATCCAGAAAGAATGAAACTACTTGGTAATAAACTTAAAATAAAAACAAAAAAGAATAAGTAGCTTAAAGCAACTATAAAATTTATAGTTGCTTTTTTGTTAATTTATTAATCATAAACTGGAAAAATATGGTAAAATTTATAATAGTGTGTAAAGGTGTGAGGGTATGTTAAATTTTGTGGTTTGTGATGATAATAAAGCTTTTTCAAAATTAATGAAACAAACAATAGATAATTTTATGTTAAATTATGAAATAGATTATAAAATATTTCACTTCGATGGCTATGATGAACAATTTGAAAAGTTTGTGAAAAAAGATACTGGATTCAAAATCTACTTTTTAGATATTAAAACAAGCAATGGCTCAGGATTAGATGCTGCAAGAATAATAAGAGAAAAGTATAATGATTGGGTATCTATAATAATAGTAGTAACATCACATGAAGAATATAGATATGAAGCTTTAGGTAATAGGCTATACTTACTTGACTTTATTGATAAATTAAATAATTGTGAAGAAAGAATAAAAGAAGATATAACTAAATCCTTAAATAATTATAATCAAAGACATAAGAGTTTAACTTATGAATATAATCATATATTTTATAAAATAGAATTTAGAAATATTATATGCATTGAAAAAGAACCAGATAGTAAAAGATGTATAATTAAAACTACATATGGTAATAATTATATTTCAGGGACATTAAATGATATAGAAGAAAAACTAGATGAAAGATTTATAAGAACACATAGAAGTTTAATAATTAATAAAGATAAAATACAAAACTATGATTCTAAGACTAATGTATTAAGTTTTATAGATGGAACCACTACAACTCAAATAGCTAGAGGTAAAAAGAAAGAATTGGTGCAAAATGTCAACTAATTTTGCAGTCTTTATATCATGCATAATGTGTGGAATATCTATAACTTATACAACGAATAATATGTTAGAAAAAAACAAAACAAAATTTAATTTCAAAAAAATATTATCTGTTTTTTTAATATCAGTAATTACTTTTTTTTCATATGGAATAAAATATAATGCTGAAAGTAATCTGTTTAGAATATTATTATATATAATTATATTTAAGATAATATATAACCAAACATCATATAAAACGATTATTTCTGTAATAATCAGTATGACAATATTATCAAGTTGTGACATAGTTTCAAGTTTAATATTTATAAATTTTTTAACAGCAGATCAAATGAGAGGTATATGGTATTGGATTTTAATATGTAATTCAGTAGTTTCGATGATGATGTATTTAATTGCATCAATAAAACCACTAAAGAATAAATTACAAAATTTTATACAAAATTTAAATGAAAATAGCATTTTTTCTTCAATAATTTTACTTGTAATGTCTATAATTGTCATAGTCTCTCTTTTTTATAATATTAGTAAGAATTATCATTGGAGTGAAAAGTATATCATAAATGTAATAATATCAGCAACATATTTTACAATCATAATAGTGTTTTTAAAAGATAAAAGGGAATACAATAATTTAATGATTCAATATGATTGTTTATTTGAATATTTTAAAGAGCTAGAAAATAGTATTGATGAAATATCGTTAGTAAACCATGAATATAAAAATCAACTATCAGTATTAAAAAGTTATATTAAGAATAATAATAAAAAAGAAGCGGTAGAGTATATAGACGATATTCTTAAAGCAACAAACATAGAAGACAAAGGATTGATAACGGAGCTAAAAAACATTCCTAAAGGTGGTATCAAAGGTTTGCTTTATTATAAAATTATAACTGCAAGAAACAAGAAAATAGCGATCATATTAGATGTAAGCAAAAATGCTAAAAATAGCTTAAAGAAATTATCTACTGAAGATAACAAAGTATTATCAAAAATATTAGGAGTGTACATAGACAATGCAATTGAGGAAGTAGAGTTATTAAATAAAAAAATAATAAATATAGAAATATACATTATAAATAGTGTAATTAATATAGTTATATCAAATCCAATAAGAAAAGAAACAATAAATTTAGAAAAAATAAGTAAAAAAGGATATACAACAAAAGGAAAAGGACATGGACGTGGACTGTATTTGATTAAAAAAATCATTGATAAAATAAGATATATTGAAACAGATACTGAAATTATTAATAACTATTTTATACAAAAATTAATTATAAAAAAATAAGAAGCCGATTATGGCTTCTTATTTTAGTCCACTAATTTCTTAGGTGCAACTGGTTCATCTACAAAGAAAACGACACATCCAACACTAGCTGCACCAGTAAGTGCTAAAGCAAGTGCTCCTAATACTCCTGCTAATCTTTTCATACTTTTTCCTCCTTTTTATTCTATTACTAAAATATTCTATTGAATATTAAAGCCTAACCTTTATAATTTAAATAATTTCTATAGGGTTGTTTAAATATTTTATAAATCAAAGGACTTACCATTATAGCCTCTAATATATTTGAAATAATAAATAAACTAGATAATCTATAATCAGTAATTAAATATGCTAATAAAATATAAATTAATGAAATAATCATAGTAGATACTTTTCTTATCTTTCTCTTCTTTTTATTTGGAAGAGGTCTTTTTACAGTATCAGCTGGTGCAAAAATAGATAAAATAATAAAAGAAATAAATCCAAGAATGAATAATATATATTTACTAATATGAAATGTTAATATTACATAAGGTAAACCAATAAATAAAATAATTGAACAAAATAAGCATTCAAGACTTGTTCTAGCATGAAAGCCAAAACCAGTGAATCTCAAAATATTAAATAATACTAAAAGTATAATAAGATCTTTAGTAATATGCAAAATAATAGAAATAGTTAATATAATAACTAATTTAGTAAAAGTTAAATATAAGCCCTCTAAACCATATCTTATTTCTTCAATCTCGTCTTTTGTATATTTTTTATATTTAGTTATAAAACCCGTAGTAAAATCTAAATACTTCTCTTTCATAATATACTTCCTATCTAGGTGCATATTAGCATTGAAAAAGATAGATATTTTGCCACAGACTTAAAAGGTAGCTCTTTATTCATTTTAAAAAAAAATACATATTTTAAAATATAATTAATACCCAAAAAATCCTTCAATTCAACACTTCAAGGAAGAAACTTAGTAAAAAGTGAAAATTTGATACACTAGATATGCGCACAAACAAGAATAAAAAAGTTGGTTAACTGATGTAAATGAAGGTGAGGTGTTGTTATGGTAGGACGCGTAAAGTGGTTCAATAATGAAAAAGGATATGGCTTCGTTGAATACAAAGATAACGAAGACGTATTCATTCATTATAGTACTATCCAAATCGAAGGTTACAAAACCCTAAGTGAAGGGCAATATGTAAGCTATGATTTGGTTAGCACACCTAAGGGATTTCAAGGAATACATGTAAATCCTGTAAAAGAACCTATAACTACTAAATAATTTGCTATAAAAAATTTATAGCGATAAAAGATCTTTTATGACTACTCAGAGTAGTTTTTTTCTTTTTATATAATTGTTTAAATTAATAAAAATGACTTAATCTAACTCAAAAAATAAGCTAATTTAAGTTTTGATACCACATAAAAGGTAATATAAAAAACAAAAAGCGACATAATATAAATAAAAGTGTTTTATTCAAAAAAATTATGGTAAAATATACGTAAGGAGGAGGATATTATGGAATTTATAATCAGAGGAGATAAGATTAAGATAACTGATGCGATGAAAGACTACATAGAAGAAAAGTTAGGAAAATTAAATAAATACCTAAAAGATGGCGAATCTGTAAGAGCAAATGTAGTAGTAAAAGTTAAAAATATTAATCAAATTGTAGAAATAACAATTCCACTAAAAACCATAATTCTACGTTCTGAAGAGTCACAGGATGACTTTTACAAAGCAGTAGATAAAACTGTAGATAAGTTAGAAAGACAAATAAGAAAAAATAAAACAAAGCTTTCTAAACACAATAAGACTTTTAAAGAAATTCAAATTTCTGACATCGAAGATGATAAGGATGAACCAGAAAAAATAATTAAACACAAAAAAATTGATGTTAAACCAATGAATGAAGAAGAAGCTGTAATTCAAATGGAGCTTCTTGGTCATGAATTTTATATGTATATGGATAGTGAAAAAGAGAAGTACTGTGTAGTATATAAAAGAAAAGATGGAGGCTACGGAGTACTAGAATCATAAAAGTTTTATAAAAAAGCCTATGAAAAAGGCTTTTTTTTTGGTAAAATAATAAATTAAGGGAGATGTTTAGATGAGTATATTAAATAGATTATTCGATCATGAATATAAACAATTAAAAAGATTTCAAAAGCTTGCTGATGAAATAGAAGCTTTAGATGAAGAAACACATAAATTAACAGACACAGAATTACAAGGAAAAACAGAAGAATTCAAAAAACGTCTTGCCGAAGGTGAAACAGTAGATGATATACTAGTTGAAGCTTTTGCAGTAGCTCGTGAAGCATGTTTTCGTGTAATTGGTGAAAAGCCATTTTATGTACAGTTATTAGGAGCTTGTGCAATTCATTTTGGTAATATTGCAGAAATGAAAACTGGTGAAGGAAAAACTTTAACTGGAGTACTACCTGCATACTTAAATGCACTAACTGGGAAAGGTGTTCATATAATTACAGTTAATGAATACTTAGCTCAACGTGATACTAACTGGATGGGTGGAATACACAGATTCTTAGGATTAACTGTAGGTGTTAACCTAAGAGATATGTCACCAGAAGAGAAAAAAGAACAATATAATTGTGATATCATGTATTCAACAAATAGTGAATTAGGATTTGACTATTTAAGAGATAACATGGTAGTAAAAAAAGAAGATAGAGTTCAAAGACCATTAAACTTTGCAATTATTGATGAAGTTGACTCTGTATTAATAGATGAAGCACGTACACCTTTAATTATTTCAGGTGGACAAATGAATAGTGCTAATCTTTATATAGATGCAGATAGATTTGCTAAAAGCCTAAAAAAAGATGAAGATTTTATCTTTGATGAACAGACTAGAAGTGTTAACTTAAATGATAATGGAGCAGAAAAAGCTGAAAAAGTTTTCCATGTTAAAAATTTATATGATATAGATAATGCAACACTTGTTCACTATATTAATCAAGCATTACGCGCTAACTATGCAATGACTAAAGATGTTGATTATGTAGTGCAAGATGGAGAAATAGTAATAGTTGATCAGTTTACAGGTCGTCTAATGAAAGGAAGAGCTTATAGTGAGGGACTTCATCAAGCAATAGAAGCTAAAGAAAATGTAACTATCAATCAAGAAACAAAAACTTTAGCAACAATTACTATTCAAAATTACTTCAGAATGTACCAAAAATTAGCAGGTATGACTGGTACAGCCAAAACAGAAGAAGAAGAGTTTAGAGATATCTACAACATGTATGTTATTACAATACCAACAAATAAAGAGGTAATACGTATTGATGCTCCAGATTTAGTTTATGCAACAAAAGCAGCTAAATATAAAGCAATAATTAGATTCGTTAAAGAAAAATATGAAGCAGGGCAACCAGTATTAATTGGTACAATAGCTATTGAAACAAGTGAACTATTAAGTGATTTATTAAAGAAAGCACATATACCACATGAAATATTAAATGCTAAGAATCATGAAAGAGAAGCAGAAATTATTTCCAAGATTGGGTTACACAAATCAGTAACAATTGCAACAAATATGGCTGGTCGTGGAACAGATATTAAACTTTCAGATGAAATTAAACAATTAGGCGGATTATGTGTTGTTGGTACAGAAAGACATGAATCACGTCGTATTGATAATCAGTTAAGAGGACGTTCTGGTCGTCAAGGAGATCCAGGATATACTCAGTTCTTTGTATCAATGGAAGATGATTTGATGGTTAGATTTGGATCTGACAGAATTAAAAACATGATGCAATCAATGGGATTTGGAGAAAATGCAATTAGAAGTAAAGTAATAACAAAATCGCTTTCTACTGCACAATCTAGAGTAGAAGGAAATAACTTTGATATTCGTAAAAATATTCTAGAATATGATGATGTAATGAATAGTCAAAGAGAATTAATTTATGAAAAGAGAAATAAAATACTTGATAGTGAATCAATTCATGATGATATTTTAAATGCATTTAGACATCATATAGAAGATTTAATTAAATCACATCTAGTAATAGATGGAGAAATAAATAATGATGACATAGATGAAATAGTAGAATTTGCTAATCAAAATCTATTAGTAAAAGATATAAAGAAAAGCAATATTAACAAATTAAATCCAGAACAAATAATAGATAAACTTTATAAACAAGTAGTAGAAGAATATGAAGAAAAAATATCTATATTACCAGAAGAAATAACTCAAGAATTTGAAAAAGCAATATCATTACAAGTGATTGACAATTATTGGATGGAACACATTAATACTATGTCACATCTAAGAGAAGGAATCTACCTAAGAGGATATGCACAAGAAGATCCACTTCATGCTTATACAATGGAAGGTTTCGATATGTTTGATAGAATGCTTCAAAACATTGATAAAGATACAACAGTATTCTTATTAAAGGCAGAAATTAGACAAAATATTGAAAGAAAACCACAAGCTAAAAAAATGAGTACTAACAAAGATGACTCAGAAGGTAAATCAAAGAAGAAACCAAAAAAAGTAGAAAAGGTAGGTAGAAACGATCCATGCCCATGTGGGAGTGGACGCAAGTATAAACAGTGTTGTGGTAAATAATCTCGTTTTCCCTTATAAATAAAGGGATTGCGAGATTTTTCTTTACTCAACATTATGTGGAATTTTTCTTAAAAATAGCACTTTAGATACGTTATTTTAATTATTAAAAACAGTTAAAAAGCATTATAAAACAAGGGAAAACTAACTGTAAATTTAGATACGTTTTTTAGAAATTTGCAAATTATTTAAAATGGTGGTATAATCTTCTCATATTTGAAATGACGGAGAAAAAGGAGTAGTAATTTAACCTCTTGTCTTAGTGATGTTTCCGGCTGGTGAAAGGAAATGACAATGTTTTATGAATGAACCTTTGAGTTATATCGTAATCTTGCGTTAAAAGAAATGAGTGCATAGAAATTCTATGAATTAAGGTGGTACCACGGATTTATATTCGTTCTTATTTTATAGAATTTCTTTTTTGTTTAAATAAGGAGGAAAAAGTATGAAAAAATATATTACCAAAAAGATACTTGAAATAATGAATGTTAAAGAAGAAAATATTAAAATTGAAATACCACCAAAAGATGAAATGGGTGATTATAGTATTCAATGTTCCAATTTAAGAAATCAAGAATATTCAAATCCAATTGAAATAGCAAATTTAATTAATGATAAATTCATGGATGATGAAAACAATTTTTCAGATATTAAAGTAATGGGTCCATATATTAATTTTTATTTGGATTATAATAAATTTAGTTCTAAAGTAATTAATGAAATTGAATTTAATGATAATTATGGATCATTAAATCAGGGTAATGGGGAATCATTATTAATTGAGCATACATCAATTAATCCAAATGCAGAACCACATATTGGAAGATGTAGAAATAGCTTAATTGGAGATTTCATGAGTAATCTTTATTCATTTACTGGATATGAAGTTGAAAGACATTATTTTATTAATGACATTGGTAAAAAGATAGCACTACTTGTTATTGGAATAGAAAAATATGGATTGAAGGACGATAGCTTTTCTTCAATATTAGATACATATGTAAAAATTAGTAATGTTTCTAAAGATGATGAAAGTATAGATCAAAAAGCATTTGATTATTTAAAAGAAGTTGAATATGGAAATAATGAAATGATTAGTAGATTTAAAGAAATCACAGATAAATGTGTTGATGGCCAGTTAAAAATATTTGATAAGCTTAATATTCACTTTGATGTTTTTACTCATGAGTCAGATTTTGTATATAATAATTATTTAGAAGATATTTTAAATAAATTAGATAAAACTGGAAGACTACATGAAGATGAATTAGGTAGATTGTATGTTGATTTATCAGGATATGATATTCCAACAAAAGAACCAGTATTAGTATTAACTCGTTCAAATAAAACTTCATTATATCCAATGAGAGATATTGCATATACAATTCATAAAATAGAATTAAATTCTAAAAATAATTTTATTGTATTAGGTGAAGATCAAGAAGTATACATGAAACAAATTAGTGCTGTGCTAGATATACTTGGATATAAAGCACCAGAATTAATTTGTTATTCATATGTATTGCTAGATGGAGATAAAATGTCAACATCTGCTGGTACCGTGGTTTTAGTTACAGATTTTATGAAAGCAGTAAGAGAAACTTTGATTAAAGAATTTGAAGAAAGAAATAGTGAAATATCTGAAGATAAATTAAATATATTAGTTAATGCTTGTATTAAATTTACTATGTTAAATGTATCTAAAAATAAAATAGTTAATTTCAATTTAGAAAATGCCACAAGTTTTACTGGTGAATCAGGAATGTATATTTTATATAGTATTGTTAGAATAAATTCTATATTAAAAAATAATAATATTAAGTTAACAAATGAAATTAAGCTTAATAATGATATTGAAAAAAAGATTGTGAAGGAATTATCATTATTCCCTGAGGTAATAGATTCACTACTAAAATCCAACGAACCTGCACATTTAACAAAATATATTTTTAATGTAGCTGGATTATTCTCCAAATTATATGAGCAAGTTAATATTACTAATGAAAGTGATATTATATTAAAATCATCAAGAATTAGATTATTACAATGTGTTTCAAAAGTTTTAAATAATGCATTAAAAATATTGGGAATTGAAACAATAGAAAAATTATAATTTATAGACTACTCAAAAATTGTAAAAAATACAAACAATGTTGTGGTAAATAGCTTATAAAATAAGGGTAAAACGTATATTCAAATTTTAAATTCAAATTAGATATAAAACGTATCTAAAAAAATAAAAATTGTAAGTTTTTGTTATTTTTGTGGATAAATTTGCAAAATAAAAGAAAAAATGATATAATCAATTACATTGAAAGGGAGAGATTATTATGTTTAAAATAATAGTTAAAAATTTACATCATCATAATAGTCTGCACTTGAACCAACGACATTAAAAAATGTTAAAAGGTACAAGTGCTATTTGTGGTGCTTGTATCTAGTTTTAAATATATAAATTATTTAGCTATACAAGGACCATTGTATAGCTTTTTTTAATTAAAAAATAGAAAGAAGGATTATTATGAAGATACAAAATGTTAAAGGTGGTTATGATTTTTTACCTAAAGAACAAAAAATCAGAGATTATATAAATAATATAATAATAAACAATTTTAAAAAGTTTGGGTTTGCTAATATTGAAACACCCATATTATGTTATTATGACATGCTTAGTGATAAGTATGATGAAAATAATGATATTTTAAAAGAAATATATAGGCTAACAGATCAGGGGAACAGAGATTTAGGATTGAGATATGATCTAACAGTTCCTTTTGCAAAATTTATAGCATTAAATAAAAATAAAATATCATTTCCATTTAAGAGATACGAAATATCAAAAGTATTTAGAGATGGACCTGTTAAAGTTGGTAGAGATAGAGAATTCACTCAATGTGATGCTGATGTAGTTGGTATAAAAGGACAATATATTGAAGCAGAGTTACTATCATTATTTGTAAAAACTTTTAAAGAACTAAATATTGATATTATAATTAAATATAATAGTAGAAAACTTATGACTGGATTAATTATTGAGTCAGGAATATCCGAAGAATTAGTTTCAGAGGCAACAACTATTATAGATAAAAAAGATAAACTAAAAGTTGAAGAGTTCAATCAGATGCTATTTGATCTAGATTTAACTGAAAAGCAAATAGAAAGACTAAATAAGTATTTCCAAATGGATTTGTCAAAATTGAATGAAATTTTTAAAAATACAGATAATGAGAAAATACAAATGGGCTTAAAAGAGGTAAATAATTTAGACAATTATTTAAAACAACTTGAACTTAATTGCTGTAATTTTGATGTTACATTAGCAAGAGGTCAAAATTACTACACTGGAAATGTATTTGAAGTTTATGATAAAAAAGAAAGAATAAGAGGCAGTATTGCTGCTGGTGGTAGATATGATGAAATGATAGGTAATTTTATTGGTGATGGCGAAGAATATCCTACAGTAGGAATAAGTTTTGGCCTATCAGCAATATATGAATTACTAAAAAAAGGTTTAGAACAAGAAAACTCAAATACTGACATTTTTATAATACCAATGGGTACTGAAACAGAATCATTAAAAATAGCAAATCAATTTAGAGAAAATGGTTATAATGTTGATATAGAAATGAACAAACGAAAACTAAAAAAATCACTTGATTATGCTAATAGGGAAAAAATTAAATACGTTATAATAATTGGAACAGAAGAAATCTCTAGTAATAAATTAAAAATCAAGAACATGGATAAAGGAATTGATATTTTAGTGGATATCGACAAAATAAATAGTCTAAAATTATAATTACTCAAAAGTTGTAAAAAGTTCAACAATGGCAAATTTTAGATACGTTTTAGATACGTTATTTTAATTGCTAAAAACAGTTAAAAAAACTTATAAAACAAGGAAAAAAACAGTTGTGAAATTAGATACGTTTTTTGTGAAGTTTGCAAATTATTTAAAATAGTGCTATAATTTAGTTACTTTTTGAAAGGGAGAGATTACAATGTTAAAGAATCAATTAACTACGACAACTTATACGACAACATTTAAATCAATTAGTTACATTGATTGTTTTAGCATTGCTTGATAAAAATATAAGATAATTATATTGTTAAGAGTAGCCTATTACAATCAAGTAATAGGTTTTATTTTATTAAAAGACAAAAAATATGATACAATATATTTAGAAAGACTAAAATATAGGACATGATTATTAAGAATATTTTAAAGAGAGTTATCGGCAGGTGTGAGATAATAAATTGAATTAATAATTACTACCTATTAGTTGCATCAGAAATAGATTGCCCGAGTAATATCGGTTATAAAAAGTAAGTTAAATAAGAGGATGGTACCGTCTGTAATAGACTCCTATAGTGGTATCATTCTCTTTTTCGTTAAAGGAGGAGATAAAAATGACGGAAAGTGATACGATTTACTCCCATTCAAAAAGTAATAATAATTAGGAAAGAAGGATTAATATGAATAAAAAATGTTGTGAATTACTAAAACAAGTAATTAATAATTTATATGATAATATTAGATTAGATAATATATCATATGATAAAGATGAATTTTATTATGAATTTAAATCGGACATCAAAATTAGTGAAAATGATTTTAATAAGTTAGAAGATGAGATGAGAAAGCTTGATGATAGTGTATTTGTGAAACTATTAAGAATTAGTGGCGTTTATTATAATGGGGATGCCAATAATGAAATGATAGACAGAATTGTTGGTAAGGCATTTGAAAATAAAGCAGAATATGATAAATATTTAGAATTTTTAGAAGAAGCTAAAGAAAGAGACCATCGAAAGATAGGACAAGATTTAGATTTATTCTGTTTCTCAGATTATGTTGGAGGAGGGCTTCCACTATATACTCCAAGAGGAACTATCGTAAAAGATGAATTACAAAAAGAAATAGAAAAAGTATGTAGAAAATATGGTTTCCAAAAAGTAAGTTGCCCATCACTTGCTGATATATCTTTATTTGAAACTTCAGGTCACGCTATGAAATTTAATGATGAATTATTTAGAGTAGAATCTCCAAAAGGACATAAATTTGTTTTAAAACCTGTACAATGTCCACATCATACTCAAATATATGCTTCTAAAATAAGAAGCTATAGAGATTTACCAATAAGATATATGGAATCTGATAAACAATATAGAGCAGAACTACAAGGAGCAGTTGGTAATAGTTTATCAAGAGTATACGCTATTACTGTAGAAGACGGCCATTCATTTTGCAGACGTGATCAAGTAAAACAAGAAGTTATAAATATGTGTAATCTTATAAAAGATTTTTACTCAAGAATGGGATTATGGGAAAATAATTGGGTTTCATTATCTGTAAGAGATTATGATCATCCAGAAAAATACATCGGCAAAAAAGAAGATTGGGATATATGTGAAGAAATGCTTCAAGAAGTATCTGATGAATTAGGACTAAATGCAAAAAGATGTGAGGGAGAAGCAGCATTATACGGGCCTAAATTAGATTTTATGTTTAAAGATGCTCTAGGAAGAGAAATACAAATTCCAACAGTACAATTAGACTTTGCAACTCCAAGCAGATTTGGATTATCTTATATAGATGAAAACGGTGAAAAAGCTACTCCAGTAATGGTACATAGAGCTGTTTTAGGATCATATGAAAGATTTTTAGTCTTACTTCTAGAACAATTTAAAGGTGTACTTCCTATATGGCTTTCTCCTGTTCAAGTAAATATAGTTCCTGTTAATATAAAATATCATGATGAATATTGTAAAAAAATTCAAAATATATTACTTGAAGAAGATATAAGAGTTAGCTATGATGATTCAAAAGAACAAATGAATAAAAAAATAAGACAAAGCAATATAAAGAAAAACCCAATTACAATTATAATTGGTGATAATGAAAGAGATAATAATTTAATCAGTTATAGATTATTAGGAAACGATGAAACTTACTCTTTATCAATTGATGAATTCATAAAATTTATTAAAGAAGAAATCAAAAAAAGATAATTACTTAAAAATTGTAAAAACTTCAACAATGGCAAATTTTAGATACGTTTTTAGATACGTTTTGCTAGGTTTGCCGAGTGCTACGGAGTGCTTCCAAGAGCAACCAAGTGCCGAATTAACGAGCCAAGTGCTCCAAAAAGCTCCCAAAATCCCGAATACAAAAGGCCATGTGGCTCAGGAAAGAAATATAAGCAGTGCCACGGAAAATAAACTCATAAGCCCGCATAAATAAAGGGAAAACGCGAGTTTTTTCTTTGCTGAAAAATTGCGAAAAATTACCAAAATTTCAGTTTAGATAACTTTTAGATACCTTTTCATAGATGTTTTTCAAAACTAATAAGTATGTTTATCTAAGTTTTGTCAAATTTAAATTTTTATGATATGATAATCACGACAAAAAGAACTGAGTTTCCTCAATTTTTAAAATTTTGGATAATAAGTCTATTTGTTTTGATATAAGCAATCTGAAGTACATAATTTAT
>JAGAWU010000043.1 GCA_017941235.1 Bacilli bacterium | reverse complement strand
TCTTTGTCCTTTGATTTTACTATATAATCTGTTTCATCATCTTTTAATTTTATAACTTTGTTACATCCACTTGATTTTACTTGAGCTGGACAAATTACTTTTACTTCATTCTTGTTAGTATAAAGAGTATATTCATCTATACTTTCTTTAAATTTAGGATATATTTTTGAATCTTCAATACTTAGTTTAAATTTTTCTTTATTTCCATAAAAAAAGATACTTCCTATCCCACCTATTAATAATAGTATTCCTAACCCAATTATTAATATAGGCATTTTCCTTTTCTTTTTTTGATTATCTTCTAACATTTACATCACCCTATCATCTATACTCTACTATAATCATTTTAACATAGATACCAATAGTTTTCAATTTATAACAAAGAAAAAAGTTAAATTTCTTTAACTTTTATTCTACTGTTACTGATTTTGCTAAATTTCTTGGTTTATCTATATCACATCCACGGTTAAGAGCAACATAATATGATAATAATTGTAGTGCTGGCACTATTAACATACTTACTATATATTGTGATGATTCTGGTACAACTATTTTTTCATATTCATCAAAATCATCTAAATCTTTTGTTGTTATTACAATGCCTTTTGCTCCTCTTGCTTCTGTTTCTTTTAGGTTAGATATACTTTTATCCTTTAACTCTTTATTTGTAATTATGCAAAGTACAGGCATTCCTTCTTCTACTAATGAAATTGTACCATGTTTTAATTCACCTGCTTGATATGCTTCACTATGAAGATAAGATACTTCTTTTAGTTTTAAACTTCCTTCCATGCATAATGCATAATCAAGTCCACGTCCTATGAAGAAGCATGATTCTTTTTTATAAATATCTTTAGCAATCTTTTTATATTCTTCAACTCTATCTTGTACTTCTTTTATTAATTTTGGCAATTCACTAAATATAGAAAAATCTTCTTTTACTAATCCCTTCTTTTCACCTGAAACAAATGCCATCATTGCAAGTACACAAACTTGAAGTATATATGCTTTTGTAGTTGCTACTGCTATTTCTACGCCTGCATTAGTAAGTATTTTTCTACTTGTCTCTCTAGCGATTGTTGAGTCTGGATTATTAACTATTCCAAGTGTATCAATACCAAGTTTCTGTGCTTCTCTCATTGCAGCTATCGTATCTGCTGTTTCTCCTGATTGTGATACTAAAATTACTAATGTTTTTGTATTATAAATTTTCTTTTTATATCTGTATTCACTTGCTGGATAAACATTTACTTTAATTTCTGCAAATTCTTCAAGTAAATTTTGCCCAACTAGTCCTGCATACATTGCTGAACCACAAGCAACTATATCTATTTCTTTATATTCAGATAAATCAAGTTCTTTTCTGTTTTCTTCTTCATTATATCTTTCAATAAGTCTTTTTATTACAACTGGTTCTTCCATAATTTCTTTAAGCATATAGTGGTCATAGCCATTTTTACTATGGTCTACACCTTTACTATCTGAAACAAGTATTTCTTTTTCTATTTCTTTTCCTTCTTTGTAGAATTTTAAACTGCTATCTTCTAATACTGCAACTTCTCCAACATCTAACAATACATATTTTGGTGTGTAAGATATAATTGCTGTAATATCACTTGCTAAGAAATTTTCTTTTTCTCCCACTCCTATTAGAAGAGGGCTATCTTTTCTTAATGCATAAAGTCTATTTTCTCCATCAATTATTATTCCAAATGCAAAACTTCCTGTTAAATCTTTAGTCATTTTATCAATTGCTTCTAGAGTATCATTTTCTTTTAAATATTTATCTAAAAGTGCTGCAGCTACTTCACTATCTGTATCACTATTAAATTTATATCCTTCATTAATTAGTTTTTCTTTTATTAGATCAGCGTTTTCAATAATACCATTATGTACTAGTGTTACTTTTCCAATCTTATGTGGATGGGCATTTTTTTCATTTGCTTCTCCATTTGTTGCCCATCTTGTATGAGCAATACCGAAAGTACTGTTTACTTTTTTCTCTTTTTCTATTTTTTCTTCAAGTTTACTAACTCTTCCTACACTTCTAATTATTTCTAAATCTTTGTTATCAGTTATTGCTACTCCTGCAGAGTCATAACCTCTATATTCAAGGGCATATAACCCTTTTAATAATACTTCTGTAGTTTTTCTACTACCTATATAACCTATAATTCCACACATTATAAAAATCCTCCCACTATAAAAAAATGTGTAAGGGGATATATTTTTTGTTATAATTTTAATTTTACTTTTTTAAATATATCTAACGAACCTTAAATCCGCTTTAGCATCCGCCGAATATTTCGATAACTAAAGACCTCGTCGACTATTATTAGTCCTGGCGCTTAAGATTAGCTACAACCTTTCTTGCTATTCCTATTAATATAATTATACAAAATAATTCTTTTTGTTACAACAAAAAATTTTTAAGCTAATCAAAACCTTTATTAATTCTATAGTTTTTCTATTTCATCTTGAGAAAACCCCGTTACTTTACTAATTATAGTAATATCTATATTCTCTTCTCTCATTTTCTTAGCAGTCTCTTTTATACCTTCAGTCTTTCCTTCTTTTATTCCTTCTTTTATTCCTTCTTTTATTCCTTCTTTTATTCCTTCTTTTATTCCTTGTGCTCTTCCTTCAGCTAACCCTTCTTCTCTAAATTGTTTTCTTATAGAATTTTGTATCTTTCTTTGATCTTCTTCCCAACTCATATATTGATGAAAATCTGGATCTTCATTTACTTTTACTACTTCCTCCATATATTTATCTACCATCCTATCTCTCCTAGATAATTCCGATAAGTTTTCTTTATCTAAATCCATCATTATTATGTATTTATACTTATCTATTTCTTTTTCTTCTTTAGAGTACCATATTTTCATTAGATAGTCCATATTGTATTCATATATGGTAAAATTTTCCACGTAACTTTTACACTTATCATCCTGTATTTTATATATTCTAAATGCTTCTTCTTCATAATACTTATCCTTTTTACTTTTCATTAATCCATATGTAAAATTAATCTGTATTATTTTACTTTCTTCATCATAGTTTTCTCCTTTTAATACCTGATGA
>JAGAWU010000042.1 GCA_017941235.1 Bacilli bacterium | reverse complement strand
TAATAATAATAGTAGTAGTAATAGTAACACAAAAGTTGTTGGTGATGAAAAATATGGATATATAAGCATCCCAAATAATTGGTATAAATTCTATGATGTAGACGGAAATAATTCATTACAATATTCTTATGCAAATACTTATATTATTACTTTAAATATTTTAGATAATCAATATTCTGCAAAACAATATGCATCAAATTATATGTATAACAAAAAGAATTCTAGTGACGTTACTGATGTAACAGGAGCAACAGTAACAATTGGAAAAGATAAAAAATATACTGCTTATCAAGTATATATGTATTATCCATCAGATTCAACATATTTGGTCACATACTGGTTTGAAGCAGAAGATGGAAAAGTACACTATATTGCCTTAGAGGGTCCAAAAGAATTAAATGGTGTAAAAATAACAGACTACTTAGATATTCCAGAAAGTTTCAGTTTAAAAAGCAACTAAAAAAATTACTAATTTTACTAATATAAAATAACATCTCATTTTTCTTGAGATGTTATTTTTATGGTTAAATACAAATATAAAAAAAGATATCAATCGATATCTAATATTGTTTTAAATTATCTACGAACCAAGCATTCTCAGTAAGTATACCCAAAGCAGTTCCACAATAAGAACACTTTTTAGCACCTATCTTACTTACAGCAGCACCACAATTTGGGCAATTAACTCCAACTGATTTTGTATATTCTCCATACTTATCCCTATCAAGTACATATACTATATCAACCTTAATTCTATCCTGCACTTTTTTAGGAGTACTATTTCCTATTTTATAAATATATTCAAGTGACGAAGTAATAGTCACAGTTCCACATACATCATCATGTTTATAATTAGTAAGTGCAGTCTTATGAAATTTAATACTATCATAAGAAGTTTCTTTTCCTTTTGAATCTTCAATCATTTTTAATGCATAATTAAGAATTTTATCAGAATACTTATTTAAATTAGAAGTATTTTTTCTTTCTACAGAAGAAAATAAATCTAATATACAACTCTCACTTTTACTTTTTAATTGACTTAAATTAACTTCAGGAAAATCTCTTTTTAATTGATTAAGAAGAACAGGCTCCATACTTGAAAAAGACTTAGGTGTTTGTTCTAACTCTAATTTAGATTTTTGAAATGCTTCACTTATAGTATTACAATCAAAATTTTCTCTTAAAAATTTTCTTATTTTTCTATAAGCAACTAGGAAAAGTATTAAAACTAATAGTATTAATACAATAATTGAAATAACTAAAACAATTCCAGCTATCATAACCATACTCCAAAGATAATTCCACCCATCGCAAGAATTAATCCTACTATCCAAAACATTTTAACTATATCTTGTTCTCTCCATCCCAATTTTTCGAAATGATGATGAATAGGAGTCATTAAAAATACTTTTTTTCTAAAGAAAACAACTGAAATTGTTTGAATTATAACAGAAAGAGTTTCAATTATAAATACTCCAGCAACAACTATTAAAGTAAGTTCCCTATGTGTAATAATAGCAATAGCTCCCATAGCACCACCAAGTGCTAAACTACCTGTATCACCCATTATTACTTTAGCAGGATAAGCATTATATACTAAGAATCCAGCAATACTTCCACATAACACAAGTGAAAAAATTCCGATTTCTTCATAACCAACAACAAGAGAAATAAGTGCAAAAGCAACAAATGCTATTGTTGAAAGTCCTCCAGCAAGTCCATCCAAACCATCTGTTAAATTTACTGCATTACTAGCAGCAACAAGTACAAATAAAATAAACAATCCATAAAGCCATCCCAATTCTAAATCAATATGAAGTGTTCCTACAGTAAAAGCAGTTTGTCCTCCATTCTTCATATAAATATAGAAAAAGGCCACAGAAATAATAACTTGCATAAATAACTTTTGATAAGTAGTTAATCCTTCATTTCCTTTTTTCTTTAATGATAAAAAATCATCTAAAAATCCAATAAGACCAAAACCAATAAAAGTTAAAAGAACTATCAATAAATTAGATGTATAATCTATTTTTTTAGTAACAAGAAGTGCAACAATTGTAATAGTTGTAGCTATTATAAAGATAAAACCTCCCATTGTTGGAGTACCTTCTTTACTTTTATGTGCTTCAGCCATAAAAATACTAACATGTTGACCCGCTTTTAATTTTTTTAATTGTGGAATTAATACTAATCCTATAAATGTAGCTGCCAAAAATCCAATCATAATGGCAAAAATTGATTTTGTTAACAATAGCATACTTTTTTCTCTCCATTCATCGAAATATTATAACATAAATTTTAAACCAAATGTTATGTAGTAAAAACATTATACAAAACTTTACATAAATATTTTATTTACAAATTAAATAAATAGAACCAAAACAAAAACTAGTTCTATTTATTTCTATAATTAATTATATTGTTTATAAGCTACAACTATTTTTGAAACATTTTTAATTGGTATTACATTAGCAGAGTTAACATAAGTAAAACTAACAGTAAACTCTTTTTCTTCTCCACTTTTTAATATTTGAACTGGTTCTTCAAAATTAACTCTAACATCATTTTTATAATCATCTAAAGCAATGAATGAACTCGAATCTAATATAGCATCAAATGTTCCATCATTTTTAATTTTTACTTTATAAGTAATTGAATCACCATATTTATTAAAAGTATGTGAAAATTTACAAGAAGTATCAGTATAAATAGGACTATCATTAACAACTGTTCCAGTAACATCTGCTACTTTTACACTATCTACCTTTACACTCCATTTAGCTTTTTCACTACTACTATTAATAGCACTAACCGATAAATCACTAGGATTAAGTACTGCTAAAAATACAGTTGTTGAACATAATAAAATTATAGTAAGTGAAACAATTAAAAAATTCTTAGGACTCTTCATATTAGCCACCTCATCTTCCTATAATTATAATGTCATTTTTTAAGATTAATGTCAATATTTTTATATTTTTTTATTGTAACAATAATCTAACAATTCCTTTTTCTTCTATTCTAGTGCCACCAGTAGGAGACTGACTAACAACCTTATCACCACTACCAGAATATTCTACTGTAAAGTTATTTAAAAGCTTCGTAGCTTCTTCTTTAGTCATCCCAACAACATTAGGTACTTCATATAAAACTTTGTCATTCCATTCCAATTCCTTTTCTATTTGATTAGGTTGTTTTTCTATGCCTAAGGCATCAATTATATCAAGTAGTATCCTTCTAGCAATAGGAGTTGTAGTATAACTAGAAAGCATAGCCGTATGTTTAGGATTATCAATAGCTAAATATAAAACAGCCTGAGGTTTATTAGCTGGAACTACTGCCATAAATGACATAATATAATTATTAACTAGATAAACCCCATTTTCTACCTTTTGAGCCGTACCAGTTTTTCCACCTATCCTATAACCATCTATATAAGCAGCTTTTCCTCCACCCTTACTAACTACATTTTCAAGTGCCCTTCTCATAGTTTTAGAAGTATCCTCACTAATTACTTTTCTAATTAATTTAGGTTCCCTCTTTTCAATTATATTAGAAGTTTCTTTCTCTAAAATATTTTTAACTACATAAGGCTTATATAGTTTACCACCATTAACCACTGCAGAAACAGCAGTTACTTGTTGTATAGGAGTAACAGATATTCCCTGTCCGAATGCAGTAGTAGCAAGCTCAACATTACCAACTCTAGAAAGAGGAAAAATTATACCAGTACCCTCCCCACTCAAATCTATCCCTGTTCTATCACCAAAACCGAACTTATCTAAATATGAAAACAACCTATCCTTTCCAAGCAATTGTCCAAGTTTTACAAACCCTGGGTTGCAAGAGTTCTGAAGCACCTCCATAAAAGTTTGATGACCATGTCCACCAGCTTTCCAACACTTTATAACAGAAGTATCTACTTTTACACTTCCACCATCATAAAAAGTATCTTTATCAAGATCAACAACACCCTCGTTAACAGAAGCTGCCGTTGTTATAATTTTCTGAGTACTTCCCGGCTCATACGTAGCCCAAATAGGGAGATTACGACTTAATACTTCAGTTGTATAATTTTTATAACTATTAGGATTAAAATCTGGCCTAGATGCCATTCCTAATACTTCCCCAGTATTAGGATCCATAACAATAGCAAGTGCCATATCCGGAGAAAACATAGAAACTATATTATCAAGTTCCCTCTCTAAAGACTTTTGTATATTAATATCAATAGTAAGTTCTATATTCATACCACTTTGAGGTTCTAAATACACATCAGAAAGCTCAAGCTTATTACCCTTTGCATCAGAGAAATATTTAATTGCTCCACTTTCTCCAGTTAAATACTTATCATATTGAAGTTCAAGTCCAGAAAGTCCTTGATTATCAATACCTACATAGCCCAATGTATGAGAAAGCAAATTACCATAGGGATAATTCCTTTTAGACTCTTTAACTAAATAAACTCCATCTAATTTTAATTCAGCTATTTTACCAGCAACTTCATAGCTTAACCTTCTTCCCTCAGGATGAACTCTTTCAATAGAAGTTTTCTTATCAACATGCTTATACATATCTTCATAACTAATATTAAGTATTTTAGAAATCTTTTCAGCAACTTCTTTTTTATTCTTTATTTGATTAGGAATAATAACTAAAGAAGTAGTTGTTAAATTATCAGCAAGTACAACACCATTCCTATCTAAAATAAGTCCCCTATCAGCTTCTATAGGCAAATCACGACTCCATAAATCATTTGCTAAAGAAAAGAGTTTATCATATTCAAACATTTGAACATAAAAAATTCTAACAACAACTAAAGTAAGTAAAAATGAAAAAATAAGTAATAATACTTTCATCCTACCATCTATTTTTCTATTAAACATATAATCACCTATTAAATCTATATGCAAAAAAAGAAAGAACTTTATTCTTTCTTAATATTTATAAGTATCACAAATTTCTTTTATCACTTCATCATAATCAGTTCTATTCAAATACTTTTCAAGTTCTAAATTATACTTTTTTAACCATTTCTTAAAAGTATCTTTTTGATTTTCTGTAAATCTATCCCATATTCTATTAAAATACTTAATCTTAATAGCCGTATAAAAAAGTACTAACTCTCTATTACAATTTCTTTTTTTAGACTCCTCTAATAATTCTCTCATATTTGAAAGAAGTATTTCTAATCTTTCAAATTCTTTTTCCCAACTACTACTAGTAATAGATTCTTCATTATACACATAAACATAAATTGGTACTGGTAAAGTATACATTTTAGGATTACAAACAAGTACTAAATTATTAAAATAATTATCTTCATGAAATCTAGTAGTATTAAACCTAATATTATTTTTATCTAAAAAACTTCTTCTATAAATTTTACTATGTAAATCCCCTTCATTATAGAAAGAAACTTCATATCTCTCATCAAATGTAAAACCAGCTACATAATCATAACCATTTAAAATATTCTCATAAAGTACTTGAACACTATTTATATCATAAAATAAATCATCAGAATCTATAAACATTATATATTCACTATTACTTATATCTATTCCTTTTTGTCTAGCAACTGCTGGTCCAGCATTTTTATCAAGTCTATAATAAATAATATTAAGGTCATATTTATTAATAAAATCACTAATAATATCTTCATATCTATCAGTAGAACAATCATCAATTAAAAAAACTTTAATTTTATCTTTAATACTTTGAAAGCTAATACTCATAAGTGTCAATGGTAATGTTTTTCTCGAATTATATATAGGAATTATTAAATCTATCATATTAACCTCCACTTTACTATTATTATACACTTTCAGTATAGCATAACAAGGTTATTATTGTAATATGATTAATAAAAATGATATAATATGAACAGCCTGAAAAAATATAATGTTTTTTTATAGTTTTTTTAGAATAATATAATAAAGGAGGAAATATGTTAGAATTAAAAAATATTAAAAAAAGTTACAAAACTGGTTCGTTTAAACAAACAGCACTAAAAGATGTTGATGTAAAATTTAGAACTGAAGAATTTGTTGCTATTCTAGGGCCTTCTGGTTCTGGTAAAACTACTTTACTTAATATAATTGGAGGACTTGATAGATATGATTCTGGAGATTTAATTATAAATGGTAAAAGTACTAAAAAATTTAAGGATAGTAATTGGGATAGCTATCGTAATAATTGTATTGGTTTTATTTTTCAATCTTATAATCTAATAAGTCATATTAGTATTCTTGAAAATGTAGAAATGAGTACAATATTAAGTGGTTATAGTAAAAAAAGAAGAAGAAAAATGTCAATTGATGCTCTTGAAAAAGTTGGATTAAAAGATCATATTCATAAAAAACCAAATCAACTTTCAGGTGGTCAAATGCAAAGGGTTGCTATAGCAAGAGCTTTAGTAAATAATCCAGATATTATTTTAGCTGATGAACCAACTGGAGCGCTTGATACAAAAACAAGTAAACAAATAATGGATTTAATTAAAGAAGTAGCTAAAGATAAATTAGTAATAATGGTAACACATAACCCTGATTTAGCTAAGGAATATGCAAACAGAATTATTGAATTTAAAGATGGTGAAATAATATCTGATTCATCCCCTGTAAAAGATGATGAAAACAAAAATGATAAATTTAAAATAAAGAAAACTTCTATGAATTATCTAAGTGCAATTAGTTTATCTTTTAATAATTTAAAAACAAAAAAAGGTAGAACTTTTATAACATCTTTTGCATCATCAATAGGAATAATTGGTATTGCACTAATATTATCTTTATCTAATGGATTTAAATTAAAAATAGATGATTTTGAAAAAGATACTTTAGCGCAAATGCCATTAATTATAAGTGAACAAACAATGGATTTAAATTCAATGAAAAATATGGCAAATGAAAAAGACAATTTAGAAGAATACTCAAATAAGAAAAAAATATATCCACAAAAAACAATGGAAGCAAATGTTCATATAAATAAAATTACAAAAGAATATTTAGATATAATAGAAAATATTGATAATGATTTAATTGGTGGATTAAGTTATACAAGAATTACAGGTTTAAATATATTTACAAAACAAAATGATGAGGTTAAAGCTGTTGAAAAAGAATTATTCTCTTCTCTACCATCAAATAAAGATGGAACTAGTTCAACTGTAATGACTGATAACTTTGAAATAATTTATGGAAGTGAATCAACTAATAAAGAAGATTTATTTTTACTAGTAGATTCAAAAAATAGAATTAATGAAAAAGTACTTGAAATATTAGGATATAAAGATAAAAAAGAAATAAATTTTGATGACATTATAGGAAAAGAATTTAAAATTGTTCTTAACGATGACTATTACAATGAAAATAATGGTTTCTTCACAATTAATAATGATTTAAATGATTTATATAATAAAGAAAATAATATTACTGTAAAAATCAAAGGAATAATAAGAGGTAAAAAGGATAATATGTTCGGAGAAATGTCTGGTACAGGTATTTTCTACAATAAATCATTAATGGATTACATAATAGACAAAAATAAAGAATCTGAAATAGTAAAAGTACAAAGTGATAAAAATTACAATGTATTAACAATGACACAATTTGAAAAAGATGAAGATAAAGAAAATATGATTTCCTTCTTAGGCGGAAATAGTATTCCTAAGGCAATTCAAATTTATCCAAAAGACTTTGAATCAAAAGATAAAATAATAAAAGAACTTGATAAATATAATAAATCAAAATCAAAAGAAGATAAAATCCTTTATCTTGATCAATCTGAATTAATGACTAGTCTTACTGGAAATATAATGGATGCTATCACAATTGTATTAATTGCTTTCTCTTCTATATCATTAATTGTATCAAGTATAATGGTTGGAATTATAACTTATACATCTGTACTTGAAAGAACAAAAGAAATTGGTATATTAAGATCATTAGGTGCAAGAAAAAAAGATATAACTAGAGTATTTAATGCTGAAACTTTAATAATAGGATTATGTAGTGGAGTGCTTGGAATATTAATAGCGCGACTATTAATAATACCAACAAACATCATAATAGAAAACTTATCTAAGTTACCAGATGTTGCAAAACTAAATCCAAAACATGCAATAATACTTATTACAATTAGTGTAATATTAACACTAATTGGTGGATTAATTCCTTCAAGAATAGCATCTAAAAAAGATCCAGTTATTGCTCTTAGAACAGAATAAAACTTCACAAAATGTGAAGTTTTTTTATATTCTATAAACTTTTTCTTTAATAGAATCCTCAGGATGACTATATATAAAGTATTTACCTATTTTCTTTATCGAAGATAAATCATAATCAATTAACGAATAATTATGACATAAAAGATTATCACCTATATTTTCACATTTAGGTAAATATAATTTCTGAAGACATCTATTATTAAAAAAGCAATCATTACCAATACTAATTACATTAGGAAAACTAACTTCTAAAAGTGAATCATTATAATGTAAAAAATAGTTTCCAAATTGACTAGCAGTATCAAGTATAACTTTCTTAATAATTTTATTACCACAAAAAAATGAGTCACCAATGCTAATTACACTAGGTAGATTAACCTCCTCTACTTTGTTATTGCACATCATAAATGAATTACCAATATTTTTTAATTTAGGAAAATAAATACTATTTAATTCTAAATTACTATAAAAGCAATCACTACCAAAACATTCTATATTATTCATATTTAAATTAGTAAGAACTTGATTAGTCGGTAAGAAAAAATCACCAGTTTTTCTTAAATTAGGAAGAGAAAGACTAACTAAAGAATTATTATAATATAAGAAATTATCTCCTACTGATTCTAAATAATCATTCCTATAACCAACTATCTTATTTTCTTTATCAAGAATAATATAAGAAACTTCATCTCCTTGATAAATAGTAACTACTTTATTAGAACCATCTTTATTAACAACTATTTTAGTAATTTTAGTATAATAATCTATAAAACTATCCTTAATTCTATCATCAATAACACTTATTTTATTATTAACTAAATCAATAATAAAATAATCACATAATATATACTTTTCTCTATCAAGATTAACAATTTTATCAGATAATATATTATTAGTAGTTGTATAATAAATACCATTAATCTCATAATTATATTTATAGAATCTATTATCATTTCCCTTCACATATGAAGAAAGTTCAAATCCTTTAAAATTAGAATTTATATTATATCCATATCTCTTTTCGAAACTTCTTGTTAAACCAGGAATTATTTTTTCTAAATTATTTGAAAAAGTAGCATCTGGATTAACAACTTTATGATTATATCTATTTTTAATAGATAATAAATTAATATTACCACGAGAAAATTGAATACTAATAACACTAGTACCATAAGCATCTTGTCTATTTGGATATATAAAAGATTCTCTCTTTAGTTTTAAAGCATCATTAGAAACAGCAAAAAACACATGACAACTATCATATCTATTAGTACTAAAAGTACATAATTTTTCATCTTCTTTATAATATTTTCTAAATTTCTGAATATCATCATCACTATGACAATGATACAAAGTATAATTCTTTTCTCTTAAAAGTTCATAAGGAGAAAAACTAGTATCAGAAATAATATTTTCTTTACACATAAAAGAATGAATATACTTAGTAAAATCATCTAACTTATATTCATAAACAAGATCATTATATAAATTCTTATTAGGATAAAATGTCTTTAATAGTACATCTGGTAAAAGCCTAGGGGTTTCAAAAAAAACAGAAAGATTTTCTTTAGCAAACTTACTAAAATCTTCACCATATAAATTTTTAATTACTTTTAAATCTTTTTTAAAACTCTTCTTATCACTCATACTAACCCTCTCAAAAGTCCAGCATAATATACCACAAAATAGTAGAAAAGTCAAAAAAGTATTATACTTATTTATTTGTATTCATGTAATAATCTCTCTCTGAAATAGATAAACTTATATTTTCTAAATCATCAAGTGAACTATCTTCATTTAATACTTCTTCAACAAGATAAATTATTTCTTTCAAAGAAGATACACTTCTATAATCTATATTATATTTATCTAAAACTTGAGTTTCATAATTAGTAAGCATAACTCCACTCTTATAAGTTTTAAGTAAATTACTCTCTAAATCAAGTGAATTAGAAAACTCAAGTATTTCTTCATCAGTTATTTTTGATTGCATAATTACCTCCTAATTATAGTACTTTTTATTTTTAATTATTTTTATTTTTTCATTTATATTTTTAATAACTCTATTTTCATCAAACGAAAAACTCTTATCATAAAAAATAGGAATAATATTCTGTATAGTAGCAATATCATTGTCTATATCACTATCATCTTTTCCAAGTATTTCAACTAACTTATTAAAATTTTTAAAACTGTTTTGTCTCTTCAACTCTAAAGCACAAACTAATCCAATAACATATCTTTGTCTTATAAAGAAATCCATTTCATCTGATTTAATAATATTTTTAACTTTAGATATACATTTATCATAAATTCTATCATATATATCTGTTTTAGATAAAGAATCTAAATATTTAGTCAATATCAATTCATTTACATTCCCATTTTTTATATAAAGTTCAATTAAAGTAATTTGAATATATACTGAGATTGCATCATCAAATGCAGTATTAAATCTATATATAATATACTTATTAATATCCTCTTCATTAATATTAGTATTATCTTTTAAATAATCAGAAAGATATAATTCAGAAAGTATTGATGTAGTCTCACCTAAATATTTCTTAATTAGACTTTCATATCCTTTATAACTGAATCTATGGACAATCTCATGACAAATATCAAATATATCAAATACTGATTCACAATAATCTATATATACTTTTCCATCAGATGTAACACCTGATCTATTAAATTTATTAATAAGCAAAGGACTTATTTTAGTAAATTCGACAGTTTTAGAAGCATCAACACACCCATCATATTTACCATATGAATTTAGTAATCTTAAAAACTCTTCACTATATTTCTTATCAATACTTTTAAAAAAACTATTTGATATATCTATAGAATCAGTAAGAGAAATTTCAGTATTGAAACCACTTGAACTATTAATATAATTATAATTCAAAATAAAAATCTCAGAAAGTTTCTTAATATTTCCCATAGTTTCTAAATAACTTTCATAATCTTTATTATTAAAAAAATCCTTAATAATTCTATTTAATTTATCATAATTCATAAAATATCCCTCTTGCTGTATATTCTAACACAAATAACTATATATAAAAAGAAAGACTAATAAAAAATTAGTCTTCACCTCTTTCTAAATAATCACTACCCTTATGAGGTTCATCAAAGAGTAAATCATTATAATTTTGTTGTCTTAAAGCTTCATAAATAACTATAGCAGCACAATTAGATAAATTAAGTGCTCTAACATTAGAAGTCATAGGAATTCTCATACATCTATCTAAATATCCCTTCAATAATTCTTTAGGAATACCAGTTGATTCTTTACCAAAAATGAAATATAAGTTTTTATTATCTTTATTACTATAATCAAAACTAGTATGAGGTTTATGTCCATACCTAGTAAAAAAATAAAATTCACCATCGTTCTTAGATAAAAAATCATCAAAGTTTTCATAAACATAATATTCAAGTTTATCTATATAATTAACTCCACTTCTTTTTAGATGACTATCATCAAGTACAAAACCAAATGGTTTAATCAAATGAAGACGAGTATTAGTCGCAACACATGTTCTCATAATATTACCAGTATTTTGTGGTATTTCTGGTTCAAATAAAACTATATTATTCATAACTACCTCCAAAGAAAAAGACTATTCTTGATTTTCAGAATCAGTCTTTCCAACCTTATTTATTTCTACAAAATCTTTAACTCTCTTTATTGTTAAAGGACTATCTTTTTCACCTTGTATTAAACTTGTAACTTTTCCATCTGTAAACTCTACTATTAAAGGATAATTACTATTAAGTTTAACTTTATATTTATATTTTTGATTAAATTCATTTACAAATTTATCTATATCTGCATCACTTAAATTTAAATATATAATTTGATCTTCTAAAGTGTTTTTCTTAATATATTTTTTAAAATCTTTTTCAAATATTCTACACTTATCTTCTTTAGAAGTACACATATATATTACTGTAGTTGGATTATCCATAATATAATGGTCAAAATCTGCTACTGTAATTTCATAACTTAATGTTCCTCTAATTACAGGTGTTTCTTTTTCATATTCAGTATAAACTGAATACCATTTACATATATACCAAACAAGAAGAATAGTTGCTAAAAAGATTAAAATAAGAATAACATAGTTTTTAGCAAGATTATCTTTTTTCTTCTCCATATCTACACCACCAATCATTATATAATTAGTTTAACACATTTTTTAATTTTTAGATATATTAAATAAATATTTTATCAGTTCTTATATTAATATTTTTAAAATTATATTTATATAATTCTAATTTATCAGTAACTACACTATTGTAAATATATGTAAATCCATCCTCATACTTTACAGGATACTTTCTTCCTTTAATATCAATTAAACTAACATTATTATGTTCTTTTAATATATCACCTTTTATAGTCATAAGAAGTATTCTACTTTTAGCTATTACTTCTATATTAGGATAAAATTTAAATGTATTAACAAACTCTTCCTGAAGTCTTAATATTTCTTCATATGTAACTTCAGGTGATATTGTAACACTTTTATAACCCAAAGATAACAAATAATAAACTGTATATTTATTGTAAACATTAAATGTATAATCAGCTATACATTCATTTACTGGTTTACAAATATCATGTATTAAATTTCTATCTTTAAAATTTATATTAAGTATATTACCTCTTCCACTATAATATATATGATTATATTTAGAAGAATATTTATTAAAAATCTCTAAATTTGAAACATAAACTCTATCAAACTTATTAACTGACTCAATTAAATCATTCTCACTATCCACAAGTATAGTTTTATAACTAGAAGGTAAAATAGAAAGCTTATCAAAAGATACTTCTTTCTCTTCAAATGAATAACTATAACACCTTTTCTCAGTAAGTATTTCTAAAGCCTTTCTTCTAAGTTCATTAAGTTCTTTAATAGGTATAAAAACACTAGAATCTTTATCTATATTAATATTAGATACTTTATAAATAGTATCACCAGTCTTAAATAATTGTCTCTTAATTCTATCCTCATCAGTCTCACTATTTATAGCCTTCTCAACCACTATAGATTTTAAATTAATATTATTCACACCATCACTGACACTAAGTTCTAATTCATGACCTATCCGCGCAACAAGCTTAACATCTATAGAAACTTTTCTTTTCTCATATGAAAGTATTTCTTTTTCTAAATACTTAGAACTTGTTATAGAAACATCATCTAAAGTTTTCAAATCTACTTTATTATCAACATAACAAATACCATCTGAACTATTTGTAAGCTTATTATTTTTATCATATAAAAAGTTAACAACAAATCCTTTTCCACTCTGTAAAAATCTTATTCCATCCTCTTGATGTAATTCTTTACTTAGTTTTATTTTAATTCTATCTTTAGTAATTTCAATTACTTTACCAATTCTATTTCCTAAATGATTAGGTGACTTAGTATTCATTATTTCTCTGTTATTTTTATTAAATAAATGGCCTACAGTAAATTCTCTATTAAAAAGAACTTTAAGTTTTTCTTCATAAGAAGAAATATCTATATTCCCATTACTATCAATTAAATCACGATAAAACTTAGTAACTAAATACACATATGAAGGGCTCTTCATTCTACCTTCAATCTTTAAAGAGCAAATATTACTATTTAGTAAATCTCTTATTTTAGTAGTTGTATTTAATTCTTTCGTACTTAGTAAATAACCATCATCTATTATTTTTCCATTTTGAAGAAGTTTATAAGGAAGTCTACAAGATCCAACACATTCACCACGATTAGCACTTCTTCCTCCATTCATACTGCTAAAAAGACATCTTCCAGAATAACTAATACAAAGTGCTCCATGTACAAAAGCTTCTATTTCTATACCAACTTTTTCCATCTCTTTTATTTCATCTATACTAACTTCACGAGAAACAACAGCTCTTTTAACACCAATTTCTTTTAACAATTTCAAAGTATCAATACTACTATTATTAAATTGAGTAGATGCATGAACTTCCAAGTTAGGAAACATTTTTCTAACAAGCATCATCATACCGAAATCTTGTATTAAAATAGCATCAACATTATTTTTATGAAGGAAACGCACCTTATCTATAAATTCAAGTGCTTCACTATCATGTATTAAAGTATTCATAGTAACATAAAGTTTAACACCATACATATGACAAAGTCTAATAGCAGAAACTATTTCTTCATCATCAAAATTATTAGCAAAAGCACGTGCACCAAAATGTTTAAGTCCAACATAAACAGCATCACATCCACCATGAATAGCAGCTTCTAAAGATTCAAAATTACCAGCAGGAGCAAGTAATTCAGGTTTCATACAACCACCTCTCTTCGCATATTATAGCATATTTTAAGTCAAAGAAAAACTACAAAATAATTGTAGTTTAACTCCTTATTTAATCTCACTTGTAGGGATTTCTATTACTGGACGGACACCGAAGAAATTTTCATAATCATAATCATTTTCAAGAAAAGTAGTGTTGTCACTATAAATATGCCAAGCTTGATTCCAATTAGGACCATATGCAGAACCAAGCCAATAATCTTGATGTTTATCAAATATTATTGATATTCCATTATCCGTTAGTGTCTTATATTCATCTGCTTCCTCATATGAAAGTAATCTTCCAATTATCGTAGATGGAGCTCCCATTTCTATTAATTTTGTTCTATATAATTCAACATAATAAGCTATACTGTATCCAGATGTATTAAATCCATCATTAGTGAAGTCTGGTGCTGTATTATATGCATTATTATAAACGTATGGATATGGATTTCCATCATAACTTGCACCATTTGCATTATATGGGCTTACAATATATCCATCATCCCAATAACTATCAGTACTATCCGGCCTTGATGAGAAACCAATGTTTCCTGAAGAACTAATATCATTGGCATATGCCCCTGTTGCATTAACACTCTGTAGTCCATAACCCAAATCAGATGGTTGCACTTGACCAACAACATTCCATTCATCAGTAATATTTCCAACTAATAAATTATATTTGGCAAGCAATATAGTTTTTTGACTATTACTTGTTAACACATAAAAATTCTCGCTGTCACCTATTTTAACTACATCTCCTGGTGTTATTTGTCCTTCTACTTGTCTATTAACATAATGAATTGAACTTGCACTTGCATTTTTATCTATTGCTGTTGAATCTGCTTGCACATAATTTACACTAAACTTGAAATAGTATGTATGATCATTATCATTATCTAAATCATCTGGATCTATTTCATCATCATTTCTATATTCTATTCTTACTTTGTATGTTTCTTTTGTTGGTGTATTACCATTCTTTTTTGCTAGTAAATGTTTATCTTGAATTTCAGAACCATCTGCATATGTTACTGTATAACTTACTGCTTTTGGTAGTGTTGCTGGTGTAGTATAACTACTATCTGTATAAACCCCATTAACAATTCCATCTTCATCTATCATAGCATCTATTGTACCATTATTTACTGCATCTACTGTAAACTCATAATAATCACCTGGTTCAGATAAAACTACATTAAATTCTACTTGTGTTTTAGCTGTATCAGTTATTCTAGCTTTGTTATTATTATCTGCTGGAACACTTCCATCTTTTATTTGTACATTATTCCAATATACACTCCATGTATTTGCTTTAACACCTGATGTTCCATTAATCTTTAAATTACTTGCTAGAGCTGCATATCCAACACTAATTAAAAGTACTAATACTAAAAGAAGTACTAGTTTTTTATTTTTTCTTCTCTTCATAATTCTCCTCCTATTTTAAATAAAGTATACCATACTACAAATTTATTTCAATGTATTTTTCTTTTATTATTATATTTTTTACACTAATTCATATTCTCTTGAAATTATTCTCTTATCACTACAGTATTCTATTATATACTTATTATCTTTTTTAGTAAGAATTATACCTATTGTTTTATCTTGATTAATTTTTCTTAAATTATTATCTATATAATTCATATAAACTTCTATTTGACCTATATGTTCTTTTTTTAGTTCTGTTATTTTTAGTTCTACTACTACATAACAATTAAATTCAATATTAAAAAGAAGTAAATCAATATAATTATAAGTATTTCCTATTTTAATTTTATATTCGTTTCTTATGAAAGTAAAACCTATACCAAGCTCATCTAAAAAAGATGGAATATTCTCCAATATTAGTTTTTGAAGTACTTTTTCAGATACTTTAGTTATACTATTTTTATTTTTAATTAATATAGGATTTTTTACTAAATCATCTGCTTTTCTTTCTCCATCAGTTATTAGTTTTCTTTTTGTAGTCTCAGATAATCTTTCATATTCTTTATTTTTAATACTTAATTGTAACTCTCTAACTGAGTATAGATTCTCTATAGAAATCATACTATAATAATTAATTTTTTCAATAGAATCAAGTGATATAAGCAATTTATAATGACTCCAACTTAATTGGTGCCACACTGTAGCACCTTTTTCAATCACATAATAAAATTTTCTCATTCTTTTTAAATTCGAAATTCCATAACCTTTTCCTAATTCTTTTGTTAATCTTTTAGAATACTCTTTTATTATTCCATCTCCATAATGCTTACCAGCCTGAGCTAACATTTTACCAACATTATAATAAGTAGTTAAATCACTTCTATTAATTGAATAATTCTTTACTTTTCTATTTACTTCATTATTTATTAATTCTTCTTTTATTTTTTTATAATAATCCACTTTCTCACCTCTATTATATTATTATAAAAAAATATGTTTTTCCCCATAAAAAAACCACAAATCATAAGATTTGCAGTTTCATTTTCTTATCTTTTAACTTCTACAAGTTCATATGCTTCAATTATATCTTTTTCTTTATAATCTTGGCAGTTTTCTAAAGTAGTTCCACAATCCATATCTTTCTTAACTTCTTTAACTTGATCTTTCTCATGTTGAAGAGTTTTAATTGAACCATTATAAACTACTATACCATCTCTAATAATTCTAGCTTTACTATTATTTTTAACTGTACCATCTAAAACATGGCATCCAGCTATTAAACCAACCTTAGAGAATTTAAATATTTGTCTAATTTCAAGTGTACCTAATACTTTTTCTTCATATTCAGGTTCTAACATTCCCTTCATAGATGCTTCCATATCTTCAATTAGTTTATAAATAATATCATAAGTTTTGATATCTACACCATATTCTTTAGCAGTATCAATTATCTTATTATTAGCTCTTACATTGAATCCTAGTATTAATGCATTAGAAGCACTTGCTAAAACTATATCACTTTCAGTAATAGCACCTACACTACCATGAATAACTGAAAGTTTAACACCATCTACATCTATCTTTTCAAGTGAACTCTTAACAGCTTCTAAACTACCATTAACATCTGTTTTTAATACTATATTAATTGTTTTTGCCCCATCCTGAATTCTAGCAAATAAATCATCAAAACTTACTTTTTCTTTTCTCATCTTAGCTTCTTTTGCTCTTAATGAACGTTCTTCAGCTATTTGTTTAGCTTGTTTCTCTGTTTCAAATGCCATAAATTTATCACCAGCACTAGGAAGTTCATTAAATCCAGTAACTTCAACTGGTGTTGAAGGAGTAGCTTCTACAATATTTTCACCCATATCATTTTTAAGTGTTCTAATTTTACCAAAACTTGTACCAATAACAACAGGATCTCCAAGTCTTAATGTACCATTTTGAATTAATAAACTTATTACATTACCAACTTGTTTATCTTGTCTTGCTTCAATTACTGTACCAGTAGCATATCTATTAGGATTAGCTTTGTATTCATTCATTTCAGCAACTAAAAGTATACTATCTAAAAGTTCATCTACACCTTGTCCAGTATGAGCAGATATTCTATTTACTATAATATCTCCACCCCATTCTTCTGGAGTAAGACCTGATTCTACAAGTCCAGTTAAAACTCTATCTGGATTAGCTCCTTCTTTATCTATCTTATTAATAGCAACAATTATAGGAACACCAGCAGCTTTAGCATGATCAATTGCTTCTTTAGTTTGAGGCATAACACCATCATCAGCAGCCACTATAATAATAACTATATCAGTAACACTAGCACCTCTAGCTCTCATTTCTGTAAAAGCTTCATGTCCTGGAGTATCAATAAATGTAATACTCTTATCTTTAACATTAACATTATAAGCACCTATAGCTTGAGTAATTCCTCCAGCCTCAGTACTAACAACTTTTGTTTTTCTTATATAATCTAGAAGAGTTGTTTTACCATGATCTACATGTCCCATTATAGTTACAACTGGAGGACGTGCTATTAAGTCTTCTTCTTTATCTTCTATTTCAAAATTTTCAAAATTAGAAATATCTTGAGTTTCTTCCTTCTTTAAAACTTTATCATAATCACTAACTAATATTTCACAAGTTTCAAAATCAATTGCTTGATTTAAACTTATCATAAGACCTAATCCCATTAGTTTTTTTACAAGTTCAGTTCCACTTACATTTAAAGCTTCTGCTACTTCACTTACAGTCATATTATCTTTATATAAAATTACATTTTCATCTTGAGTTTGAATATTACTTTGTAATTTTTCACGATGTTTATACATCTTTTTCTTATCTACTTGGAATTGTTCTTTTTTCTTAGAATCTTGAGTTCTTTTTGATTTAGATTTAACTTTTTCAAAACTTTCATTTTCATCATCTAAATTATATCCCTTATTACTAGCAAGTGAAGCTGCTTTATCATAATCTCTAGCATCTTCCAAGTATTCTTCTAATTCTTCACTGATTTCTTCATTTTCATCATCAGTATTCATATTAGATATATAATTATCAAGTTCAATAATATCTGTCTCAGTTAATAAAGATTCATCATCAGTATAACTAATTCCTAATTCTTTACATATATTTTTTATCTTTTCAATATCTAAGTTTACATCATTTGCATACTCTAATAAACTCATCATGAAAAACACCTCTCTTTCCTATATACTATTTATTACATTTTTAACCTCTTCATATACTTCATCACTTATAGCACATTCTAGCTTTCTTTCTAATACTTTACTTTTTTTAGCTTTTTCTAGCACTTCTAAGTCCTTTTTAATATATGCTCCTCTACCATTATTTTTTCCTGTTAAATCACAAATTATATTTCCTTCTGGAGTTCTAACTATTCTAAGTAATTCTTTCTTAGGAAGTTTTTCTCCTGTAACAACACATGATCTAAGAGGAATTTTCTTTTGTTTCATTTTATCACCTAGTCTTCACTTCTTATATTTATACCTTCTTGGCTAGCTTGTTCACGTGTTTTAATATCTATTTTATAACGAGTTAAACGACTAGCTAGTCTTGCATTTTGTCCTTTTTTACCAATTGCTAGTGAGAAGTTATCTCCATCTGCAATTACCATTGCTTCTTGTTTTTTAGGATCTGTAACAAGTACTGTTAAATCTTTAGCAGGAGATAAACTATTTGCTATAAATACAGCTGGATCTTTATCATATTTTACTATATCTATTTTTTCTCCACCTAATTCTTCTATTATTCTAGCTATTCTAGAACCTTTTTCACCTATACAAGCTCCTATTGGATCAATATTAGGGTTTTCTGAATAAACTGCTACTTTACTCCTATTTCCAGCATCTCTAGCTACTGCATATAAAAGTACTGATCCATCTGAAAGTTCTGGTATTTCAAGTTCAAATAATCTTTTAACGAATCCATAATGACTTCTTGAAAGAAGTACTAAAAGACTTTTACCATTATTATCAACTTTAGTAACATATACTTTAATTTGACTTCCCATTTCTATCTTTTCACCAGGAATAATATCTTTTTTAGGAAGAATACCATTTGTACGTCCTAAATCTATATAATAGTTATCTGGATCTTCAAGTGCAACTGTTCCAACAAGCATTTCATCTTGTTTATCTGCAAATTCTCCCATAATACTATTACGTTCTGCTTCTCTTATTTTTTGAATTACTACTTGTTTAGCAGTAGAAGCTGCTACTCTACCAAAATCTTTTGGTGTAACTTCAGTATCGATAGTATCTCCTATTTCTAAAGTCTTATCTATCTTTTTAGCATCTTTTAATTTTATTTCTACTTTTGGATTAAAGAATGAAATTTTTTCTTCTTCTACTTCATCTTCATCTTCTTCTGTTGAATCTATTTCTTCTAATTCTTCATCATCTTCTTCATCTTCATCTGAATAATGTTCAAAAAGATAATCTTCATACTCTTCTTTAGTCATTTTATCATCTGGTACAACTGTTAAGAATGAGTAAACTTTAATATCACCAGTCTCACGATTAAAAGCTACTTTAACATTTGTATTAGAATTAAAATTTTTCTTATAAGCAGAAGTAAGTGCAAGTTCCATAGCACTATATACTACTTCTGGATCAATATTTTTTTCTTTTGTAATTTCATTTAATGCTTTTAAAAACTCTTTACTATTCATCTATAACATCTCCTTTTACTTTAGAATGAATATCAAGTACATATTCACCATCTAATAAATCAAGTTCATCCATTATTGGATTAATAATTTTAGATGCTTCAGTTATTCTTTCTACATCTATTACTTCACTACTATCAAGTTCTACATTTAAGTTAGTAACTCCTTCTTCATCTGAAACATATACATCACTAACAAACATATTTAAATCTTTAATAGCTGGATCAACTTTTTCTACTACTTTTTCTTTCATTTAGACCTCCAAAACTATAACAAATATAAAGAGTGGGCATAATTCCCACTCCTTTCTTACGTGTATTATAACATACTTTATAAAAAATACAAAGCTTTTTTATTAATTATATTTTTTTTGAGCTGTTAATTGTCCATCACTAGTTGAAATCACTTCAAAAATGTTATCTAATTCTCTTTTCCTTCTTTCTTTTTCTTCTTCTGCAAGCTCATAGGCATTCTCTAATGCATACATTCCTGCTTTATCATCATCAAAACCTTTTATACTCTGTTTTTTCTTAGAAACTGATGAAGGATTTTGTTTTTTAAATAATTCATTTATAACAGAAATATTTTTATTTGTTGCAAATAATTTAGCAACTATTTCAAGTGCATATTTATATTTAGATTTTTCAGCTTCAATAAAGATATTAACAGGATTTATATTTCCATTCTTTACTACACTATTATTTATCAGTTCACTAACATTATCAAATATTCTTTCAGAAGCTTCATTAAATGCATACTCATAACCAGGAATTTTTTCATCAAAAGACCACTTAGTACCAGCAGCACTTAACCAAATATAAGCAAATGCTGCTTTTAAACATAATTCTTCATCTTTAAGTTCTCTTCCTGTGACTCTATTAAAAAATCTTTTTTCCCCATTTTCTATTTTTCTATTATATGTTTTAACAAGTATCTTCATATCTTCAAACGTAATTTCTTTAAAATAATCTATAAAATAATTATCTTTAACTTTCAACTTATTAGGAAGTTCTGATTTAAAGTATTGTATTAATTTTGGATCACTATATATATATCCATTACTTACTTTTCCTAAATATCCATTAGTTTCCTTACTTTTTCTTTCCATTCTATTCTTCTCTAATAATAAATCCAAATCATCTTCACTTAATGTCATTAAATCCATTTCAGTAAACACTGTATTTTTAGATACTTTAATCTTTTTATCATGAGTAATATATTCATATACTAAATATCTATTAATACCCGAGAACCCAGACCATTCTTCTATACAAATTTTACTTCCATCTTTTCTTTTAAAACTTCTTTGTTTTGAATTAATTTTTTTGCCAATATTTAAATCAATTAATACTTGCCTATTATCTATATCACCTAAATAAAATGTTTTATCATCAATTGCTCTTTTAATATTTTGTCTTGAAAATAATATATTGTCAAAAATATTATTAAGTATTTGGTTATTACTAACATTTTTATTTCTAGATATATTTCTAACTACTTTAGCTATATTAAATGAGCTATATAAAACTATTGGTAAACCAAATGTTCCATCTGGATATTGTTTTCTATAAAGATATCTATATAAATGATTATTATCTATTAAACGATCTTCTAGTTGTGTAATTTGAAATTTAGAACCATCTTTTCTAGTAGACTTAAAAATATTACTACGATATTTTACATCTTTATTTATAAAACTATTCATCATTCTTAAAATACGCCCATCAATACTAACTAGTTCTTTTTTATAATCTTTTATTTTCTCATATTTTCCTGGAAAATGATGTTTAACAAAATTATTTACATTTGCTGAAGATGCAAAATCAAGTGAGGATCCATCATTATATCTTTGTGCATTCCAAGTTGAATCAATTGGTATCTTTTTTCCATTTATAGTTACTATATTCCAAGCATGAGACGTATAACCTTTTTTTGAATTTTCCAAAGTAGTTGCTCCAAAAACAAGATCACATTCTATATTATTTCTATCACATAATTCTTTTAGTATAAGGGCATATGAAGCACAAACACCAACTCCTGTAACGATTGATTTAAGTGATTGATCCTCTCTGAAATGAGTTTTTTTAGCATCCATAATAACAAGTGGATTATAAACTATATTATTTTTCAGTTCACCAATAAAATAAAGTACTTTTTGTAAATCATCCCACTCTGGATTAATACCTTTCTCAATTCTTTCTAATTCTGGAATAATTCTACTTAATTCTGAAATTGAATATGTATCAGCTTTAAAAGTAAAATAGTTTTGAACATCCTTTCCTTCAGCATATACTTCTTTTCCTTTATATCCACCTTCAACTCTAATCTTTAATCTATCATTACCTCTAAATCTTTTCATCAAAAAAATCTTATTATCATCTAATTCTTTTGTATTATCAAATCTAAGTATTATTTCATCACCAGTATCAAGAAATCTTTGAATATCTCGTGGTTTATATTTTTGAAAAGAAAAATCTTGAATTACTCTAACCATTTATATCACCAAAACTTCCTCCATACTTATTAGTTATTTCAATACCTTTATTTATTAAATAGTTTACTACATCTAAATTAGAAGAATAAATATCTTCATCTATAACTAATTTCTTTAAGGAATCAATACCTATTAAAGTATCAATATTTTTCACATTAGTATCAGAAATACAAAGCTTAATTATTTTATTAAGATTAATAAAACTATCTTCATTTACTATTCTAGAATTCATAAAATCTATATTTTCTATTTTTTTAATTATGGATATTTTATTTAAATCTACTTCAGACATTTCTACTAAAGATAAACTTTTAAGATTAGTAAATTTATTAATTTCAGAAACATCACTTAACATACATCGTTCTATATATAATAACTCTAATTTATCATTTAAAATATCTAAATTATGAATATCACAATTAATAAAGTATAATCTTTTTAAATTAGGTAAAACATTTAGTATTTCTAAGAGTTCATCTTCAATCTCAATACTATTAAATCTTAATTCTTCTAAATTTCTTATTTTAAGTAATTCCTTATAATTAAAAAGAAAATCTATTTTTAATGTTTTAATTTTACTTAAATCAAGAGCATAATTATTCATTTTTATAAGGTTATTTAATTCAATATCATCTATCATATAAGCACTCCTTATACCAGTAATAATTTTTTTTAATTTTTTTTCTCTTTTTTGTTGACAAATTAGTAGTTTGCAATTATTATAGTAATCACCAATTCGGTATTAGGCGAATTGGTCGCTAGTATCACACTAGCCAACCCCTTTTTATTCTTTTTTTAGAGACTGCCCTTCAGGGGGGACAGTCTCTTTTTGTTTTGCAATTTATTCTTCAGCTTGTTCTTGCGGTATAGTTGGAAGTTCACGTTCAAGTACTTTAGCTGAAGAATTTTCTTTTTGTGGTTCTTCTTCTAAAGCATTATCTTTACTTGAGTTTGCATCATTTAACATTTGCATTAATTGACTGTTTTTATCTTCGTTAATAGCTACAGATAATGTATCTTTATCATTTTTAGTATTTACATCATCTTCTATTGTATTATTATCAATATTATGATTCATATAGTGCACCTACCTTAATATAAGTATAAAACAAAAAAAATATATATAAAAGAAAAAGAGTAAAATTACTCTTTTTCTTTACATTTATCTGCTAATTCTTGATAATACTCATACCTAGATATAGCATTATTTTTATTTTCTTCTAATACTTTTTTAAAGTCTTTATTAATATTTTTAAGATTTCTATATCTATTCTCACCACTTAAGAAATCTGCATATTTTGAAAAATCAGCTTTTGAATCTAGATAGAATTTTTCTTCTTCTGGATTATAATGGAATATTGGGAAGTAACCTGACTGCGTAGCCATTTTTTCTTCTTCAATACTGTTCATTCCTCTAAGTATACCTTGAGCAATACATGGTGAATATGCAATAACTATAGATGGTCCATCATATCTTTCTGCTTCTTTTAAAACTTTAATTGCCTGAATAGGATTAGCACCAAGTGATATAGCCCCAACATAAACATGTGGATAACTAAGTGCATGACGAGCTAAATCCTTTTTAGCAGTAACTTTACCACTAGATGCAAATTTAGCAACAGCACCTCTCCTAGTAGATTTAGATTGTTGTCCACCAGTATTAGAATATACTTCTGTATCTAAAACTAAAATATTAATATTATCATTAGTAGATAAAACATGGTCTATACCATTATATCCAATATCATAAGCCCAACCATCTCCACCTACAGACCAAATAGATTTAGGTTTAATAAAACTCTTAAACTCTTTTAATTCATCTATTTTAGTATTATCAATAATATTATATAAAGCTTCTGCATTTTCCATATTAGAATCTTCTATATACTTTTTATAAATTGGAGCTTCACTCTTTTTAACTTTAGAAATATTATTATTAATAATATTCTTTATTTTATTTTTCATAGTTATTTCTGCAATTACCATTCCATAACCAAACTCTGCATTATCTTCAAATAATGAATTAGACCAAGGAACAGAATAAGGTGCAGAAGGACAACTAGCTCCATAAATAGAAGAACATCCAGTAGCATTAGCTATAACTAAGTTTTCTCCAAATAACTGAGTAAGAAGTTTTAAATAAGGTGTTTCTCCACAACCACTACAAGCACCACTAAATTCAAATAATGGTTTTCTAAATTGACTTCCTCTTACAGTATCAGTTGGTAAAATTTTCTTTTCAGTTACTTCATTAAATAAATAATTAGATTCAACTATTTCTTCCTTAGTCAACTTATCTTTAGAAATCATTTCTAATGCTTTCTTTCCCTTCTTACCAGGACAAATCTGACTACATAAAGTACAACCAGTACAATCAGGATAACTAATTCCTACAGCGCATTTTAATTCATGATCTTTAATACCAGCTTCACCTAATTTATCTTGCAAACTATTAGGAGCATCAATAACTTCATTTTTATCAAGTAAGAAATTACGTATTACAGCATGAGGACAAACAAGAGAACATAAACCACAATGAATACAATTTTCAGAATTATAATGTGGACAAGTATCATAACTATTACTCTTCTCTAACTTACTAGTCCCTGCTTCTAAAACACCATCTACATTATTTAAGAAACTACTTACTGGAAGATTATCCCCCTCCATTCTCATAATAACAGAGAACAAATCATTTTTAGTTTCTATTTCAGGTACATAAGTAATATCAGGTATCTTAACTTGTTCAAGTAAATTAACTGAATCATCAACTGCTTTTAAATTCTTAAGAACAACTTCTTCACCTTTACTCTTAAATCTTAAAGTAATATTATCTTTAATCTGTTTAACAGCAAAATCAAAATCTATAATTTTACCTAACTTAAATATTAAAGTTTCCATAATAGTACTAATTTTACCATCAATACCATTATCGCGAGCTATCTTAGATGCATCTACTATATATAATTTTATATTTTTCTTTTTAATAATAGCTTTATCATAATTAGTCAAATATTTAAGTATTTCTATTTTATCTTTACTAGTATTTAAAAGGAATATCCCATTATTATCTATAGAATCAAACATATGAAGTCTTTGCAAATAACTTTCCTTTGTACAAACTACTAAACTAGCTTTATCTACATAATAAGTAGAACGAATAGGATCTTTACTAAATCTTAAATTAGATATAGTAACTCCTCCACTCTTCTTAGAATCATATTTAAAATATCCTTGAACATAAGCTTTAGTAAAGTTACCTGTAATTTTAAGTAAATCCTTAGTTGCACTAACCATTCCATCAGAACCAAATCCATATACTAAGAATGATGTATTATTAGTTGGAAGAACAAACTTAGAATCATATTTTATACTAAGATTAGTAACATCATCATTTATACCTACAGTAAAATTAGAATGTGATTCTTTTAAATCTAAGTAATCATAAACACCCTTTATCATAGCAGGAGTAGTATTTTTACTAGAAAGACCATATCTACCACCAATTATCTTTACTTTATCATTGACATCTCTAACTGCCTTTAAAATATCTAAATAAAGTGGCTCACCACTTGATCCTGCCTCTTTAGTTCTATCAAGTACTGCTATTTTTTTAACAGTTTTAGGTAAAACACTTATTAAATGTTTAGTTGAAAATGGTCTATATAAATGTACTTCTATTAAACCAACTAATTGACCTTTCTTAACTAAATAGTCAACTGTTTCTTTTATTGTTTCACAAACAGATCCCATAGCAACAATAACTTTATTAGCATTAGGAGCTCCATAATAATTAAATGGTTTATAATTTCTACCTGTAATTTTATTTATTTCATTCATATAATCTTCAACTATTTTAGGTAATTTATCATAATAAGAATTTCTAGATTCAGTTACTTGAAAATAAATATCTTCTGTTTGTGAAGTACCACGAGTAAATGGTTTTTCAGGATTAAGTGCCCTTTTTCTAAAATCAGATATAGCTTTTTTATCTAATAATTTTTCTATTTTATCATAATCTAAAACATCAATTTTCTGTATTTCATGACTTGTTCTAAAACCATCATTAAAATTAATAAATGGTACACTTCCTTTTATAGAGGATAAATAAGAAACTGTAGTTAAATCCATAGAATCTTGTACAGAACTAGATGCCATTATAGCAAACCCTGTTTGACGACAAGCATATATATCTTGATGATCACCAAATATTGATAAAGCATGAGTTGCTAAACTACGAGCCGCAACATTTATTACACAAGGAAGAAGTTCTCCGGCTATTTTATACATATTTGGAATCATTAAAAGAAGTCCTTGACTAGCAGTATATGTTGAAGATAAACATCCAGATTGTAAAGAACCATGAACAAGTCCAACAGCACCTGCTTCACTTTCCATTTCAACAACTTTTACTTGATCACCAAAAAAGTTCTTTTTACCTTCATTAGACCACTTATCAGTAAGTTCTGCCATAGTAGAAGCTGGTGTTATTGGATATATACCAGCAACTTCTGTAAAAGGATAAGCTGAATAAGCAACAGCCTCATTACCATCCATTATCTTTTTCATATTAATCACCTCTTTTATTATATAATATTTAAAAATTTTTTTAAATAGAAAAAGTGTCATATGACACTTTTAATTTCACTAAGGAACATATTCAAGTATACAGTTTTTATATCCATCAAGATTTGTATTAAACACAACCCTATATCTATCCGGAATATCAGTTGGTGCTTCTGGTTTAGCTTCATGTGATCCAATAATAATTCCATCATAGTAATTGAATATACCATCTAATTTTTTTACACCAACACCTGATGTTGTACCTATTGCTTTAATTTCAGGATTAGTAGTAGAAACAATTGCTGGATTTTCATCTTCCCCTAGAGTTACTTCTCCACCAGTTATATACATTCCGTAAGCAGTAGAACCAGTGATATCAAAATTACTTTTAGGATTATTTATTATACCATTTGAATTGTTTATACCATAAGAAATTCCACCACTATTAATAGTGAATTGATTTTCACCTATTAAGTTAATATTTCCACTATTACTAATAGCTGTTTTTGTAGTTGTAGCTCTAGGTGTATCAATAGTACCAGTAAATTGTTTTAACGTTAAAGTACCACTATTTGAAATCATTTTAGATTCAGAACTTGTAAGTGTATAATTATCAATATCCATATTTCCTTCATTAACTATTGAAGTATCATAACTATTATAATTGTCAATATGCGTAAAATTAGTTATTGTTAAATTTGAATCCGAATTATTATAGATCGTAGCATGGCCATTAATATTAATTGAACTAGCTTGGATATTATTACCATTATTATTACTAATAATATTAATTCCAGAACTACCTACATTAAATGTAGAATTAGTGATTTTATTTATAAAATCAGTATCATGTGAATTTGAATAAATTACATCACTATCACTACTATTACTAGTAATATTTTCATCATTAACTTCAAAATTACCATAATTATAAAGATAATTTCCTTTATAATTTGCTGTATTATGTATTAAATTGATTTTGCAACTATTATAATTTGTAAACATTGTACCACTAGTACTAGTAATATTTGAATTCTTAATTGTTGCGGTTGCATTTGAATCCTCTACATTACTAATTAGATAATAATCAATATTTGATGTTACATTATCAAATATAGTTTCTGAGTTATTACTTATAAAGTATTTATAAGTAGAATTACTTTTCTCTATATTTAAATCTTTTAATTCTAAATAATTATTATTTGTAAATACATTCATTGAAGAAACAGCTTTTAAAGTTCCTTCTTTTTGTGAATCTCTATCAATTATTGTTATTTCACCATTATTAATCATTGGTTTAATAAAGTTAATTGAATGCGAATCTAGGTTAATAGTAAGTTTTTTATTCGGTATTGTTACATTATAATATGATATTGCGTCATCAATAAGTCTTAATTCATCATCGTTATTTGCTTCTTCAAAAGCTTCTGAAAATTCTTTATATTTTATATTTGTACTTTCATTTATAATTATTTCCTTCTTTTCAACTAAATAAGCAATATTCTTAGTTATACCATCTATTTCTTCAGTATCTGTTGTTACTACTGAATCCGTTGCAAATTCATCTATAGTACCATAATAAGCAGCAGTTTTTCCTTTTAGTATTCCATCATAAAAATTGAATGTACCTGAAGATTTGTATACACCATAAGTCTCTCCATTAATTATAGGTTTAGAGGTATCAACATTATTTGAATTATTACCTAAAGTTAATGAAGTTAAAGACCAAATAGCATAATCTTTATCTGATGTTATTGTTCCACCTGTTATTATAGTATTTGAATAAGTCTTGATTGCTGCAGCTTTATCTGAATGTATATTTCCTCCACTAATATTAAAGGTTAAATAATTTCCAGTTGATAATGCATAATTATTACCATGAGAAATAATACTTCCATTATTTATATTAAGCTGTGCTGTATTCTTAGCATCTGAAAAATATACAGCTTTTCCATTTTCTGTTTCGATTGTACCATTGTTGATTGTAACTAATGCATAGTATGATGCAGCTATGCCATAACCTTTATTGGAAGTGATTATACCATCATTTATTAATAACGAACCATATGATACTCTAATGTCCGTTGCATTATCAAGTGCATTAATTATACCTCCATTTATTGTAATACTTGCATTTTTATAATTTGAGTTTGTTTGTGTAATTACGTTATAACTATTACTAGTATTATTTATTTCATATGTTCCAGAGTTAATTGTTAAATTATTATAATTATTAATCAAATTATATTTTTGGCTTACATATATTTTTCCCGAATTATTACCTGAACTATCTTTTAATGTTAGATTTGAATAATTATTTAATGGTTGTGTTGTATAAATAGTATGACCATTTAAATCTAATGTAATATTTTTTCCTTCTGTAAATGATACTTCTTGTCCAATTACACCATTTCCTATTACTTCAATTAATCCTGTTTCTTCTATTTCATCTATTGCATCTTGTAACGAAACAAATGTTTTATCTCCAACTTTTAAGAAGGCTTCTTGTTGTTTTAATGTTACAGTTTGGTATGTTTCTCCATCAATTAATTCTTCAGATTCATCTAAGTAATATCCTTTTGCTAATTTATTAAACTCTTTTATATAACTATTTTCTATTCCTTTAAATATTCCATCATAGAAATTTGTTGGAACATCAAGATTTATCCCTGCTTTCTTACCAACTATCACAGGTTCTTCTTCTGTTACAGCATTATCATCAATACCTATAATTACTTCTCCTCTATCACTTCTTCCAGTAACACCATATGTTTTACCTTTAAAATATCCTGATATAAGATTGATATCTTTTGCACAAACATTTACAGCTGAAGAATTGTCAGATATATATGTTCCACCTTCAATATTAGTATTTGAGCCCCAATATTCAATAGCATAAGAATTTATGGAATGAGAAGTTACATTTTTTATGGTTGTTGATCCATTTATCTTCACTGCTATACCACTTACTGATTCTGCAGTTATATTTTCTATAAGTGAGCCTGTTCCATTTATTTCTATAGCCATTCCACTTTTTGCAGAGAAACTTGCATTTTTTACAACTGCATTATTTGAAACTGATATAGGTTTCGAACTATCACTTGTTGATGTTGAAATGAATGTTCCACCATTAATTATAAGTGTACTATTTGCAGATGACTGATTAATTATTGGATAGCTATATTCAGTAGAAAAATTCCCATCATCAATTATTATCTTCGCATTACCTACAGTTGTAATCATATTATTATTGTAATCAGCTGTTATGTTTCCATTTTTAATATGTAGTAAAGATGCTGAATCATTTTTTATAAGTATACCTTTCGAAGATAAATTTCCTTTTTCTATTGTTATGGTTCCTTTATTTAATATAAATGATTTATTAGTCCCAGTAATTATACCTTGTAGTTTACCAGTGACATCTCTAGATGAATCAGTTATTGTTAGATTACCATTATTTGTTGTTTGTTCTTTATTTATAAGAATATGTCCATTTATATCAAAAATTGCTTCTACATTTGAATTAAAGGTTGCTTCTTCATTAAGCTCAGCATCTTCTATTAGTGTTATTGTGTTATTTTCTTCTGTTACTGCATCAAATGCAGCTTGTAATGAATTAAACTTAGTATCACCTACTTGAATAAAATCTTTTTGTACAACTAAGTATGCAGCATTATATGTTTCTCCATCTATTTCTTTCGTTGTTTCAAATAAATAGTGGTTTTCTAAGACTTTAAGGAAATTACCATAATATGCTCCAGTCTTTCCTTCTAATATACCATCATATATTTCTATTTTATTTCCATTTTCGATATATACACCATATGTCTCACCAATTATTTCTGGATTACTTATACTCAAATCGTCACTTGCTTTTCCTATTATTAAACTTCCACCAGTCTGCTTAATTCCATATGTTTTTCCTTGGATTTTACCTCCATAAACATATAGTTCAGAACCCCCGAAATTAATTCCTTCAGATGTTTCTCCAATGATAGTTCCACTATAAATATAAAACTTTCCAGAATTTCTTGAACTTATAGCACTAGTTTTTCCTTTTATTGTAGCCCCTTTTATATAGAACATTCCATTATAAGAACCACATGCATTAGTACCATTTGAAATTATTTCTACAGTCTCATTTAGTGTAATATTACCATACATTAAACCAACAGCAACATTTTTTTCAGATGTTACTTTAGTATTATTTATTACATTTACTGTACCGCTATAACTATAAAAAGCTTGACTATAATTTGAAGTAATTATTGTATTATCAAGTGTTAAATTGGAAGAATTGTACATACATTGATTGTTATTTAAAGTTCCAGTTGCAGTAAATAAACTATTCTTTATATTGGATGTTGTACCAGAAAAATGCCCTGCCTCACCTGTTGATACAACTTCTACACCTATTACATCTATTTCTGCTCCAGTAAAATATATTCCAGCTGAAGTGGTATTATAAGTTCCACCTGTTATTGTTGCATTTGAATTTTTACCAGAGACATTTAAGCCTTTATCTGTAGATTTAACATTAATATTGTTAAGATAAATATTACCCGCTGTACTATTTATTGCAGACATATAATTTGTCTTTGTTGAGTTTTCAATATACGAACTATTAATTGTTAAGTTTGACCCTATATTATTTATTCCTACTATATTTCCACCTGTTATTGTTACTGGATCTGCTGCTTCATTATAGATTCCATAACTATTTGCCGTTATTGTTGTATCACTATCAAATACTAGGTTTCCTCCAGTTTTTATATCTAAGGCATATCCATTATTGGCTGTTAATGTTGAATTTGTTATATTTAAATTTCCACTATTTTCTATTAAATTTCCCGCAGTCGTTGATTGTGTAACAACTGCATTAGTTATGTTTAACTTATTATTATTAACTATTGGTAGCGATGGAGAGAATACTCCTTTTTCTTCTTTTGTATCTACTATTGTAAACTCCCCATTATTTGTTATCTGTGCCCCTTCTAATATTGTGTATCCTTTTATATCAAATACTACTTTTTGGTTAGAAGTAATTGTTACAGCTTTTGATGTTTCAAAATCCTTAATAGCATAAATATTAGGATTATCATTTGTTGTCATATCTATTGCATCTTGAAGTAATTTAAGGTAAATATCATTTCCATCAACTACTATCTTTACTACTGCATCTATATCTGGAGATAAATATGCTTTCTGACAATTGTTATCATCATCATGATCTACTATATAATAGTATCCTTCTTCTAATTCATTATAACCACCAGTTACTGCTAGTTTTCCTTCTATATACCCATCATAGAAATTAAATGTTCCATTTTGAGTAAGTCCATTAACATTTTCTCCACCAAATATTACTATACTATCAGCAACCATGTTTCCATCATGAGTACCTACATTTACTGTACCAGTATTAACAAATGGACTAGATATTATATTTTCAATTCTACCATTATCTATTGTTAATGCTCCACTATTTGTTATAGTTCCTGTTACTGTAAATCCACCTAAGTTAAACGATATATTTTTTGTATTATTACCATTTTCTGTAGTTGATTTTAGTAAGTGAACTGTATCTCCATCAACTGCTGCATCAAATGCTTTTTGTATTGTTGTATAATATTTTGTATTTATTCTAGCTACATAATCAGCTTCAGTTTTCCATACTGCTTTCACTGTAACTGGTAAAGCCGGCATTGTAACTATATTTTCATTTAAACTATTTGTTTCAGTTACTTCCTCCCAACTATCAAATATATATCCATCTCTTATTGGATTTTCTAAAGTTAAAGTTTCTCCTTCTATAAGGTTTAAAATTGTAGGAGTTTCATATGCATTATAGAATCCTCCGTTTGGATCTATTGTTAATACATATTTTGGAGTACTTTTCCAATTAGCTATTACTTTTACATCTTCATCATCTACATGAACTGTAGTTTTTCCATTTTCATCTTTTTCAAGTGGTGTTCCACTTTCTGTTTTAAAATATAAGAATTCTGAGTTATCTTTAGTAGGTGCATCAAGAATAGTATCACTATTGGAATCTACCTTAATTTCTGTTAATTCACTACTACCATTATAAGTTCCACCATTAGGATCAACTATTAAAGTAGGTTTGTTTTCACATGTAGTATTTTGTACATAATTTATTTTAAAATTTAAATTTAATTCCTTTTGATTAGTTATCAATTCTTCTTCAGTAATATCTTTTTTATAATGTACTTTTACTGTTATAGTTTTGCGAGAATTTTTAGCAAGTATATCACATTTTCTTATTTTGGTTCCGTCTTTATATGTTACATCGAAAGTAACAACATCTTTAATTGTAGAATCAACTTCACCAAACTCAGTTGATTCAATCATAGCATCTATTGTACCATCATTAACAGTATCAACATCAAACTCATAATAATCACCTGGTTTAGTAAATGTAATATTAAAATCAACCTGAGTTTTATTATTACTTATTTTAGTATCAGTAGATACTACTCCACTCTCATTTTGAATTCTATCAAAGTAAATAATCCATTTACCACTTTTAACTCTACTACTACCATTAATTTTTAAATTAGCAGATAAAGCAGCATAACCTAGTCCTATACTTAATATTAATAGTATCACTACTAAAAATAAAATATTTTTCTTTTTCACGGAAACACCTCTTTATTATACAATAATATTTTATCATAAAAGAAAAAAAAGAGAAATAAATATTTCTCTTAATAACTAACTTTTTTTGTATTAGTTACAGCAGGAACTTTTTTGTTCTGTTTATTAGTAACAATCCAAGCATTTGAGACTGTTCTACCACCATATTCAGCACCTGCACTTGGTCTATTAAATAGTTTACCATTTACAGCCATAGTAGCACTAGCACCACCATCTAAGTTAGCAGCATTATAAGCTTTATAACGAAGAAGCATTTCAATAACTTCGTTCATAGTAGCTCCTATACTATATCCAGGAAGTCTACCCTCTATTTCTAAGAATAAAACCACTCCATCTTGTCTTTGAGCAATTACACTACGAGGTGCTCTTCCCCAACCACCATCACCTTTTATTTTAGCAACTTTACCATTTACTATAAGGAATGGCCCAAACTCAACAGAATCATCCATACCCTTTGCTATTGCTTCCTCAGGTGTTTCACTAGTTAAATACATTTTATGATCCTTAGTAAATCCAATAAGTCCACCAGAACCACCAGAATGTTTCCATACTAACTGACCATCTTTGATAATTGACCCATAAGGTGTAGAACCATTACCCCAACCATCAAGATCTTCAAATCCTCCACCATTAATTCCAACAAGTCCACCATTTTCTTGACATAGTTTCGCAACACTTTGACCATACTTACCAAGTTTTTTAGGAATAGCTAAATCAACATCAGCAGGATCATATATAACAGTTAAATAACCTTTATAATTTGATTCCTCAAGTCTAATTATTTTATATACATCATTATCAGGATCCTTATTAAACATTTCTTTTTCATATTTAGAAGTATAATGTTTTTTACTACTATTTGGATCAATAACTATATCATCTAAGTTTACATTTTCATCTACCGCAACTATATAATTTTCACTCATAACTTTATCAACACTTTTTTCACTATACAAAGTATAAGCTAAATACTTATGTGACATCGTAGTCATAGCAGTTGGAATCCAAAAGTTTTTAAACTTTACTACTGGTGTGTAAATAATAACAAGTACTCCAGCAACCATTAAATCAAGTAAAATCATAAAATATGTAAATGCATGAAGCTTAAATTTTTTCTTTAATCTTAACTTTTTCTTTACTTTACTCATACTATCTACTCCAATACATAAGGATTTTCTTTAGTTCCTTCACCATTCTTAATTAAATCTTTTTGTATACATATAACAGGAACAATCTTTTTACTTTCATTACCTTTATCATCATCAAGTATACCTAATCTATTATATGTCTTAATCATACTTCCAACACTTGAAGTTTTATTAATTAAGTAATAATCTGTTAACGTATTATCATTAATTAAATCAAATTGATTTAAAAGTCCAACTTTAGAAACTACTTGTTCTTTATATATTTCAAAGAAAGAATAACTAGTATCAGTTGATACTTCACCAATATTGAATGTACAATCAGATAGTTTATCAGAATAACTTAAATTATTCAAGTATGTATTATTTAAGTAACCTGCTATATTATTTTTTTGATATAAATTAAACTCGGAATTTACATTACTAAAAGGAACAGTAGGATATGTACCCCAAAGAGATAAATAATCTGTTTTCTTTAGTTTTAATAAAGTATCATTTTCTTCTATAGTTTGATATAAATCTTCACCAAGTTTTACATAACTATTAACTTTATTAACTTTATTCTCTTGATTTACAACATATGGATCAGAAAGTGTACCAGTTCCACCAGTTATCTCTATATTTTTCTTTAAAGTCATAACAACTCTAATTCCATATCCATCATAAATACTAGCAGAATCAATTGTTCCATCTTCAGTTAAATAAATCGGATTACCATTAGCATCTCCTTCAAGTAAGAAAGAAAAACTTCCATTATTTAAATAACTTTTAGTACCAGAAGCTCTAACATAATCAGATACACTTAAAGTAGTAAAATAATCTTTATATTCCTTCTTATCTTTATATAAAACTTTATTATTTTCAAATACCCCTAATTTATAATTGGTAGGAACAAGTAAATCTTGAACACCAGGAATACTATTATAATAAACTCCAGAAAATTGATTTTCTCCCTTGTTTAACCAATTATAAACGTTAGAAGTAATATAACTATTCTCATTTCCATAAGTAAACACTGCTTCATTTGAATTAGAAACAATCTTTATTTCACCCTTCTTATTTATATCAATTATTCTATATAATCTATTAAAAACTTTAACATAATTATTCTCTACACTACCTATAAAATAATAACCATCCTTAGTTTGTCTTAAACCATTATCACCTTTAGTAATTTCATTATTAATTTTTATAGATTTAAATAATGTATTAGCCTCAACTTTATTCTTAGCCGTTTCTTTAGAATAGTATTTAATACTTCTAAAACCAATATATATTCCTAAAGAAACTATTAGTAAAACACTAACTATATCAAAAACTAATTCTTTAGTACCAACAATATGTTTTTCTTTTTTCTTTTTAGTTTTATTTTTTTTAGTCATATTACTACTCTCCTATTACACTAATCCATTATAACAAAATAAGTTGCATTTTTCAACAAAAAAAGATTAAGTAAGATGACTTACTTAACCTCATTTAATCTTGTATAAGATACATTAACATTTACATCAAGACTGCTATAGTTAATTAGATACACATGATTATCACTATCTACATAAGAATAACCTTTTCCACCTTTTTTAACTTTAATCTTAAATGGTTTTAAGACTTTATTAAGTTTCTCTTTACTAACAGAGAATGTATACTTCTTGTATTTTTTATCACCTATTTTTTCATTAGTAACTTTAGGATCTTTAGATAAATCATCAAGTACTTCTAAAAATAAATCTGTATTAGTATAATCATATTCTAATTCAGGATTATTTTCAGAAAAAGGATCCGGAATATTTTCTTTATCCTTATTCTTTTTATTATTAATTAAATAATTATAACTACCTTCACTAGTATCTACAGTAATCTGATATTTCTCATTATTATCATTTAAAACTATATAATTTATATTTTTATCTTTACTAGTTATAGAAACTTTAACTCTATAACTATTTAAACCCTTTTGACTAATTGAAGTATTTTCTAAAGCTTTATATACTTCTCTTTGTTTTTTAGATTTACAACCAGTAACAATAGTTAATACTAAAACTATTATTACAAAATATTTAATTTTTTTCATTTGAACCCTCCTAAACTATTATTCTGAAGTTATTTGGACATTTCCTAAACTATTTGTAAGAGTACCTGTAGCAAAAGGATCAGAAGTATGACCATTAACAATATTGCTCCAATCAAATTGTTTTCCTGTTTTATTGACAATTTTATTTAAATTAATATTACTATCAGAATTGTAAACGTCAGGATTTTTATATTTATAGAAAGCCATATTTTCAATAGTTTCAACAGTTGAAGGAATTTCAACTTTGGTAAAATTACATTTATTAAATGCATTTGAACCAATTTTTTTAAGCCCATCGTGTAAAATAATAGAAGTCAATGAATAATTAGATGCAAAAGTAGATGGTGCAATTTCCTCAACATTTGAAGGCCAAGAAACATTTGTTAAATTACAATAAGCAAATGCACTACTTCCAACGGAAGTTAAAGAATCTGGGAATGAAATTCCAGAAGTTCCTGTAGAATAAAATGCATAATCCATAACTTGAGTTATACCATTTGGAATAATTGCGACACTACCAGTTCTTGTATATGAATTTACTACTGAAGTATCATCAGTACCATCAGAATTTCTTTTATATACATAATCAACATTAGCAGAATTATTAGAAGCAAATGCTCCACCACCTAAAGTGGTAACAGAACTTGGAATACTAATATTACTTATATCATTATAACAAAAGGCAAGATTTCCAATCTCTTTAATTCCAGAAGATAATGTTAAATTTTGAATTTTTGAATTATAGAATGCACTACTACTAATTGTTTCTACATTTGAAGGAATACTAAGATTTTCTATCTCATTATACGCAAAACTATAAGGAGCTATAGTTTTTAATTTTGAATTTATAGTAAGTTCAGAAATTTTATTATCATAAAATGCCCAACCACCAACTTCTTCTAAATCAGGAGAAAGAGAAACACTAGTAATCAAATTATACGCAAATGCACTATCCATAATCTCAGTTAATGTATCAGGAAGTATAATTTTTTCAATATTATTATGAGAAAAAACAGAATAGTCTATTGTTGTAATACTTTGAGGAATTTCAACAGTTCCACTAATATTATTTTTAGAAAAAGCAAATTGTCCAATTGTTGTTACACTATCTGGAATATCTAATGATGCTATACTATCCTGATAAAAAGCATAATCTCCAATAGTAGTTAAACTATTACCAAGTGTTAAATTAACTAAACTATTATAATTACAAAAACTACAATTACCAATAGTTTCTACACTATTTCCAATTATTAATGTTTTTAATTTTGTATTTGGTTTACTTGCATTACCACCATTACCACTATAATCCCCATTATCACGATAACTAAAAGTATTATAATCTATTGCTTTTAAACCATCACCAGTATCAATATATTCAAATGGATTATTATAAAAAGCTTTATTACCTAAAGTAGTAAGTGAATCTGGTAAAACTAATCTTGTAATTGAACAAGAATCAAAGGCATTATTTCCTATTGTTTGAAGCTTATTACCAAAAGTTACACTTGAAAGTTTACTACAACCATTAAATGCAGAACTACCTATTGATGTTACGTTAGAACCAAAAGTTACTTTAGTAAGATTAGGAGTATTTATAAATATACTATTTGGAATACTAAGAATACTATTACCAAATTTAACTTCACTTATAGTATTAGTATTTCCAGTAAACGTATCTTTCGTAACTCTATTAAGTCCATCACCAGTATCGATATATTCTAGCTTATTATTACTAAAACTAAAATCACCTATAGTAGTAACACTATCTGGTACTTCTAATCGCTTAATAAGATTATTTTTAAATGCAGATTCATCAATTGAAGTAACTCCATCAGATAAAGTTAATTTAGATATACTATTATCTGCAAAAGCAAATGATCCAATTGAAGTTATATTTTCTGGAATACTAAGTGTAGTTATATTATTACTTTGAAATACATTACTCTCTAGACTTGTAAGCTTATCATTAAATTGAACAGCTTCAATATTATTAGAATGAAAGGCTGAAGCACCAATTGAAGTAACTTTACTTGGAATACTAATAGTACCACTTATTTGATTACCACTAAAAGCACCAAAGCCTATGGACTCTAAATTAGAAGGAAGTATTAATACTCCATTTATTTTATCAGTAGCAAATGAATTAACTCCAATTCTTTTAACACTATCACCAAAAGTTAAATCAGTTAACTTAGAACATCCAGCAAAAGTTTGGTTACCAGTATCTTCAGCATTAAATACAAGTTTCTTTAATGTAGAAGAAATACCATAAAATGTTCTATAATTAATATTTTTAACATTCTTTCCTATATGTAACTCTTCTATTGGAGCTCCAGTAAATGCATTATCACCTATACTAGTAACACTATCTGAAATGATGACCTTCTTAAGTCCTGTACTAACAAAACTACTTGAACCAATTGTTTTAACATTATCACCAAGCGTTACTTCAGTTAAATTTGAAGCTCCAGCAAATGTATAACTACCAGTATCTTCAGCATTAACCTCTAATTTTCTTAATGTAGTTAAACCAGAGAATGTATAAGATAAGTTTTTAACATTCTTTCCAACATATAATTCTTCAATTGGAGCTCCAGAAAAACTACCAGACTGAACAGTAGTAATATCATCATGGATAACAACTTTCTTTAAGCCTGCACCAGAAAATGCTCCACCCTCAATAGTTCTTAAACTTTGAGGAAATTCAATATTAGTAAGTGCTCTATTACTACTAAATGCACCTGCTGATATTTTATTTATATTTGTACCAAGTGTTACATCACTAAGCAAACTAAATCCAGCAAATAACCCTGTAGGAACCTCAGTTAATGAATTACCAAGTACAACTTTAGTTAAAGTTCCATTATTACCAGAAAATGCTCCACCACCTATTGTTTGTAAACCATTTCCTGTATCAATACTTACTAATTTATTACCAGCAAATGAATTAACTCCAATTGTTTTTACAACATCTTTTAATACTAGCTTAGGAAGTAAATTACTTTGAAATGCATAACTACCTATATTTGTTAAACTCCATGGAGTTGCCATAATACTAATCTTATTGTTAGAAAATGCACCATGGTAACCAGTTGAATAAGTACCACCACCATCTGATATTTCAGTTACAAACGGAGAAATAATAAGTATAGCAGAAATATTCTTATTATTAAATGCATCACCACTAATCTTAGTAACTCTTTTACCATCTATAGAACTTGGAAGGGCCCAAGTATTATCTTTAAATTTTAATGTAGTATCCATTTTTTGTACATTAGCTTTATTCATACTACCAAGCTTAGTTGGTTTAATATCTTGCACACTAGAATTTACACCCTGCGAATTTGTATCTTTAAATCCTGTAAGAGTAATTGTTCCATCTTCATTTTCTGTATAAGTATATAAATTTTTATCTATATAACTTTCACATAAATATAAATATTTTTCTTCAGAAATTGGTCCATTATCATATATAGTCTCATCACATATTTGATCTCTACTATGACTTGATTCATCCTCTTGTACATATTCTACTTCAAATTTTAAATCAAGTGTTTCTTCTTCTGTAGGAAGATCACTAGGATTAACATTTTCATCATCCCTATATTTTACTAACACATGTATTTTTTCCCTGGAATTAGCAGCAAGTCTATCTCTTAATCTAAGACTTGTACCATCATCATAAGTAACACTATATTGTATATATTTTTTCTGTGCTTCAGTCAAACCTGTATTAGCAATATAATTAACCATTGCATTAATTGTACCTTCATTTACTGCATCAACAGTAAATTCATAATAATCCCCTGGTTTTGATAAAACTATACTATATTCAACTAAAGTTTTCTTACTATCAACAATAGTTGCTGCTTTAATAACGTTATCACCAGTTACACTACCTTCTTTAACTTCAACACTATCCCAATGAATAATCCAAGATGCACTTTTAACAGCACTATTACCATTTATTTTTAAATTAGATGTAAGTATTGCATATCCAATACTAACAAAAACTATTATCAAAGCAAATAGTCCTATTCTAAAGTTTTTTCTTCCATTAAACCTTTTCATATATACACTCTCCTACTATATATAATTATATAAATTTTAAAGGAAAATGTAAATAAAAAAAATTAAGTATTTCTACTTAATTTCTGTTATCTTAACTTCATAATTACCATTAGGAGATTCTACTGTAACTACATCCCCAACTTTATGATTTAAAAGTGCTTTAGCAATAGGTGATTCATTTGAAATTTTACTTTCAAAAGGATCAGCCTCTTGACTACCTACTATTTTATATTCATCTTCATCTTCATCATCCATATACTCAATACCTACAGTACTACCAATACCAACTACATCTTTTGGTATATCAGTAATTACAGAAACATTTTCAAGCATTTTTTCAATAGTCTTAATTCTATTTTCGATTTGTGCTTGTTCATCTCTAGCAGCTGCATATTCAGCATTTTCAGATAAATCTCCTAAACTTCTTGCTTCTTTAATAGATTGTATATTTTCAGGTCTACGAACATTAATTAAATTATCAAGTTCTGCCTTTAATTCTTGTAATCCTTCTTCAGTTAGATAAACTGTATTACTACTTTTACCCATAATATAATCACCTCTAATTATTTTAATGACTTTATAAATATTACTACATAAAATAAATAAAGTCAATATTTATTATGTTTTTTTATAGAGTAAAACCTCTACTGGAAACGCGATTATTATAACATATTTTTACTATTTTGTAAATATTTTAACATCCTTTTTATACTTTTTAACTTGGTTTATAAAGTAATCATCTGTCATACCAGCTATAAAATCAATAACCTTTCTTTCAGTACTAGTATTTCTTAAATATTGATCATCCTGAGTATTTAAAAATATAGTATATATTTCATTATCTAAATCTTCTTCATCTATTGCTTTTTTATAAACTCCATATATTATATTCATACCCTCTCTATAATATTCAATAAGTTCTTTACTCATAGATTTATAATATATATTTTTATAATTAAAATCCATAAGTTCTTTCATAGCACTAAAAACATCATCACTAATTTTAATATATGGTTTACCTATACTATTTTCTATTACATCTGTTACTATAGTATTAACAATTTCTCTATTATTATTGCCTAAAATATTCTTTACTCTAACAGGAATATCATTTGTATTTAAAACACCTAATCTTTCAGCATCTTCAATATCTCTACCTAAATATGAAATAATATCTGAAAGTCTTACAACACATCCTTCAAGTGTCATAGGAAACTTATTATTAAATTTTTTATCTTTATAACACATATTATATTGATTAATAACGTCTTCTTTAGTCTTTTTCTGAGTGTGATATTCTTTTAAAAGTTCTTCACCATTATGACAAAGTATACCATCTAATACTTGAATAGTTAAATTAAGCCCTTTACCATTATTCTCAACATATTCTAAATTTCTCATACTTTGTACATTATGACAAAAATATTCACCAGTTTCTCTTAAACTAATCTCATTTAAAAATGATTCTCCTGTATGTCCAAGTGGAGTATGTCCTATATCATGACCTAAAGCAATAGCTTCTATTAAATCTGTATTAAGTCCAATTGCTCTTCCTATAGTTCTAGCTATTTTATTAACTAATCCTACATGTGTAATTCTTTTACTAATATGATCATTATCTTTAAAAGAATAAACCTGTGTCTTATCCAAATACCTAGTATAAGAAAGTGAATAAATAATTCTATCTATATCTCTAAAAAAAGGAGTCCTATAATCTTCTTTTTCTAAAGTGATTCTTTCTGCTTCTAAACTCTTAGTAGCAAATTCGCTTAAAGTATCATCAAGCTTTAAAAAATTGTTTTTTATTTGATCTAAATTATTCATAAAACTACCAACTTTCTATTTTACATTCTTTCTAAGCATAGAGTACTCTACTACTTCAAAAGGAACATCTACTTCTACATAGTATATTTCATCTGGATGACGAATAATATCTACTAAATTCATATCTTTATCAAAAACTTTATCCACAGTAAATGTTAACAAATCCCCATTTGGAGTAAATAATTGAACAACTTCATCTTTTTCAAAATAATTTCTTTCTTTTATCATTAATAACTTTTTATCTTTATCATAAGAAATAACTTGTCCTAAAAAGTCTTGATTAGATTTCTCAGACCTTCCTGTATAATATTGATCACTACTATCTGCATCTCTTAAATAAAACTGTGTACTTACTTCCCTATTAGCTACTCTAGAAAGCACTTTTTCATAATAATCTATTTTATCTTTTGTAAGACTATTATTATAATAATCATCTATTATTTTTCTATAAGTTCCAATTACAGTAGCAAGATAGTAATTACTTCTCATTCTTCCCTCTACTTTAAAACTGCTAATTCCCATATCTATAAGTTCTGTAATATAATCGGTTAAACTTAAATCTTTAGTTGCCATTGTAAACTTACCATTATCTGTATTAAATTCAAATCTACAAATCTGAGCACATCCACCACGATTAGCATCTCTATTAGTAACATAATTAGAAAGTGCACATCTCCCACTAACACATGTACACATAGCACCATGTATAAACATTTCTATATCTATATTAGTCTTACTTCTAATTTCTTTTATTTTTTCGCGTGTAAGCTCTCTAGCAAGTACAACCCTTTCAAAACCCTTATTTTCTAAATATTGTACTGCTTTATAATTCATAATAGAATCTTGTGTAGAAATATGAACTTCTACATCTTTATAATTATTTTTTATAAAAGTAGCTATAGGTATATCACTTACAATAAAAGCATCTATACCACATTTAACACATTTATCTATATAATCATAAACCCCATCTAAATCTTCATTATGAAAAACTATATTTAAAGTTAAATAAACCTTTTTATTTAAATTATGAGCAAAAGCACACCCTTCTTCTAACTCTTCAAATGTAAAATTAGTAGCATTAGCTCTAAGTCCAAAACTCTTACCACCTAAGTATACAGCATCTGCTCCATATAACAATGTTACTTTTAATCTTTCTAAATCTCCTGCTGGAGAAAGTAATTCTACTCTTTTCATTTCTTCGTCACCTTATAAATAGTCTTTCTATATAAAAACCCAGTATCAGATCCAAATAATTCTTTCATACTAGAAACATATTTATTATTATCTATAGTATTATTTATAAAATCCGAAGTTAAGTTAAGTCCATCAATAAATTTATCATGATCAATATCATCTTCAATTAAATAAATAAATGGAAAATTATTATTAAGTAATTCTTTTAAACAAATAGAATTATTTCTTATCTTATTATATTTAAAAGTAGTACCATTCTTATCTTCAAATACTATATATTTCTGTTTAGAAACATCTTCACTTATTATAATACTATCTTTAAAATTACTATTTGAAACTAACTTTCTTTTAGAAAAGCTAGCAACTGGATAACCTAAAAGCATAAATATTAAACTTGATTTACTATTTTTATTCATTAATAATATATCATCAAGTGTAATTTCATTAGATAAATATGAATACTTACATCCTTCCTCATAATAATAATTACAAGCAGAATAATTAGTAACCATATGAGTATTATTCCATACTAAATTAACATTTAAATTAAGTTCTTTCTTTAATTGAATAATAGATAAATCATAAAAGAATATTCCATAAATATTAATCTTATCTAATTCTATTAATATATTCTTAATATTTTCTATATCACTATTTTCCATCATTTTATTCATAACAACAAAAATCTTTTTATTAGTTCTATTAACTATACTTTTAATCTCATCTAGTGTGTAATAATTTCTATAATCAACAGAATAATCTTTAATTGGCAAAACAAAACCATCTGCTTTTTGATATAAATCTATATCTTTTACAGGTTTAACTAATATTTCCATAATAAAACCTCCTTATAAAAGAAAAAGAAAGTTTCCTTTCTATTCAAATTCTGGTAATAATTCTTGTGGTATCTCATAAAGTTTCATATTATCATATTTTAATTTATAATATCTATCCTCATACCAATTTCTACTATCTGACTCTTTAAATAGTTTTACTTTAAAATAAATATATCCCTTTTTCTCACCAAATATTTTACTTACTCTAGCATTACCAATAAAACAACCTTTATCAACTTTTTTACTATTCATTATTTTTTCAGCTTTTAAATTAAATCTAGTAATATTACCTGCTATTAAATAGAAGTAATCTTTATAAAAAAAATAATTATTTTTCATTAATGTACTTTCTTCATCATTTAAAGTAACAACTATCTTATATTTCTTATATTTATCTTTTCTAATAATAGCATTATTATATTCAATAAGCTTACTTTGTTCATCCTTAGGGCCAAAATAATAAGTATAATTCTTATCTTTATATAATTCTTCTTTAAGTTCAACATTATACTTATATATATCTGTATCCCCACTAATTTTTTCTAAAAATAACCAAGTAAGTGAAAAAGTAGTAAGTATAATTAAAACTAAACAAAATAAATATATTAGTACTTTATATCTTCTTTTCATAATACTTACTCCTTTTTTTCATTTATTATACATATTTTTTTTAAAATTTAAACATTTTTTATTAAATTATATTATTTATTTTAATTTTTATTCTATCTTCTTGATTCTTGATAAATAGATCTTGTAGTACCATTAACAGAATTCATATTTGAATTATTAACACCTGAACTTGTCCAACAACTAGATAATTGAAAAGCAACAGTATTACCATTTTCTTTTACTCCAACCTCTCCATATGTACTAATTATTAGCATAACAGTATTAATAATAAATGGTAAAAACATAACAATTACAGTAGCAAAAACACCATTTAAAAATTTACCCACAGTCTGACTTTTACCACCCTTTTCTTCAGGATTAATTACTCCTTTAGTAAAAGTAATAGTACCACCTATTATTAAAAGTATTGGTGTAACAATTCTAATAATATCAATTACTCTCTTTGCTATAGTAACAATTTTTATCATTATGTAATCAGAACAAATTACATTAAGTAAATTAACCATAAAAATCCCCCTTAATTAATATAAAACTTAAAATCATCTCTAGAATAAACATTTTCTTCATCATACTCTGAATAAACATCATATGATTTATAAACAACTAATTCTTCATTTTCAATAAAATAATTAACATTATCTGTATAATTATCTATACCTCTAAGTCTTAAGAAACAAATACTAAAATCACAACCCTCTGGTAATATTTCTTCTTTTATTTCATATTTATACTTTTGCTTCATCTGCTTTTCTATTTCATCAGAAACATCCTCTTCAGTTAAATTATATCTAGCAAGTATTTCTTCATCATCAAGTACTTTAGCACCTTTATCTAAATCAAATACATAAGTTACAAAATCAAAAGTAAGTTCATCATTATCGTTAACACTTTTAAAAATAATAACAAGTGAAACAATATTAGCATTAATATTATATCTATAACTCATTGAATTATTAGAAGTATCACTACTTCTATAAGTATCTGCTAAGGCAGAAATTTGCTTATTTAAATTTTTAGCAAAACTAGTATTTAAATTTACATAAGGTATAGCAGAATTACTTTTTTTATACTCTACTTTTGTATAAATAAAATCTTCTTTTTGATTAACTTTATATTTCTGATATCTATTTACATACATACTTTTAATAATAGTAGCTACTATTGTTAAAACTAGTACAACTATCATTGCAACAAATAATTTTTTGCTTACTTCTACTGGACCTATTTTCATAAAACATCATTCCTTCTAGTAACAGCTACGCCATCACCAATATTTTTAATTTCTGTAGTATAACTTTTATTATCATCTAAAAATTTAATATAGTTCCTAATTTTTCTAGCAATACCTCTAATGTTCCTACTTTCAATTTTGTCTTCATCCATAAAAGTATAACCGTGAAAGTATATATTATCTGTGATTATTGTACCACTATTTTTTAAATTTTTCTCAAAATGTGTAAAAAAATTAATATTTTGTGCTTTTGCTGCGTCAAAAAATATCAAATCAAATTTAGAATCTAAATCTGTATTTAAAGCATCACCATATATTAAAGTAATCCTTTTATCTAAACCGAATTTTTTTACATTATTAATTGCCTCTAAATATCTTTGTTCATCTCTTTCAATTGATACTATTTTAATTTTAGAATCAACTAAAGCCATACATATTGCAGAATAACCAATAGCAGTTCCTACTTCTAAAATTGTTTTAATTTCATTATTTTTAACATATTCAGTAAGATAACTAATTCCCTCTTTTTGCATAATAGGTACTTTATTTTCTTCTGCATATTTTTCTATTTCTTTTATAAGCTCATCATTATCTACCATATCCAATTTCCTGCCTCTTTTATTTCCTTTACAGTCTTAAGGTGGTCTTGATTAGTTGTATTATAATAGATTTTTCCATTTTTGTCAGCAACAAAATATAAATAATCACTATCAGTAGGGTTAAAAGAAGCATCTATACTTACTTTCGATGGATTACATATAGGACCAATTGGAAGTTTACCAGCCATAGAACTAGCTCTAGTATTATAATAGTTTTTCTTATTAAATTCTTCTGTAGTTAAATCCCCATCCATCTTCTTTTGAAGACCATAATATGTAGTAACATCACTACCTAAATTCATTTTTAAATTAAGTCTATTTACAAATACGCCAACAATTAGCTTTCTATCTTTACTATTTAACCCTTCAAGTTCAGTCATAGATGCAAGTGTTAAATACTCATGAACAGTAAACTTACTATTATTAATTTTATTCTTATAAGGAGCCAAATTCTTATCAGTATGATCTAAAAGTACTTCAATAATTTTTTTAAACTCTGTATTTTTATTAAATTCATAAGTATCAGGAGTTAAATATCCCTCAAGTGGATAATAAATATTTTCATCTAAAATATCACTATCTAAAAACCAATATTTCTCTATTAATGTTTGTAAATAAGTTCTATCATTAATATCTTTAATTAAAGTATCATAATCATAACCAAAATTATCACTAATTACTTTCATATAATCTTTAACTGTTTTTCCTTCTTTAAAAGTTACTCTTATAATATTTTCATTATAAGAATTACCCTTGCATAAAGTATCAACTATTTCCTCTAAATTCATACTCTTCTTCAATTCATAAGTTGATGCTTTTAAAGAATTACATTCATTAAGTTTTAAATATACTAAAAAGAAATCTTTATTCTTAATAACTCCTCTTTTTTCTAAAAGCTCTCCAATATCTCTAGAAGTCATTCCTTGTTCCACTTTTACTTCTATAACAGCAGTAGAATTCTTATCAATAGGACTTAAAAAATATGTATATAAAAAACTTCCTGCTATTAATATTAAACCTAAAAGTACAATTATTATTATTGTTATTTTTACTTTTTTCTTCATTCTAACTCCTTCCAGAACAAATAACGAGCTTATTGCTCGCTACTTTCTTCCTTTTCTCTTAATTCTTGTTGTATTGTATCAAGTATTGTTTCTATAACTTTCCACTCTTTATCGGTTTTAATTTCACCCAATATCATCTCTTCACTATTAGGATCATAAGTAGATGCATAAACTTGAATGTTACCATCCTCATCATATGTATTATCCGTATAAGCTATATAACTTTTTTCAGTATCTTCACTATCAAAAGTAAATAAAACATCATATTTCGTTTCTATGCCTTCAGCATTCATCATTGTAAAAGTTTTTTCTTCCATTATTTACTCTCCTTATCTAAATAACTTTGAAGTATTATACAAGCAGCCATCTTATCAACAACTTGTTTTCTTTTCTTGCGTGAGGTATCATTTGATATTAAAACATCTAAAGCTTGTTTTGTTGTTAACCTTTCATCTTGAAGATAAACAGGTATACTTAATAATTCTTCCAATTTTGTCTTAAAAGTTTGACTAAGTTCTCCTTTAGGTCCAATGGTATTATTCATATTTTTAGGAAAACCAAGTACTATAGCATCAACACCTTCTAAAGAAACAATATTCTTAACTTCATCTAAAAGTCTATCATATTCTTCATTATGTCTAATTACAGTATAAGCCCTAGCAAACATACCTGATTTATCAGAAATACTCACACCTAAAGTTCTACTACCTAAATCTAATCCTAAGTATCTCATTATTTTTGCTTTTTAAATTCTTTAAGTAAAACCTCAACAACTTCAGCTCTATCTAATTCTTGCATTTTCTTACGTGCACCCTTATGAGAAGAAATATATCCTAAATCACCACTAATTAAATATCCAACTATTTGATTAGTAGCATTATAACCTCTTTCATCTAAAGCATCAATCACTTCATTTAATGATTCTCTTATCTTATTAACATTTAAATCTTCTAAATGAAATAAATTAGTTTCTTCATTATTCATAAAACCACCTCACAATTTTTATACTATTATAATACCATTAATTAAGTCATTAAGCAAGTAAAGAAAAGAGCACATTGATATTTATTAAACAATATCCTAACTTAAGCTTTATTAATAAAAAAACTACAACTCCAACAAATTGAATTGTAGTTTTACTAAATTAAGTTTACTATTTTTTTACCATTTTAAAATTAATTTCTTCACTCTTTCTATATAATCTATACATATTAAGAATTATAAATATAGTTTGTAATATATATATATTACCCAAACACAAATATCTCATAGTTGGAAATGCAGTAGCATCAGTATAAGTAACACCAGCTAATATAATCAAATAAATAAATAATATAATTGTAGTAATAAGATTATATATATCTTTTTTCTCAATATTATATAAATATATAATAAGTGCAACTGGACTAAGTATTACTGTTAAAATCATATAAATAAATCTAATAACTTCATATCTTTTATCATTCTTTTTAACAATATTTTCAGTAGTATGACTATCTAAATTAACTATTCTATAAGCATCTACTTCTTCATCATAGTTAAATTTACTAAAATCAGTTATAGTTTTAACATTCTTATATGTAGAAGTATAAGCAACTATTTTAAATAAATTCTTATGCATATTAACAAATTCATTATATGTAGGTACATTTAAAAGTATTGATGGAAAAGCATATTCTTTTTCAAATCTTCCTTCACTAAAAGACTTATCTATTTCTTCACCTAGTTTTTTAAAATAGTTTTCTGCTTCTTTACCATCTTTAAACTTATTTTTCTTATATAAAAATTGTCTAAAATACCAAACTATATTCCCATTATATATTTCTCCAGTATCATCTATTAACACTTTATAATACTGATTTATTTCTCTTTTAGTTATATTAAATGTCTCACAATTATCAACAAGTTTAAAGAATGTAGTTCTAGGAACAGATACCTTATCTTTTTTCTCATCATCTTTTATTTGTAATACTTTTCTAAAAGTATTTTTAAACTCTGATTTTTGTATTTCATTATAAGTATATATATTATATTTTTTATAATTAACAAATGATACTATATTTAAATTAAAAGTTAAAACTATTATAGGTATTAGACTAGCTAATATTATTTTAAATCTTTTATTTTTTAAATTCTTATTCTGTAAACATTTATAAACAACAATAAAACCTAATATAATTTTAGTCCAAATATTATCTTCTCTAGTTAAATACATTATTGAAGTAATGATACCTAATAGTAAATAATTTAAAACACTACTCTTAGTTTTATCATCAGAAATAATAATTCTAATTGTTACTCCTAAAAAGAATAAAACCTCTATTATTGAAATTGAATTTCTATATAATCTTTGAAATAATTCAGATGAATATGTAATTGGATTAAATAGTAATAACACATAAAATATAAACATAAAGTATTTATTTCTAATCAACTTTTCAAAAGGCTTAATAAAATATATAACTGACAGTATATATAAAATAGTAAACATAATACTATAAGTTACATGTATATTTTTACAAAAAGAAAGAAGAAATGGAAAAACTATTCCTTTTATTAATAGAAAATCATCATAAACACCTAAGTATTGACCACTAATTAAGCTACTCATTTGTTTAATCATTAATCCATCATCATAACTTAAATTAGATATATATAAACTCTTCAAATTAAAACTAATTAAAAATCTAATTAAAGTTATACCTAAAAATATAATTAAAAAAATCTTTTTACTACTCTTACTTTTCATACAACTACCTCTATCGTAATTATATATTAAAACCAAATCTTAAACAATAACAAACAAAAAAGTTTTGAATAACTCAAAACTTTTTTATCTAATTTCACTTTCTAGTATTTCCCCGTATACATCAAAATGATATTTTTAAAGCTTTTCTCCTCCTCTCGGGAATATTTTCTTTTAGAAAATTTCCCTCTAGAAGGACGGAAAGCGCAAATTTCTCCGAAATTTCGTTCCTGGCGCACTTCGTGCTTAGATATCAGATGTTGAGATTTCTATAACCGGGCGAACGCCACAGGCGCCGTCAATGTCATAGCGGTAGTAGCTGAAGGAAGAGTGGTTGCTAATAACGTACCACACGTCTTCATCGTCGTAAGCCGACCCAAGCCAAAATGGTGTTTTCGTAATGAATGACCCTTCTGGGCACGTATTTTCATTTGCATCACATCCTAGACTTGTTGCTTCTTCAAAAGTTAATAACCTTCCTGTTATAGTTGATGGAGCTCCCAT
>JAGAWU010000041.1 GCA_017941235.1 Bacilli bacterium | reverse complement strand
TTATAAATTATGTACTTCAGATTGCTTATATCAAAACAAATAGACTTATTATCCAAAATTTTAAAAATTGAGGAAACTCAGTTCTTTTTGTCGTGATTATCATATCATAAAAATTTAAATTTGACAAAACTTAGATAAACACAATTTGATTGTATTAATACATGGAAATTACTAAAAAAGATGAGATTTCTCTCATCAGTTAGTACGGAATATCTTAATCTTGCGAACTTTTAGTCCATCATTAACTCTCTCAATTTTTGCAATTTTTCTTTATCTTCTTTATATTCAAATCTAGGTTTAACAAAATTTTTAGATCCTCTTTTTTCAAAACTATATCTTGGTATCAATTGTACATGAAAATGATTCATTGGTCCATCACACATAGTACATAAATATACACTTTCAGAATTATATACTTTTTTAATAATATTCATTAACTTTTTAGAAATCAAAAATATTTCTTTACAAGTTTCATCATCAATTTCCATCATATCTTTAAAATGTTTTTTTGTACTTATTGCCACATGACCTTCAGATCTAGGATTACCTACTAAAAAACATTCAAATTTATCATTTTCATAAATCATTTTATCTGTATTATCACCATATAGAACATGATTATTATTCTTATCAAAACATGTAGGACATATTCCAGAATCAACAATATCCCCAACTGAAACTTCTCCATTTATTATTAATTTTTGTATTTCTTCTTCTGGGTATTTTTTTAAATCATTCATATAAACTCCTCCAATCTATCTATATATCCATTATACCACGTATTTCTAATATTTAATTACATCGTAATATCTTAATCTTCCGATGTGTTTATTTCTTTAAAACTTTGCTAGTTTCTTTTGTTTCAATATATGGTAATAAATAGTTATTAATTAACTCACTTCTAATTTTTGGATTATATACTAAAGAAGATGTTATGCATATAACTATATTTTTTTCTGGTATTACTGATATAAGTGAGCCACCAACACCATTGGCACAATATGAATCATATTTTCCAGTATCATATTCTTTTCTCATTATTTTCATTACTTGATTTTTAGGATATATCCACCATAAATACCCGTAATTCTTTTCTCTTTCAATAACCATTTCATTAATATATTTTTCAGATACTATCCTTTGATTATTATAAACACCTTTATTTAGTACTAATAATCCAATTTTAGCCCATTCTTCAGTTGTAATAGATAATCCCCAGCCAGTTGTATAATTTCCACTTGGATCTTTAGCCCAACCTCTTATATCTCTTGTCTTGTAAAAATAATCTTGTGATTTTTTATCATGAATTGGTGCATCAGGTACTTCCTTTATACCTAATGGTTTAAATAGATATTCTGTAGCAAATTCTTTCATATTCTTACTTGTTGCTTTTGCAAGTATATTAGAAAGTATTTGAATACCCACAGTTGAATAATGAAAATGTTCTCCTATTTTTTCTTTACCACCTACAAGCTCAAGAATTGGTTCTCCCCAATCAAGACATTTCCCCCATATTTTAGTGTAAGGTTCATACTTAAATTTATAAGGAACTCTCATAGTTAAAAAATCTTCTATTGTTACATCCTTTAATTGTTCTTGATTTCTTTTAAGCTTATAATCAGGAAAATAATCTAATACTTTTTGATGAACACTTTCAATGTATCCTTTATCTATTGCTATCCCAATAAGAATTGATACTAAACTTTTACACATTGAAAAAGCATGAACCGATTCATCTTTTGTTGCTCCTCTAAAATATTCTTCATATACTTTTTCATTATCTTTATAAGCGACTATTCCAAGTATATTGCTATATTCTTCTGCAACTGCTAATCTTATTTTTTCTTCCATAAATACCTCCACTGCCAATAAATTATAACAATAACAAAAAAAGAATACCCGTCTTTTTTAGCACTCTTTTGTCTATTTCTTTATTACAGGTATCCATATTTCACAATAATATTTTTCATCATTAATGCCATTTTTATATTCTTTTGGATTAGAATACATTACAATATTATATCCATCAGCTATAGAATAATTATTATTATTTGCTAACCATTCTTTAAATATTTTTTCATTAATATCTTTAATACTTTCACTAGCTTTACCAATACATGGAAATATTGCCCAAGTAAATTTAGCGATATTTATTACTTCATAATTTTTTGAATACTTATTATTTGGATTATAATCATCGCCAATAATATAATCAAAATAATCTCCACGCATGTTTTTATCAACATTCACTTCATATTTAGGTTTTAATTTACCTAACATATTTTTTATAAAAAATGTTTTCCAACTTTTTTCGACTTCTGTTTTAGCTTTTTTATAATCAATACTATTCTTAAGTCCTATAATACTAAACGTTTCTTTATCTTCTATTCTATAATCTAAGATATAACCACCATCTAATGAAATATTTATTTTTAGTGGTGAAAAATCTTTAATAGTTCCTTTTTTATTTCTAATATCTATTGGAGTTGTACCATGAAATCTCTTAAATGCTTTCGTAAAACTATCAGGTGAATCGTAGCCATATTTTAAAGCTATATCGATTATTTTATTATCTGTATTTAATAATTCTAATCCAGCTAAAGATAATCTTCTATTTCTTATATATTCACTCACTGAATATCCACATAACATAGCAAATCCTTTTTGAAAATAATATGGTGATATATAACATTTTTTTGAAATATCATTTATTGTAATATCATTAGTTAAATTATCCTCAATATAATCTATTGCAACCTTTATAGACTCACTCCAATTCATATTTTCACCCAACTTCCTTATATAGTATTATACCATAATTTTAGATTTAAAATTACATTGTAATATTACTATTCTACGAATGTTTTTATTCTTAAAATTTTTCATTTTTCTATATTATTAATGACCTATTCCCTATAACATACTTAGATACAAAAAATCCTTTTTTTTAGTTATTAATAGCTAAAAAAGAGATTATAATTATTTTCTAAAAATGCAACTTTTCTTATTTTTCAATGGTTTTACGATATAGTACTGATACGGTTTCAACGTGGTATGTCCTTGGAAACATATTAAATAATTCTACTTCTTTTAATTCATAATTCGTTAATTCTTTTATATCCCTAGCAAGTGTTACTGGATCACATGATACATATATGACTGATTCTGTTTTACTATTATTAATCACTTCTAAAGCTTTTTTATCTATACCGCTTCTAGGCGGATCAACTATTATCAAATCATAATTCTTATAAGAACTATCTATAATTCTTTCTACTTTTCCGCAAGTAAAACTAATATTTTTTGCTTTATTTAATTCTTTATTTTTATTAGCACTTTCTATTGCTTTTTCCACTATTTCAATGCCATGTACTTCTTCTACATAATTAGAAATGGATATTCCAATAGTACCTACTCCACAATATAAATCAAGAACTTTCTTTGGCCTCTTTTCTTTTATTATT
>JAGAWU010000040.1 GCA_017941235.1 Bacilli bacterium | reverse complement strand
TTTAATAATTATTTATTAAAAAATGTAATTACTAAATTATCTTTTCCCCTTATTTTATAGGAGTTCCATGAATGGCTAGACTAAATCAATATCAACCAATTTATATTTGTTCTATTTTCATTCATTTGGATCAACTCCTTTTATAATATTATTCTAACTAAAACACCATCAACATCTTTTCCAAATTTCTTCCAAGTTTGTTTTTCAACAACTTCAAATCCCACTTGTTCAAAAACATTTAAAGTGTTATCTCTATTTATTTCAAAATTATCGTATAATTCCCTTATACCATTTTTTCTAGCTGCTTCACATAGTAATTCTAATGCTATTTTGGAATATCCTTTTCCTCTATATTTAGATTCAATTACAATTCCACACTCATACCTATCATCACCTTTATTATAATGATAATTAACATAGCCAACAAATGTATTCAAATCATTATCTTTTATATAAGCAAAATATTTATTATCATTTATTCTTTTATTATATGATTCTTCCCATTTGTCTTCAGGAAAATCAATACAGCCAGTATCATAATGATAGCCATAATATGATACATCATAACCAGCATTATAACTCATAGATTGTGGATCAGATTGTATTTTTGCTTCATACCAATAATCCTTTAATTCAGGAATATATAAACAGATATTTTTCATATATTTCACCTCTTTTTTGTAAAGCTTTAACTGTCAATACCAAGTATCAAATACTATGTTATTTTTGACTATTTTTTATAAATTTTTAATACTTTTTAGTAATTATTTATCAAAAAATGTAATTACTAAAAAGTTAGTTTTACCTTATTTTATAGGAGTTTCATGAATGGCTAGACTAAATCAATATCAACCAGTTTATATTAGTTTTATTTTCATTCATTTGGATCAACTCCTTTTTAAAATCATTAAAATTATAGCATAAAAAAGGCAGATTTTCTATAATCTGTCTAAATTTATATTATTTACTTATTATTCTTATTTACGTTTTAATGTTTTTACTGATCCACCATATATAATTTGTTCTTCTGGTTGTTTTTCAAAATAACATCCACCAGTTTCATAAAAAGATGAGCCCGCCCACATTTTGCTTGCTGCTATTGTAGCTTCTGCATCATTTTCTCTTTGACTTGCACATTTTTTTCTTAATTCTCTATTAGCTGCATCTATTATTGCTTGAGTAGCTGGGATAACTTTTGCTCCTTTTATTAGGACGCCGGTATTATCTTTTTCTCTTCCTAATATGTTTCTTTTTCTTTTTATTACCACCATACAAAATCTCCTTGTTTTGCATTATATCATACAACATTGCAACTTTATTATTTAATAATTTTTCCTTTTAAAAATTGTCTTGCTTCTCTTTCATTTTCAGCAATTTCTCTAGATAATTCAGTAACATTTCTATCTATATAAATTTTTAAGTACACTTGTTAAACAATCATCAGCCGTTCTATCATTGTTTGAAAAACTAATTCTAACTAGTGTATTATTAACTTTAAATATATATGGATTTTTAGTTTTCCTTAAAAAATCCAAAATTCTTTCATTACTTGACTTTCTTCTATCTATTTTTATAGAAGAAATTTCATCAACATCATCTAAGCTTACATCAGATAATTTCATATTTTTACATCTATCTATTTTTTCTCTTAATTCTTTTATATCATAATTATTACTCATAAATTGCCAACTTTCATATTATTACTTAACCATTTTATATGTTCTTAACTTTTGTAATCACCTTGCAACTTCTTAGCAAAAAATCACTAATCTTTGACTATTTTTACCAATTTTCAGCAATTTTTAACTATTCTTATTAAAAAAATGCAAGATGTATTTTTGTATTTTCCCTTATTTTATAAGGTTTTAGGAGTGTTCTTAATTAAATTGAAATCAACCAGTTGATATTGGTTTTATTTTCATTCATTTAGATCAACTCCTTTATTTTTTAGCAATAATTATTTTATAATTATCTGTTATACATGTTTCAACTGAACTAAATCCTACTTCTTTTAATATTTCAGTCTCATGTTCAATAGTAAGTGGAGTATCATAATGTTTTCCTTCACCCCTTACAAGATTATAGTAATCTTCAAATAATTGTTTTTCGGTTTCTTCATTTTCAGCAAAATAATCTTCATTAACAAAGACACCATCTTTTTTCAAGCACTCATATACTTTCTTATATAAAGTTAATTTATCATTTGATTCAAAATGATGTAGTGCTTGAGAAGATATAACTGCGTCTATATCATTTCCGAAATCATAATCAAAGAAACTTTTATTTACAATAGTGATATTATCACTTATATGTCTTTCTTCTAATTTTTTTAACATTCCATCTGATATATCAATAGCAGTAGTATGCACATTTGGATATTCCTTATACAATTTTATTAATTGTAATCCAGTTCCTGCTCCTAAATCTATTACTTTTTCCATATTTTTAGGTAAAAAGTCTATTATTTTTTCTTTTGCCTCTATTAATTTTAAGTGTCTTTCATCGTAATCAATATCTACCACTTTATTAAAAAAATCATTCATTTCATTTGCTCTTTTATTTAAATCCATAATTATCTTCCTTTCTTTTTTAGGTATAGGGGTTAAAAGGTGTAATCACCTTATTAATTCCTATCACTTTTTACACTATAAATAGTCATTTTTTACTAATTTTTATCTATTTTAACATATTTTTATATAAAACATGCAAGATGTTAATTTTCGCAAACCCTTGTAAATAAAGAATTTTTTAAAAGGGTTAAATAAATCGTAATCAACCAATTTATATTAGTTTTATTTTCATTCATTTGGATCAACTCCTTATTTTTTGTTCTATTTTTGTTATTAAATTCATTGTAATATTTAATAATAAATCATAATCATTTTTATTTTCTTCATATAAATTATGTAAATAACCTGATATATTTGGTAAGTTATTAATAACACTTAAAGTTTGTTCATACCCACAATAGGCTAAAGATATATTATATAAATTTTTAACATCATTTAACATATTCTTTTTCTTTCTATTTATTTCATCAATGCTATTTTCTAATATTTCTTTATTGAATATTGCAATAAATTCCTTTAATTTATATAAAAATAAATATTGAGGTTTTTTAGCATAAAATACAAAACCATTTTTTGTGGTCATCTTACAAATTTGTTCTAAATCAGTTTCATTTAATTCTGAATTAGAATCAACAAAATTATAAGTTCTTTGTTCTTCTGATATTTCTTGAAAAGCTACAATATTTGGATTATTTAAATCAAACTTATATCTTCTATCGGGAGTATATGTTATATCTATATCACCTTTGGGTTGTCTAATAAAATCTTTGCAATAATTATTAAATTCTTCTGAAACTGTAGTACCATCAATATATCTCACATTATATAACATATTGCATAAAGTTGAACCATTTAAAAACCAAATTAATTTGTCATTTTCTACTTGTGGCATTTCACTTATACAATATTTATATAATTCTTCACAAATATTAGCTATTTTTTCTTTTTCTAATTCATTCATATTTTTTACCTCTTTTATCAAAAGTTTAACCGTCAATACCAAGTATCAAACACTATGCCATTTTTGACTATTTTTTATCTATTTTTTATATTTTTTAGTAATTTTTTATCAAAAAATGTAATTACTAAACCGTTAGTTTTCTCTTATTTTATAGGAATTTCATGAATGGCTAGACTAAATCAATATCAACCAATTTATATTAGTTTTATTTTCATTCATTTGGATCAACTCCTTTAAACCTATATACAATTATAACATAAAAAGTAGGATTTCTCCTACTTAATAACATTATTATTTTTTAAATAATCACATACTTTAATAAAACAAGAAATTTGATCATCATTTAATTCTTTAATATCCACCATATGTTGTAATTCTTCCATGGTAAACCACTTTACTTCACTAAGTTCTTCTTCTTGAATTAAAATATCATTAATATCAATATCTTTAGTTACAAAATACATTTTATAACAATCTTTACCATCGCATCCTGAATCATATTCAATAAATTTTTCTTTTGAAAAATCTAAACCTAATTCTTCTCTAACTTCAGTAATAATTCCTTCAAGCGGAGTTTCACCTGACTTAGGATGACCACCAGTTACTCCCCAATCTCCACCTTTAGTTTCAACTCTTTTTTGCATCAAAAATTCTCCTTTAGAATTTCTAATTACAACCATAACAACCATTGGATAATATCCTTCTGGAATTATTTCTCCTTTATGATACGTTTTACCCGTTTTATTACTATTAATATCATATAAATCTCTTAATTCATTCATATTTTTCACCTCTTTTATCAAAAGTTTAACCGTCAATACCAAGTATCTAATACTATGCTATTTTTGGTTATTTTTTTGCTATTTTTAATAATTTTCAGTAATTATTTATTAAATTATGTAATTACTAAATATTTGTTTTTCCTTATTTTATAAGAGTTTCATGAATGGCTAGACTAAATCAATATCAACCAGTTTATATTAGTTTTATTTTCATTCATTTGGATCAACTCCTTTTTATTTAGCACTTTGTGTTGTGTTTAATTCAATTGTTTCTGTATTTAATTCGTTATTGCTTTTAAACTCATATTTTATATTTTTAGCTGACATGCCAATAGATTCATAAAATGCAATTGCCCCTTTATTAAAAGGCCATACTGTTAATTCTATATCACATATATTTAATTTTTTTAATTCTTCTCTCAACTCATTAAATAATCTTTTTGCATATCCTTTTCTTCGATAACTTTTATCGACTACAATGTCATCTATATAACAGTACTTACGCTTTTTTATCACTGATATATTACTCGTTTCCTTAACTTCAGACATAATGATTGCAACTATCTTATTATTACATTCGATTCCAATCATAATACTATTCTTATTATCAATTATTGAATAATAGTATTCTCTTGGAAATAAATCTGAAACATCATTGTATAAATCTGGCCTCTTTGAATAATGTTCTCTATGAACCTGTTTTTCTAGTTCAAATACATCAAAATAATCTTCCTTTGTTAGATTTCTTATTATTATTTCTTCCACTATTTTCACCTCTTTTATTAATTGGTTAACCGTCAATATCAAGTATCAAATGCTATGCTATCTTTGGCTATTTATTATCTATTTTTTATACTTTTTAGTAATTATTTATAAAAAAATGTAATTACTAAATACTTAGTTTTTCCTTATTTTATAGGAGTTTCATGAATGGCTAGACTAAATCAATATCAACCAGTTTATATTAGTTTTATTATCATTCATTTGGATCAACTCCTTTTATAAAATCATTAAAATTATAGCATAAAAAAGGCAGATTTTGTAGTAATCTGTCTAAATTTATAACAATTATGTGTTCTTAAATATTACGTAATCAATTTATTTAATGAAAATGCTAGGCCATATGGCTAAACATAGGAGTAAAGAATTACAATGTCCTAAATTTTATTTTTTTCTTTCATGGCTAATGCTATTATTTCTTTAATATACTTATCTTTACCATGTGTATATTCTTTTCTGTTATCCTTATACTTATCATATAATTCCATTTTTAATGCTTCATATCTTTTTGCTTCATCTTCATGTGAATTCATATAATCCCTAAACATAATTGATGTTATGCCATTCATATCACCAGTTTTATAAACATGTATAAATGCTTTTACTTTTCCATCTTCTTCTTTTCTAATTAAATAATCTCCACCCAGTGTTGGTTCTTTTTTTACAGTATAAATGTCACCCTCAACAGTAGATTCAGTATACTCTTTAAAATCATCTAAATCATCAGTTTGAATATTGATATCAATAATAGGTTTAGATTTAATTCCTTTTATACTAGTACTCCCAACATGATCAATATATTTAATTCTATCTTTATAAATATCTAACAATTCTTCTTTTTCTTTTTCATAAATCGAAGGATAATCTTCTCTATAATCATATAATTCTAAATATCCTCTTTCTAAACCAATATTTTTCATTATTATCACCTCATATTTGAAATGTTCTTAACTGCTGTAATCACATTGCAACTTCTTAGCAAAAAAATACTTAATTTTACCCATTTTTACTGTTTTTTCTAATTTTTAGCTATTTTTATTAAAAATATGTAAGATGTATTTTTTTATTTTTCCTTATTTTATAGTACTTTTGGAGTGTTCTTAATTAAATTGAAATCAACCAATTTATATTAGTTTTATTTTCATTCATTTGGATCAACTCCTTTTAATAAATCAATAAAATTATACCATAAAAAAGACGAAATTTAGTATAATTCCGTCTAATTTTAAGTCATTTTTATAGTTACCATAAAACGGTATCAAAAAATAATATATAGTTTCCAGGTCATATGGCATTAAAATAAAATCATGTTATTTCAATTCTTCCAAAATATTTTCTAGCTTTGTGATAATCTTTTCATTAGTTTTAGTATCTTCTATTTCATAATTAATTCCGTCAAATTTATTTCCTAATATTATCATTTTTGGTGTTCCTAGAACATATACATCATTTATTCTATTACCAATTGTTAAATTATCTCTGTCATCTATTATTGATGGTATATTATTTTCCAATAAATAATTATATAACTTTTCAGCTTCTTCTTTATTATTCTCATTATATATAATTTGAACTTTATAAGGTGCTATATCGTATGGTAGAGCAAATCCTTTAATTTGTTCATCTTTTTTTATTACATTATTTTCTATTAAACATGCAATTATCCTTCCAAGTCCTATACCATAACATCCCATATAATATGGTTTATCTTGACTATTTTCATCTTTATAATATAGTTTCATGCTTTCAGAATATTTTGTTTCTAATTGGAAGTTATTACCTAGTTCTACAGTATTATACTCCTTTAAACTATTTATATTAGATACTCCTAATTGTTTTAAATATTCATTTCTATTATCAAATTCTAAAACTTCTTTATTTATTCCTATATTATTTACTTCGTCATATAATGTTTTATCTTCTCCTAAATCAGTTATTGCTTGAAATTCTTCAGCAACTTTACCACCAATTACACCATTATCACTAACTGTAGGGATTATTTTTATTCCCAATCTATTAAAAATGTTTAAATATGCTTGATGCATTAGTTCATAAGTCTTTTGCATATCTTCTTCTGTTCTATCAAAAGAATAAGCATCCATCATCACAAATGTTCTTGGTCTAAATAAATATCCTCTTGTTCTTATTTCTTTTCTAAATTTTTCACCAATTTGATAATAAATTGCTGGAAGATTTTTATATGATCCCAATCTATTAGCACCAAATATAGTAGCACATTCTTCAGCTGTTGGAGCAAGTCCATATTCTCCCAAATTATTATTAAGAATAAACATTATATCTCCATCTTTTGTATAAGTATCCCATCTATTAGATTGTTCCCATATTTTTTTTGGTTGTAATTTAGGGAATTCAACTTGTATACATCCAACTTTATCCAGCTCTTCAATAATTATATTTTCTACATTTCTTTCCAACTTAGTCCATAAATTACCATAACCATATATCCCACTTTCAAATTGATAAAGTTCACCTAACTTTAATAAAATATCTTGCCCAGAATATTTTTTATCAATATCATTAAAATTTATCTTTTTAATATTTAATCTACTTAATTTCATAATTATTTTCCTTTCTTTATTTATCTTTACCTAAAAATAAATGTAACGGTCATTTATAAAAAAACATAATTATCACTCCTTAAAATATAAAAAGGATAGCACATATAAGGAGTCAAAATATGACGGTGCCATCCTTTTAATTTACTTAATTTTGATAACGGCGATTAACCGAAAATGTTTGCATTTCACTCTGAAGGTAGGAATTAAATAGTATCATAACTTGTTCTCACTATACCAAGTTCACTTTATATGCTTAACTACATAATATTCCTTCGTCATTGATTTATGACTAGATTATATCATAAAATCATAACTTTGTAAAATATTTCATAGTTTATAATATTTATTTAATGAATATTTAGACACTTATTTTATAAGTGGTGTCAATGGCGGTATCAGTTACTCAATTCCTACTAAAAAAATACCAAGTTTTAGGTATTTTTGTCATTTTATATCATTTTTTTATAATTTTTCAATAAAACATGCAAGATGTTAATCTTCGTAAAGCTTTATAAATAAAGGTTTTTCCCAAAAGTTACTATAAATCGGTATCAACCAATTTATATTAGTTTTATTTTCATTCATTTGGCTCAACTCCTTTTCTACATCTTTTTAGACTTATTTTCTCTATTAAAAAATTCTTCAAAATCTTTATAACTAATTTTGATAACTTTTTGCGGCTTTAAATCATGATAACATCTATATTGAGTAGTACACTGGTGATTATCTTT
>JAGAWU010000039.1 GCA_017941235.1 Bacilli bacterium | reverse complement strand
TTATTAGATAAAAAGATAGAATTACAATCTAAGAAAATTGAAGACCTTAAGTTATTTAAATTATACATTACGAATCAATTATTATCTTCTAATATTATTGATACTGTATCTGTTTCAAGTTTAGGTGAAATTGTTACTGGTACAACGCCATCTAAAGATAAAAATGAATATTGGGAAAATGGGAATATTTTATGGATAACACCTTCCGATATTACTGAAGAAAGAGATATTAATAATTCTAATTTTAAATTAACAGAAGCTGGATTAAAGAAAGGAAGATTCATTCCAAAAGATTCAATATTAATAACATGTATAGCAAGTATAGGAAAAAACGCAGTTATAAAAAGTAATGGTTCTTGTAATCAACAAATAAATGCAATAATTCCTAATTCTAATTATAATTCTAATTACATTTATTATTTAATAAATAATATTTCAAAATATATGCAATCTATAGCTGGAACATCTGCTACATCAATAATTAATAAAGAACAATTTAGTAATATTCTAGTTTCGGTACATCAAAAAGATTATCAAGATAAGATTGATTTAATACTATCATCTTTTGAAAAGAAAATCGAATTAGAATTATCAAAATTAGATAAAATTCAAAATATAAAAAAAGGACTTATGCAAAGTATGTTTGTGTAAGTCTTTTTAGTATCTTCTTTATTTAAAAAGGGGCTATTTGATAAGCTTTTTAATGAGGTAGATGGAAATAACTATTTATTATCGGATATAGCTAGTTTTGAAAATGGTAAGGGACATGAAAATATAATTGATGACAACGGTAATTACATATTGATTAACTCTAAATTCATATCAACTGAGGGTGATGTAATAAAAAGATGTTCAAAGCAATTAACTCCCCTTTTTAAAAATGATATAACTATGGTTATGAGTGATCTTCCTAATGGTAAAGCATTAGCAAAATGTTATTACATCGAAGAAGACAATAAATATAGTTTAAACCAACGAATTTGTAAGATTCATACGAAAAATAATACAATCGTCAATTCAAAATATTTGTTTTATTTATTAAACAGAAATCCATATTATTTAAAATTTGATGATGGAGTTAACCAAACTAATTTAAAGAAAGATGATGTATTAAACATTAATTTAAATATACCATCAATAGATATTCAAGATAAAAATTCTAATATATTAACTACTATAGACACCCTTATCAATAAAGAATCAATAAGATTATCTAAATTAGAAACATTAAAAAAAGGACTTATGCAAAATATGTTTGTATAGTCCTTTTTATTTTATATTTCATCTAATCCTAATTCTTTTAGATATACATTTAATTCTTTATCAACTTCTTCTATTTCTTTATCAATTTGTTTTAAATCTTGTTGAACAGCTTTAATATCAATTTCTTCTTCCTCTTCAAATGTATCTACATATCTAGGAATATTAAGATTATAATCATTTTCTGCTACTTCTGACATAGGAGCAACATGACAATATTTTTCTACTTCTACTCTATTCCTGTATGTTTCTATAATCTTATCTACATCTTCATCTCTTAATCTATTTTGATTCTTTCCAGCTTCAAAATCTTTTGATGCATCTATAAATAAAATGTTTTCTTCATTTTCTCTACATTTCTTAAATACTAGAATACAAGTTGGAATACTTGTTCCATAGAATATATTTGCTGGTAATCCTATTACAGCATCTAAGTAGTTCTTTTCTTTAATTAAGTATTCTCTTATAGTTCCTTCTGAAGCTCCTCTAAATAAAACTCCGTGAGGTAAAACTACAGCCATAGTTCCATTATCAGATAATTGATAAATCATATGTTGAATGAATGCAAAATCAGCTTTTGATTTAGGAGCTAATTTACCATAAGCACTAAATCTTTCATCTTCAATAAACTTAGGATCTGCACTCCATTGAGCTGAATATGGAGGATTTGCAACGATGGCATCAAACTTCATATCTATATGTCTTGGTCTTTCAAGAGTATCATCATTTTTAATATCAAAATGTTTAAACGAAATACCATGTAATAACATATTCATTCGAGCTAAGTTGTATGTAGTAGAGTTAAACTCTTGACCATAATAAGATGTAACTTTTGTTTCTTTACCTACTCTTAATAACAATGAACCAGATCCACAAGTTGGATCATATACACTTTGTAATTTTGATTTATTTAATGTTACTAATTTAGCAAGAATTCTTGATACTTGTTGAGGAGTATAAAACTCTCCTGCTTTCTTTCCAGCTGATGCGGCGAAATTTGAAATCAAATATTCATAGGCATCACCTAATACATCTATTTCTGCATCTTCATGATGAAAATCTATATCATCAATTTTAAGCATAATAGTTGATATTAATTTAGTTCTTTCAGCTTCTCCTCTACCTAATTTAGAGTTATTTAAATCCATATCTTCAAATAGGTTTTCAAAATCATCTTCTGATTCATTTCCTAAAGTTGATTCAGATATTGTATTAACTGCTTTAGCTAACATTGAAATATCAAATTTACCAGTTTTAATCTTTTTGATTAAAGTACTCCATAAATAATCTGCCTCAAGGAAATAACCCATATTTGAATCATTAATTAATTGTGATTTTAAAGCTTCTCTATATTCTTCTTTCTTCCAAGCTTCTTCATAATCAATATTATCATCTTTTAAATATGTTGTATTAACATAATTAACTAGATTTTCAGATAGATATCTGTAGAAGATTAATCCAAGAATATAGTTTTTAAAATCATTAGCATCCATATTACCTCTTAAGGTATTAGCAATACTCCATAATTGTTTTTGAAGTTCTGCTTGTTGTGATTGTTGTTTTTCTTCTCTAGACATATTTTAACCTCCTACATATATTTCTTTAATAAATTCTTAACGAATCCTTTAATATTTTCTATAATTGATATTTTCTTTAAAAATGGAGCTTCAATAGATTGTCCTATTAATCCATCTGGGAAAATACCACTATATTCAAATTCATTAATAATTGTTTCTAATGTTTCTAAGTTAATATTATTTTCAGTAGCAAATTTTTCAATTTCTTTTTGTCTTTCTTTATTCATATGGTTATCGAAAGCTTCATCAATTGAATCTTCTTCTTTTAAAGCTGGTAAGATAGAAGATAAGAAACTCTTTATTAATTCAGCTTTTAAGAATAATTCATCATCAGTAATATTAACTAATTTACTTTGAATATCAGCAATATCTTTTTGTTTTTGTTCTTCATTTGATAAATCAACATTCCTAATTAGATTTAAGATATAAGAAACATTAATCTTATCAGTCTGTATTAGTTCTAGTGAGAATGTAATATCATTCAATATAGAACTCTTTTCTTTATCATTAGATAATTTTCTATACAACTCATAATACTTAGATTTATAATCTTCAAACATTTGAGTATTAATCATTGAATCGTTATTATCTAAATCAAATTGATTAAATGTTTTTAAACTAACTAATATCTTAGCTACTTCTCTAAATGCTACAATAAATTCTTTTATATCATCTTCGCTTTCAAGTGAATCTACACTTTCAACTACTGGTGTAATTTCTAATAATTTATTTACTGCATTATTAAATTTTTCTAAGTAAGTTTCATACGGAGCCATGATTACTGTATCTACACTATTAGTTTGTGAGAATAACTTAACAGCTTCATCTACTCTAGCTTTAGTCGTTCTATAACATACTATATTACCAAATGGTTTAGTATCAGATTCAACTCTATTAGTTCTTGAGAATGCTTGAATAAGATCATGATACTTCAATGGTTTATCGACATATAAAGTATTTAATCTCTTAGCATCAAATCCAGTTAATAACATATTAACTACTATAACAATATCAATTTCAGTATTCTTAATTCTCTTACATATATCTCTAAAATAAGAATCAAATGTATGAGTATTAAAATTAGTCTTGAACATCTTATTATAGTCTTTCATATATCTATCTAAAACTTCTCTTGAATGTTCTGGATTCTTATCTAAATCTTCATTCGCACCATAAGTAAATATAGCACCAATCTTTAAGTCATGATTTAACGATTTAAACATATCATAATACTTAATTAATAAAGGAATTGATGAAACGGTAAATAAAGCATTATATTTTCTATCTCTAGTTTTAACATTATGATGATCAATAATATCTTGTGCTATAAGTCTTACTCTATCATCAGCCATAAACACTTCATCAGTATCTATTCCTTCAACCATTAAATCTTCTTCTGTTTGTCCATTAAACTCAACGAACTTCATGTAATCAACTGAGAATCCTAAAACATTTTCATCTTTAATAGCATCTTTAATTAAATATGTATGTAAGCATTTTTCAAATATATCTGCTGTACTTCTACCATCTTGTGATGGATTTTCTTTAAATCTAGGAGTACCAGTAAATCCAAAATATTGAGCTTTACTAAATGTTTTAGATATTTGTCTATGCATATCTCCAAATTGAGATCTATGACATTCATCAATTATAAAGATTGTTTTTAAATCTTTATATTTTTCCATAACACTTGCATATTTAGGATTGGAACATGCATTAGCCATTTTTTGAATTGTAGTAATTATCAATGGTTTAGTACTATCTTTAATTTGTTGTATTAATTTATCTGTTTGATTAGTCATATCAACACAACCTGGATCGAATTTATTAAATTCATCTAAGGTTTGTTTATCTAAGTCTTTTCTATCAACTAAGAAGAATACTTGATTAATAGATGGTTCTAGTGCAAGTATTTGACTTGTTTTAAACGAAGTAATGGTTTTACCAGAGCCTGTAGTATGCCAAATATAGCCATTGTTATTTGTATCTAAAGCACGAGATACAATATTTTCAACAGCATAAACTTGATATGGTCTCATAACCATTAACATTTTTTCTGTTTCATTTATAATCATGTATCTAGCTATCATTTTACCTATATGACATCTATCTAAGAAAAATAAACAAAATTGTTCTAGATTTGTTATTCTTTCATTATTAACATCTGTCCAGTAAAAAGTGAAACCATAATTTAATTCTTGATCTCCGTTTGCAAAATATTTTGTATCTACACCATTACTTATAATAAATAATTGAATAAATTTGTATAATCCAAAATATGAATGTCTTTTATATCTTTTAATTTGATTAAAAGCTTCTTTCATATCTATTCCTCTTCGTTTTAATTCAATTTGTACTAGAGGAAGTCCATTTATTAAAATAGTTACATCATATCTATTAGTATATTTACCTTCAACTGTAGTTTGATGAGTTACTTGGAAAGTATTCTTACACCAATCTTTAGTATTAAATAATTCAATATAAACAATTGAACCATCATCTCTTTGAATATCTTGTTTTTGTCTTAATTCTTTAGCAGACTGAAAAACACCTTTACCAGATATTTTTACCATAAGTCTTTCAAATTCTTTATCAGACAAATCTTTAAATTTAAGTTCTCCCCTATTATGAAGATTTACTTGTTCTCTAAAATTTCTTTCTAATTCAGTTACATCATTTATTTCAACATATTGATATCCTTGTTTTCTTAATTGGTCTATCATTCTATCTTCTAATTTAGATTCACTTTCGTAACTTCCCATAACTTCACCACCTAAATATCTCAAATATAATTATATCATAGTTTTGTCAATTTACACACGATTTCCAATTAAAAAGATGATTATTAATCATCCTCCGAATAATAATCATCTTCTTCTAAATCTTCTTCTTCAAAATTCCATGGATCATAGTTTCCTTTTTTAACTTCTTCTTTTTGCCAATCTTCTAATCCATAAGCATCTAATTCTTCATCAGTATATTCACTATTGTTTTTTTCTTGTTGTTCATTCATAAAAGAAAATAAACCAAAAGCTTGTTGACTTTTCTTTTTATCATTTCCAAATAAATCATCAAATAATCCCATAATATTAACTCCTTAATTAATAATTTGAATTCTATTCATTTGATTAATAAGTGGTTCATTATAAACTGTAAAATTATTCATTAATTCATCAAATGAGTTATATTGCTTTTTTCTATTTTCATAGTATATAGCATATATTTCAACACAATTTTCTTTTTGTTCAACTATATATTCTAAGCTATATAATTTAAATTTGAGTTTATTATTAGTAATAAATATTTTTTTAATATCATCATATACCATAATAAATCACCACTCTTCATATATAATTATATCACAAAATTAGTTTTTTTCTTAATTGCTTAGCATATATACTTTCTATGGGATATTTTAACATTACTTTGACTAACTTGAGCATAATGTAATGTAGTATCGATTTTAGTATGACCTAACAATTTTTGAACTTGTTCTATTGGCATACCCTTATCAATTGCCTTAGTTGCTAAAGTTCTTCTAAACTTATGAGGATATACATTATTTAAATCTACTTTACTAGCTAACTTATTAAGCATCATTTCAACTGCTCTAGTACCTAATCTTTTATGAGGTTTTATATTACCTATAAATAAAGCAGATTCATTATCTGTTCTGCTATCTAAATATTCTTGAATATGTAATTTGGTTTTAGCATCAAAATATACTTCTCTTTCTTTATTTCCTTTACCAAATACCTTACAAGAACAATTTTCAAAATTAAGATCAGAAATATTAATGTGTACTAATTCACTTACCCTTATTCCAGAAGATATAAGTAAATCAATAATAGCTAAATCTCTTTCATTATCACAAGTGTTTCTTAATTTTTCTATCGCTTCATCTGAATATATTTCTTTTATCTTAATATCAGATTTAATTTTATGTATTTTTTTTATTGGACTTTTTAATATATAATCTTCTCTTTCAAGCCAACTAAAGAAACTTGCTAGTGAACATCTTATGTTTTCCATTGATGAATTTATACAATTTGTTTTAGTTTGATAATCCGTTAAAAATTTTCTTATATCATTCGCATCAATTATTCTTATATCCTTTTTGACTGAATCATACATTTTTAATATATATCTTTCATAATTAATTAAAGTTTTATTAGATATGCCTTCTAATTTCTTTGCACTTAAAAATCTATCTAAATAATCTTTATTAGAAATGTTATCAGAATAATCTAAATCAATTGTTTTATATAATACTTCATTTAATTTAGACATTTGAAAATTATTTAGGTATTTTACCATTTCATTTCCTATTATTTTTATTGTATTTTCGTTCATATAAATTTCTCCTTTCTTTTAATTTATTGCATGAAAAAAACAGGTATAAAAACCTGTTTAATTACATACTAACTTTGCGGACTAGCAACCTATTGCGAAAAGAACGGAATATCTTAAAATTCCAATGCTTTTATTTTATATTTATTGCATGTAATGTTACTCTGTTTTGATTATTAGTGGCACAAGTTGATAATGTTAAAATACTTTTTTCTTCTGATACATCTACATTAAAATCATATTTACTTTTCTTCTTAATTGTTTTTAAGAATTTAAGATATTCATTATCGTTTTTAAATTCAGTAGTAATTGGGTAATCACTTGCTTTATCTTCATATACTGAAAATACTTGATATTTATTTATTCTATTTTCAGTTACTAATACTATTTCGTGATTATCTTTATTACTAAACCAATCTTCATTTAAAACATTTTTTAAAGTTCCAAACATAGATCCATCTCTTGTATTATGTCCATAAATAATTATATTATAATCAGTAAAATTAAACTTATTTCTATAATCTGCAAATATCCATCCTGCATTATTATATTCTTTATTAAAGTTATGTTTTAAATAATAATCGTTATCTTTTCCTTTAACAACTACATATTTAATATTTGTATTTGAAACTTCTAAATATGCAACTACATCAGAGTTTTGCTCTTTTAATGTTTTAAAATCTATTTTGTATTCTTCATCTTCTTTAGGTTCTTCTTTTATATACTGGTTTAAATCTTCTTGTATTTTTAGGTTATCATCATTATCTTTTTTCCAATTAATTATATTAGTTAGTGAAATACAAAATATAACTAATAATATGATTATAATGATTAAAATTATTATATTTTTCTTTTTTAATTTCATTTTCTTTTTCATTATATCCACCTCTAAATTAAAAGGAACTAGTTGTTACTAGCTCCTTGATTAATTATTAGTTTTTACTAATTTTCTTTTATTACTAATAACTATATAACCTAATGTACTTATTAAACCTAAACTTGAAATAATAAGCATTACAAATGATGTTCCAATATTATCTCCAGTATGTGGATTACTTGTAGTAATAATATCATTGTAAGTTAAAGCATATGTTGAGAATTTATCAGTTTCAAATGTAGCAATATTTCCATTTACTTTAACTTCTATTTCTTCTACATTACCATCGTGTAATCTTAATACTTTAAATGTTCTTTCTACATTTGAATCTTTATTTATTAATTCTTCAGGTATTTCAAAAGATATTGTAATAGGTGTTTTTGTTTCAGTAATCTTTGTTGCTTCTTCACCCTCAACTTTTTTAAATAAACTAACATCTAAATATAATCCTAATTTATCATTTCCAAGTTTTTCTTCAATCTTACTTTTATCACTACTTGAAATACTATTATTAATATCTTTTACTTCTAAATATACATCAATATTTTTTCCTTGATTTATTTTATCTAAATCTTCATCAGTAAAATCTATTTTAGCAATTACTTCATCAGCTGATTCAATAACTTTTGCATTATTTGAATTAGGAGTAGTAGGATCAATAAATTCTACCTTACCTGGATCTATTATCATAAATGTTGTATTTTTAGTTGAAATTATATAATTTCCACCATCTTTATTTTTAACTACAACTTTACCAGTTCCAGGTCCGATATTATCTTCAAATTCTAATTCATATTCAGTACTTGGAACAATTCTATCTCCATCTTTAATAATTATTGTAGGTTTTATTTCTTCTCCTGTATATACTTGATTTTCAATAATAATTGTATATTCAGTTAATACTTTTTGATTTATTTTTAATGTATTACTTCCAACTTTATCATTATAATTTGATTTACTTGCTCTATAATAAATTGTATATTCTCCCACATCAGTAAATGTTGGAAGTGTATCAGAATAATTTACACCATCAGTTGAATATTCAATAGTTCCACCTGGTAAATTTCCAGTAATTTTAATTGAATGTTCATCACCATCATAAGTAACTTCATTATCTTCAAACTTAATCATACTATCTGGTATATCAACTGTGCCTATACTCCAGTTAGCACTTTTTTCAGTAATTGTATTATCATTCCATTTATAATTATCAGTATCTTTTAAACTCCATTTTATTGTATAATTTCCTACATCTTTAGCACTTGCTGTTCCAGTTTGTGTCATTGTATTTTCGTCATAACCAGTTATTGTTGGAGATTGTTCAGAATCAGTAAATGATTTTGCAGTATTACTTAATGTTGGTATTGTTAGTGATTGTTTACTAATACTCCAAGTTACTTCTTTTGCATCTATTGTTCCATCACTCCAAGTATATCCATCTTTTGGTGTTAGAGTAGCAGTATAATCTCCTACATTTGTTGCTTTATATGTTCCAGTAATATTAGTAGTATCACTATTATATGTTATACCTGTTTGTTCTGCTCCATTGTATGTTAAATTTTCATTAATTGTATATGATGCCATTGCTGTCCAATGTGCATAAAGAGTAGTATTACTTGCGTTATTAAAGGTAGTATTGTTTGTTACTTTTGTTCCACCTACTGCTTCAGTATACCATCCATCAAATTCATAACCTTCTCTTTCCGGAGTTGGTAAACCAATATAATTAGCACTGTTGAGCGTCTTAGTATAAAGAAACAAATAACTATACGGACTATTATTCCAAATAATTCTATAATCAATAGCCCCTTGTCCACCATTCATATCAAAAGATATTTTATAAAGTGCCGTAACTTTTAATTTCTCAGGATTATCTGTATCATAACCCGCGTATTTTAAAAGTGCATAGTCTGTTGTTATGGTATATTCATTGCATTCTACATATCCTTTGTTATGATCACTAGGATAATTCGTAAAAATCTCATTAACAGATAATTTTTTATTGCTATTTTTAACAATTTTATCTCCTTTTTTTAATATACAATAATCTAAATTATGAAAATCACTTATATATTCTTGAGCCTCAACTTTCATAATTGGCATAAATATTTGAACTAGCATAACGATAAGCATTATAAATGCTTGTTTTGATTTCGTGCTATGTAAATTTATTAACTTCTTCTTTTTAGAAGAATTACTTTCTTTTTTCATAATACAACCCTCACTTAATATCTTTATATCTATAGCTGAACAATCTTAAAGTTAAACATTATATTTTCACATACTAACATTTTATCACATTTTATCAATTTTTTCACTATTTTTTCTAATATTTTCTCATTTGCTTTTTATTTTAATAATATTTATATAAAAAGCAAAATATATAGAATTATTAAATAATTATATTATTTTGCAAAATATAAACATTATTACTTTTTTAAATTGACAAATGATTGGAATGTTACTATTTTCCGATTTCTTTAAATTCAAAGAAAAAGACTAGATTTTTTAATTCTAATCTCTTCGTCTTATATCCATATTGCGAAAACTCTAAAATAATGTTATTTGTTTATTTTTTTTAATTTCTTTCTTGTATGTTTTAATAATATCTTTCATGTTATAAAGTATTCCATATTTATCGCATTCATCGATAAATATTTTATATAGTCTTTTATAATTAGGAACTGCACAATTATATCTTTCTCCATAATACTTAATATATTTGTCTTTTAATCCTTTAAAATGTTTATCTAATTGCTCAAAATAATAATCTCTTTGATTTTCTCTTAAAGTCATTCCCATATATGTTTGAATAAATCTAGCTCCACTTTCATAAGCCATTCTAACTAATCTTTTAATATCTTCTTCATTATCAGTAATAAATGGTAATACTGGATTCATCATTATTCCTGTAAATATTCCATTATCATTTAGTGTTTTAATTGCTTCAAATCTTTTTGATGAAGCACATACACGAGGTTCTATTATTTTTGATAATTCATCATTAGGAGTTGTTATTGTAAATTTAATAATAACATTATTCTTTGAATTAATTTCTTTAAGTATATCTAAATCTCTTAATATCAAATCACTTTTTGTATCAATAGAAACTCCAAAATTATATTTAGATAATAATTTTAATGCACCTCTTGTCAACTCATATTGCTTTTCAAAAGGATTATAAGTATCAGACATTGATCCAATACCTACAACGCCTTTTTCTTTCTTTTTAGATAATTCATTTTCCAATATTACTAGTGCATTTTCTTTTCCTTTAGGAACATCAAAATTATCTATATGATAGCAATTACTTCTACTATCACAATATATGCATCCATGAGAGCAACCTCTATAAAGATTCATATTATAATCTATACCATACCAATCAGCACCATATTTTACTTTTGATAGTATAGTTTTTGCTTTTACAAATTCCATATCACTTAATTAATTTCTCAAATGCATTTGCATTTAATATTGTGTTAGATACAAATTTTCCTTTATAAAAGTTAGCCCAGTTATTAAATATACATGGAGCATTTTTTGCTTTTTCTAATGAATCAATTTTTATGAAGTTTAATTTAATACCTTTATCTTTAGCATAATCAGATAATTCTTTAACTTCATATTCTACATAAGGGCATTCATTAGAATAATAAATAGTAAAATCTTGACTATCTATTTCCATTTTTCTAGCATTATCACTAAACTTAGGTGTTTCTTTATCATCAAAAGAAAGTGCCATTAATTCATAATCATTAATTGTATCAACAACTTTAAACCCATAATGCTCAAAGAACTTCTTATCTCCAATAAATGGTTTCTTCTTTTGAGATACTAGTGTGCAAACACCACTCATTTTTTTATTTTTAGCATCTTCAATAGCATATTCTAATAACTCTTTACCAATACCTTTTCCTTTAAAACTACCTGCTACCCATAAGCAATAAATATGCATATAGTTTTTACCATTGATAGGAACCCATGCAGTTTCAATTGGCTCATATTCAATAAATACTTTTCCTCTTGCATTTAATTTTCTAAATACATGACCATCTTTTAGTTTACTTTTAATCCATTCTTTTTTAGCATCAACACCAAGTTGGTGTTTAGGATCACCTATTGCACAACAAATATGTTCTTCTTCAATATTCTTTTCATCTAAATTAATATACTCATTCATTTTATTTAACTCCTTCTAAAGATTTTATTCCATTTATAATAATATCTAATGATAAATCAAAACTCTCTTTAATTGAGATAGGATTACCAAAAGCATTATTATTAACCAATAAAGAAAATCCTTCTAAAAAACTTCTTAAAGTTCTTATGATATGTTCTACATTATCACTACTAATATTTAATGGTTCTAATATCTTATGTAAGATACTAAATAGCTTTGTTGTAGCATTTGCCATTTCATCACTTTTAAATTTGTTATACCAAAGCATAGCTTGAAAAACACCTTTATTATTCGTAGTGTAGTCATAGAATGCATAACACATTTTTCTTAGTGCATCATACCCTGAAACACCGACAGCAGAATCAATTGCATATTCTCCTAATTGTTTCCAACCATAGATCATTAATTTTTCTTTAACATCATCCAAACTAGAAATATGATTATACAAAGATGGGGATTTAATATCTAATTCTTCAGCAATCATTTTTAAAGAAAGATTTTCCAATCCTACTTCATTTGAAAGTCTAGCAGAGGTTTCAACAATTAGTTCATCACTAATACTATTTCTTGCCATTATATCCTCCTAACTAATTACATTAATATTATAACTAATCTAATTAGTTTAGTCAATAAAGCACATAAAAATAGGTAGAATTATTACTACCTATCTTTTCGCAATATTACTAAAGTCCGAAAACCTTATTTTTGCTGGTTTAAATACATAAAAAAATCGTCCCTGTACTAGCAGACGATCTACTACTTGTTGTTAGATATTTACTACTATACTTCCATACTACATTACTGCATTACTTCTACTACAATACTACTAAAGTTTTACTACATAAAAATTACTTCTTATTTCATACTACTTTATCTAACAACAATATCATTATAAAATATTTGTCGAATAAAGTCAAATTTATTTTTTTAGCAAAAAAGAGGTAGCCCTTTCGGACTACCTTTCATTATTCATATTATTTAATAAGCTCATATCTGGATTTTCATTATGAACTTCTATTATTGTTTTATTATCTTTTTCAATAATTTGAAAATGATAATATTCTTCTTTTATTTTTTTACTTAATAATGATTTCTCTTTTTGAATCAAATTTCGATTTAGTGTTATTTGCATGTAAATTCTATGAACTGGATTAGCAAGATATTTTAATTGGTAACCTTTTTTAAAGATTTTTTCAATTATATCTTCTACTGGTTTTAAATTATCTTTATCAGCTTGTTCTAATGATTGATTCATTTCTTTAACTTCTCTAGGATTAGGTTTTCTTTTTTCTTTAATCTCATGTTTTATTTGTTCTACAGTAAAGTATGTATAAGATAAATCTTTTAATGGATTAGATTCTCTTTCTACTCTACCAGATTCATAACAACTAAATTTATTATATAAAACAGTATCTCTAAAAATTGGAAAACCAATTATAGGAAATATTATAGTTTTATAATGAAGTTGTTTTACTTCTTCTGGAGTCATTAAATCTCTACCTATTAAATTTGTAGTTTTATCTCCATTATAATTCATAAGAGAAACTGATTGCCTCATACTATTTGATTCAATTGTTTTCTTACCTAATCTTTTAGAAATAGCTTCTGCTGTTTCTTGTGTATTTGTTTTTAAATAAACAAGCCCACAGTTATCTAAAATAATTTGTGCTACTTCTTTTCCATATACATTATCTAATTGAGAAAATGATTGTATAAAGAAATGAAAATGCATACCTCTAGATCTTGCAACTGATACTATTGCTTCTATATCAGCAAGTGGTGGACAGTTAGCAAATTCATCTAAAATAAAATCTATTTCATATGGAAGTTTCTTTTTTTCTGTTGCGTTAGCAAGTTTTACTAAATCCCTATATAAAAGACCAACTATAATTGTTACTAAAGTAAAATAAGTTTTGTCTTCATCTGGAACTATTACATATAAAGCTACTGGTTCACTACCTAGTATATTAAAATCAAAATCACTTGTACTAGTAACATTTGCTACATTAATATCATCAAATATATTCATCTTTTGACCAAATACAGCTGTAATTGATTTATAGGTGTTCTCACTAGCACTTAATATACTTACTAAAGCATCTTTAGACTTACTTCCATATGATTTAGTATTTATATAATCTTTAAACTTTTTAAAGTTATTTTCTTCCATAGAACTGTTTTGAAATTTTCTAATAGAAGTCATAGTTATTTTTTCTCTTGTAATATTACCAGCTTTATATTCTTCTAAAAAGAAGCCAATTAGTCCTTCTAACAAATTCTTAGCAGATTCATTCCAAAATGGATCTTTCTGCTCTACTTTATCTTGCATAACCATTGTTGCAAGTGAAGATATTAACCTATTTGTTTCAGCTAAACAACTCATAGATTTATTATTGTAATTTAATTTATCGTTTTCATTAACTGATTCAAGTGACAATTTCTCATAGTTTATATATTCTTCATATTCTTTTATTACTGGTTCTAATATATTTATCTTATTTGATTTTTCTGGATTTCTAAAATCAATAGTTAATATTTTATATCCTTGATGTTGAAACATCTTCGATGTTGTTTGATAAATCTCCCCTTTCGGGTCGGTAATAAAAACACTTCTTTTTTTCTTTGCTTTTGATATAAAAGTACATGTTGGAATTACTGCTGTTACTGATTTACCTGATCCAGTAGAACCTAAATAAACATAATGAGGGGTTTCTCTATCAAAATAAATACTTTTTAAATTCTTACTAAAAGAAACTGGGAAGCCAGCCTCTTTTATATGATAGATACTCTCTTTCTTAAAGTTCTTTTTTATTTCTTTATTTGTACTAAATCTAGCAGAGCCATACTCATTATCATTCTTTACTTTATGTTTCATTAATATAGGTTCTATATACATAAATCCAATAATAAAAATAACCATTACTACAAGTAAAACGATTAATCCTACATTCATGCTAATTCATAATCCTTATTAATATTTCTACAATAATCAATTATATCTTCTAATTTATCATTTGAATCTACACCTGATAAATAATCATCTAAATCTTCTTCTTGATCAATATTTAATTTAATATTATTATCCTTTAAATATGAATATGCAAAGTATTTAATAATATCATCTTGATTCTCATACAATTCTTGCTCATATGCATAGTATTGTCCTTGTTGAATTTGTCTTAATATATCATTAGGATTACCAAATTCTTTAGTAGCTTCATCTATATAGTACATATTGCTTTTACTCCATTCAAATAAATCTGAAGTATAAATATCTACATTGCTGTCAGCTATTTCAGAAAATACATCACATATATATCCACTATCATATTGAGTTATATTATTTCCGTATGTAAAACTTAAATTGCTTTCTAAATCTTTTAAAATATCATCATACATAATATACCTCTAAGTTAGTTCTGGTTCTTTAGCATCAAGTTTCATATTATCAATTACATAATCATCATCAAAATATCTTTCCATTGATGGATATTCTAAATCTTGTTCTTCCTCTTTATTACTTTCATAATAATGTTCATCATAATCATCATATGATTCTCCGATTCTTGCATATCTATAAGATAAGTCTTTGTCTTTTAAATGACTTAGTCCTTCCATGATTGCATTTACATCTTCATAATCTGATCCTGAATATTCATACCATTTAATAGAATTCCAACCAATATATTTAGCATATTTTGTTTCATGATTTAAATCCAATTGATCAAGTAAATTACCATATGTATAATTCTTATCTTTTAAATATTGATCTGTAAATTTTCTAAGTTCATCAAATCCTTTTTTAGAAGTCATTATTCTGACATCTGATCTGTATCCCATACTTCTTCCTCCTTATAATATTTTTCATGAAATTCATTATATTTTTTATCTAATCGTTTAGCTTGTTCTAATATCATTTCTATTCTACTATCTATAGACCAACCATCATTTGGTAAATATTTTCTTTCATAAAAATAATTTTTACAAATATTAGATATCCTGCAAAATATATGATAGATTTTTTTCTCATCTTCTTCACTCATATACATGTTCTTTGTCCTCCTTAAATAAATTCTCAAATTCTTTTTCAGCTTGCTCTAACTCATCATTTATATTTCTAACAGCTTCTTTAATTTTGTATTTACTTACAAATTGAGATTTTCTATTATTTGAAGATAAATAACTTGTTAAAATATCAAACTTATTTCTCTTTTTATTCTTCTTATATTCTTTATAAACAGCTTCTTGTATGATTTTAGAATCTGTTATTTTTTTATATTGAGCATAATTAACAATTGCATTTAAAACATAATTATCTAAATATTTTTGTTTAGACTTAATAAAAGAATCATCCACTTCCTTTGAATGATTCTTTTTAGCTACTTCATTAAAATATTTGTTAATCTCTTTTAAACTAGTTTTAAATTTTTGATAATCATTATATAATTCAGTATCTTTTTTAGAAAAAATATTACTTTTTATTTCTTTAGTTAAATCCCTTATTTCTTTATTCTTAATTGAATTAAATTTTATTCTTTGATTTTTAGAATCTCTTTTTTCTTCTAAAAGTTTCCCTAATCTATTTATTTTTTCTTCAATTAAAATATCCGATTTATCATTAAGTAAAAAGTTCTTTTCTTTAGGATTAAAATATTTTTTTAATTCTTCTATTTCTTTATTAGTTTCTTTTAATAAAGGTGTAAAAACTTGTTCTTTATGAATATAATGTTCTATTTCATTTTTCAAAAATCCAAGTTCTTTTTGTTCTAATTTGCCAGCATGTCTATATACTAGTTCTTTACTCATAGTTCTTTTATAGTTAGGTTTCTTTTCAGTAAAAGATAAGTGAAAATGAAGGTTATCTGTATTAGTATGAAGTGAAAATTGATAACTCATATTATTAATATCATCAAAACCACATTTTTTTAAAAACATTGGAATAATGTGCTTTGCTAAATCTTTTTCAAATTTCTTAATATCTACATTCTCTTCTAAATAGTTTTCTGGGAAAGAAATAACTAGCTTATAAATATTAGAATTTTCTATATATTTTGCATATTGTTTTTTTCTTTTTTCTATTTCATCTTTAGTAGCATATTCCCCGTTTTCAAACATAATATTCATTTCTTTATCTTTGCCTATTTTTCCACTAAAATAATCTAACATAAAAAATGCTTTCTTCTTTTCATTAGCATAATAATCAAACATATTCATTGTTGAATTATGTACTTGATTTTGAGTTTTATAAATATGATTAAGATTCTTAAAACTAGGAGTAAACATATTTTTTACTACTACATTTGGACTACTCATCGTATTTTAATTTATCCTTGTTAGTTTTGAACTTTTGTAATGCTTTATTATTTCTAGGATTGCTTAATTTTTCTATTTCCATATCAGAATAGAATTGTTCTATTAAATCTCTTAAATATAACTGTCTAGAAAATATTTTCTCTAATAAAACACTATTTTGTTTTAATAGAAGATTTTCTTCACTTGAGTTTAATCCAATTTCTAATAAAGTTCTAATAGATTGAGAAAAATTTAATCCATTATTATTTGCATATTCTTTTACTCTATCTTTAATATCTTGAGTTAAATATATATGTGGATCAGCCATAATTAAATCTCTCTTCCTTTAGTTTTAGAATTTTCTTTAATTGCACTAGTGATTAAATCGTTATATTCTTCGGAATTTTCTATATCATAAGATATCTCCCAAACTTCTTCAGGTTCAAAATCTATTCCCATCTCTTGTGATAGATTATATATTTTTTTATCTAACTTACTGAATAGTCCATCAAAATAAAATACCATATTAAATTCTTGTCTTGCTTCATCATAATCTAACTGAGCAACATTTTCATTTTGATGTACAGCTTCAATTATGTCATTAATATGAGATTTAATATATGTTATAGATTCTTCATCATAATCATCTAAAAAATCATTTAAACTTACTATGTAATTAAAACTAGTAGTCTTATCCATTCCATAATTAACTATGTCATTCGCTATCAGTTTGTTCAAATTTAATTTTTCCATACTTAGCCTCCTCTTCATAAATTTTTAATAAACCTTTTTCAATTATTTCTCTTAACATATCACTAATTAAAAGACCTCTAGCTTCTGCTTCTATTTCTATCCTTTTCCATAATACTTCTGAAATTCTTAACGGATATTCATGCATAACTTATCCCTCCTTATATGTACATACTATGGTTCAATTCAGACCATAAAATATATAATTATTTTGGCAAATAATTTAAGAGCATAAGAGATTGATATCACAACAATATTTATTCCTAGATAATATCTAGAAATTATGTGATATCAAACTTATTTTGCACTTGCAAAATTCAACCATATTCATGGTCATAAGGATTAAATAATCCCTTATTTTATAATAATATTTTATGGTCTTAACTATGGTCTGAATTGATTATTATAATTATTATTAAAATTATAATTATGGTCAGGTGTTAAATCTGGATATTGATTAAAGTTAGTTGTATTATCAGCAAAATCTATTAAACTCATACCATCAACTTTATTTCCATTTAGTTCTACTTGATAATGTAAATGTGGTCCAGTTGAGTAACCAGTTGTACCGACTCCAGCAAGTTCATCTCCTGCTTTAACAGTATCACCAGTTTTTACTTTTGCTGTATCTGGATAAAGGTGAGCATATATAACTTCATAAGTTACATCTTCATCAACTTCACATTCAAGATGAATTTGATTACCTCCACCTCCACTTGTATTAGTTACATTTTCTTTATAAGGAAAACTAACTTTAGTTACTTTACCATCACATACAGCTTTAACTGGTGTCTTATTACCACATGCTAAATCCCATCCACCATGTACATCTGAATTTCCAAAAACTATTCTCTCTTCCATAAAAAAAGATGTAACAGTTACTTTTGAAAAATCAATTGGTGGAGAGAACGGTTTATTTTGTTCTTCATCAATTTGATCTCCAGATTCATAATCTTTACACCCATCAAAATTTTTATATTTTTGAAGTTCACATACTTCACTAATTGGTAATAACCTATTAGTTTCTTTATCTAAATTATCTACATAAATTTGATAAAATGATTGATTCTCATCTTCTAAAAAGAAGTAAAGAATTCTTGTTAAAGGTACATAACCTTTTTTATTTTTCATAGCTATATTAACTGCTTCTTTATATCTGTCAGCATAATCCATATTATTCTCTACATAATTGTCAGTTATATTAGCTCCAAAAAAATCCAATACCATTAATACTGGTACAAGTATTACTAAAGCAAGTACGATTATTCCTGTACTACTACCCAATACAATTTTTAATAATTTCTTTTTCATAATACATATTCTTCTTTTAATGATTTTTCATACTCTTTTAATTCTTCAATTAAAGATGAACTTCTATCAAAAAATTCTTTAATTATTTTATCTTCATCTCCGTATAAATCATCATTAATTTCTTTTAAATTAAATATAAGATTTCTTGTTTCAGATTTAGAGGATAACATTCTTTGTGTTTCCTCCAAACCTTCATTATAGTTTTCATAATTATCTTTAAATTCATATGGATCATAGTCATAGAAAAAATCAGTTACTTTAGTTGATAATTCTTCTATCATTTTGAATCACCCTCTCCCATCATTTCTCTTTCAAGTTCAGTTGCTCTAATCCAAATTCTTAATCTATTTTTAGAATCTATATTAAGTAAGAATTCTCCTCTTCTAGCAGACATTAAGAAATTCTTCTGAGTATCTGTTAAAGGATTTTGTTTAAATAGTTCTAGATATGCAAGTAAGTCATCTTCTTTTAACATTCCTATCATCTGATATTGACAGTTATTAAATATAGCAGTTGAATGTCTTAATATTGATTGACTACCTACAAAATCTTTAACTGATTGAGTAGCAACTACAAGTGATCCAGAATACTTTCTAATTCTTCTAGCTAGTTGTCCAAAGTTTCTTAATACTTCAAAATTGTTTTCATCAATGAATAAGTGAAATTCATCAGCAATAATCATTACATGTTTTCTATCTTCTAATTTAACTTTATCGTTGTTAATTTTATTGGCAACAATACTGTTATTTAAATAAGTTAATAGATTTAATGTTTGAGTATTAATTAATCTTTGATTACCACTGTATAAAAGTTCTTGTAAGTTAAATGCAATTAGGTCATTTGATAAGTCAATATTTGTATGTCCATCAAACAAATATGAATCAGTTCCAGTTAAGAATCTAGATAAAAGAATATCTAATTGTTCAATTATTTTTTCTTTTTCTTTACTATCTACATCTTTTTTATATTCTGGTAAGAATTCATATAATTCAGAGAATATAGGAAATTCTTCTGGTTGCATATTTTGAAGTGTATTTATAGATGTATTCTTAAATATTCCTTTTTTGTTATACAGTTTTTCAACTATAGCAAGTAACATTACAAGTTCCTTTTCTGTTATACTTTCAAATGCTGTTTTAAAGAATGCTTCTAAGAATCCTAAGTGTTTAGCTAAAGGACAATCTGTTTCTTTAGTATCATGATTTTCATCATCTGATGGAATAAATCTTATTTGTAATGGATTTATAATTCCACCAGTTTTAGAATAAAGATCAATATATTCTCCTTTATTGGCTTCAACGATTCTTTTGTATTCATTTTCAGCATCAAATATAAATATTTTAGTTCCTCTTCCATATTCATTAACAATCATCTTTTTCATAGTGTAAGATTTACCTCCACCAGTAGAAGATATAATTGCCATGTTATGAGAGGTTCTAGAATTATTTAATACAAATGGATCAAAGAATATTGGTAAAGATGTATGAATATCTACACCAAACATATAACCATTTGAATCATTAAAATAAGTTCTAGTAAATGGGAATCCAGCACTTAATGTTAGTGTTGGTAGATAAAAGCAATAATCTTCAAAAGTTTTAGTTGATAAATCATAACTTTGCCATGCCTCCATTTGTCTTAATCTTGGAATATCTAATTTAATTTGATATGAATCAGCTATTCTTTTTAAATCTCTTATTACTTCTTCTCTATGTTTTTTATCTCCCTCTACTATTAAGATAAGCGATACTTCTTTAATCTTTTCATCACCATTTTTAATGTCTTGCATTAATGCTTGAAAGTTTTCTTTTTGAGTATCTAACTCAGTAGCATCACTTAATTTTTTAGTAGTGTTTCTATCGGTTAATAAAAACTGATATTGTGAATTTACCCATCTGATTAATTCTTCTTGAGTAATACATTCTTGTATTCCTATAGAAGCTCTTACATCTGGATAATTGAATATATCTTCAAAAAATAATTCACTAACAAATGGTGGAACATTTTTAACAGTTAAAATTTGAAATTCTTTATCATCAAATTTCATTCTATCTGTTCTTTCAGACATATTCATTGGACTTACCAAACTAGGTAAATCACTCCATACTAATTCATCTAGTGAATTAGATGTTAAATATAAATTAGATAAGAATTTATATATTTCTAATTTATTAGTTACACTTTCAATATAAATTCTTGGAACGATATTTAAAGTAATATCTTCTATCTCATCTAATTGTTTATTTAATACTGCTGTATCTTTAGCAATTAATACCCAAAAGTATTTACTTGATACAGTAAAGTTTTTTTCTTCTAGATCATCAATTAAATTTCTAGATTCTTCTAGTAATAACTTCTTGCCTTCATCATCTTGAAATTTTTCTATCTTATTATCTAAACTAACCTTATTAGCATTTAAGTTTAATTTTTCATTTAATTTATAACATTTTAAATTTAAATTAGGTACTTGATATAATGCTTTTAACATAGAAAAGAAAAGATTCTTTTCATGATTACTTGTTAGAGATAAATCGATAGCTTTAACTTCAATTAATGTTGCAACTTCTCCAGACTTTAAATAGATTAATCCATCATCACCAATTTCTTTAACATTAGTAACTGTCTTAGAATTTTTAATTCTTCTTTTCATTTGACCTTTAGATGAATATTTTCTATTTGTCTTGGAATCAATCTTTTTTGCTTTTTTTAGATTTTTTTCATCTTTAGTTTTTCTTTCCAATCTACCTCATCTCCATTTCTTTTATAAGCGAACTCTTTACATCTAGTTATATATCTAAAGAAAAGAGCTACAACTTTATACATTCTATTTTTCTTTGAAACCTTAACTGGTAACATAAGAAAAACACAAATTGTTAAATATAATAGCGAAAATAATTTATGACTCGAAAAAGAAAATAATAGTAAGAATGAAAATAACATAGGAAGACCTATGTATAAATCTTTCATCTCTATATATTTTCCTAGAGTCTTTTTAATACTTGGTACTGTTATATACATTAATCATCTCTCCCTCTGTATCTTCTTCTATACATACTTCTTGATGGCATTACATTAGACATTGCTTGAGCCATTGATTCTTTTCCTGCATTCATCATTCCAGATCCAAATCTAGATAGTTTACTAGACCTTTGATTTCCAGATTGTGCATTTCCTTTTCTAGCCATAGATGAAGTTTGTAAGTAATCTCCCATAAATTTTAAATTACTTCCAATTCCACCAGATGTATAATCTTTACCACCCATCTTAGAACCAAAATTAGAAACTGCTTGTCCTACTTTTCCTAGAGCAGAATTTCCAGCTTTACCAACTTTAGAGCCAACCACATCTCCACCTTTTGCTAAAGCTCCAGCTCCCATTAATCCTGCACCTGCAACTCCAAGTCCAGCTGTTGAAGCTATTCCACCCATTGCTTGACCAAATCCCATCATAGCCATTAATTGTTCTCTTCCACTATTAGCAGATACATTTCCACCAATAAACTTATTTACTACTTGAGATCCAGTTAGTAAGAATGAACCACAACCAATATACATGATTGACTTAATTACAATATCTTTAAATGTATTACTAAAGAATGTTGTACTATTTATTTGTCCCATTACAATAGCTGTTAAAGAAATAATGAGCATTATAACTGCACCTTGCAACATTAATGAAACTAATTGTTGAACAACTGCACTTCTTCTTTCTTTATTTCCAATTGAAGTAGCAAATATAATTGGACTAATTACAAATAAGAATAAGAATTCTATTTGTCTTCTTGCTAACATCATTCCACAGAAGAATAATGAATATAAAAAGAAACCTCCAACTATTACAGCCATTATCCAATTAATTTTATACTTATAATCTTTTTTATCTGGTAAGATAAATCTTTTAGAAGTTACATATTTATCGTTATACATTTCTTTTGCATTAAAGTTTCCATTTGAAACATTTTTTGCTATATCTTCGCCTTTAAAATCATCACATTCTTTATAACCCTCAGAATAATCAATGAACATTGTAAGCATTGAATCTGAAATAGTTAAATTATTATTTGTAAATATATTAGAAGTGAATCCAGCAAGTTTAATTGAAAAAGTTGATGCTTGAACAAATAAAAATGTACTCATAATTATAAGTACACCACATTTAACAATTTCTTTTACTATTCCACTAGAACTTAATCCTTCATCAGGATCTATTATCTTTTTCGCAAATCTACTTATTGCAAATAATCCTAAAAGTGTAACTGCAATTGCTATTACACCTTTTTGGAATGTAATAAAGTTATTATCTCCAGAAACAGAATTGATTATATCAAAAGCATTTAATCCTTTTAAAATATCAAATAATGAATCAATTAGATTATAAATAAAATGTACTAATGCCCATCCAAGAGTTCTTAATAAATCTAATGCTTTTAATAACATTCAAATCACCTCCTAGAATAAATCAATGATTAGATTTACAATTGATATTGCTAAAATAATTCCTACGATACCAAACATAGTTTGAATTATTCTTTGCTTTACTTGAGCTTTTCTATCTACATCAACAACAGCATATAAAATAAATCCAACAATTAGTGAAACACCTGCTGCTGCAATTCCTACTCTTAAAGCCCAAGTAGAAAAAGTTTGAATTGCTTTAATAATAGAATCTACATTATATCCTCCACCTTCAAGATGTTCGATTTTTAACATTTGTAAATAATTACCCATAAATATTCCTCCTTATACTATTGCTAACATTTCTTTAAATGTTAATTTTCTTTTAAAGAAATCAAACATATTTACATCTAGAGTTTCGCTTATTCTTCTAAGTAATTCAGAATCCAACATACAAACATATCCTTTTTCGATATATTCAATTGTTTCTTTATCTGTTTTTACTAATTTAGCTAATCTTCTTCTAGACATACCCCATGCTTGTCTTTCTTTTTTTAACTTTTTTCCAGCATCATCGCTGATTAATTCATAAAATAAATTCATATGTTTTTCCTTTCTTTTGTAAAAAATTAAAAAGAAAAAGCAAAGAAGTGATATAATATCACTAGAGTTATTTTGCTAGCTGGCGATTTAACTCTTTTTCTTTGCTTTATTCTCATATGACTACATCTCTAATTCATCATCTGATTTTTCAATGTCGTCTTCTTTGTCTTTTCTTGAAGATAGAAAAGTTACTTTCTCAGCTACAATTTGAGTTGATTTTTTCTTTTCTCCTTCTGGAGTTTCATAATTATTAGTTTGAATTCTACCTTTAACTCCAACTATGTCGCCTTTTTTACAATACTCTACAGTATTGCTTGCAACACCACCCCAAAGAATGCAATCAACGAAATCTGTATCATATTCGCCATCTGCATTTTTATAACTTCTTGGTACAGCAAGAGTTATTTGGCTTCTTTCACTTCCTCCATCTTCAGATTTTACAACTTCTGGATTACTAGTTAGTCTTCCAACAATAACAATTTGATTCAACATTAATATTCCTCCCTCTATAAATCAAATATTTAGCCATTTTATTTAATTCAGTTGACTATTCCTGAATTTTTTTCATTCTATAGAACCACCACCTTTCAATAAAAAAATTACCTCTATTCAGAAGTAATTATTTTATCTACTACATGCTCTAGTTCAATATGAGAAAGTCCTCTATCTGGATGACTTATAAGTTCCTCAAAATGACCTTCTACTCCAATAATTTGTTTTGGTTTTAAATTTATAAACTTAGAAATTAATTCTGGTTCATAAACTTGTAATTCGTAAAAATAGAATGTTTTTATTTCTTTATCATAAACTTGAAATAAAACTCTTAAATAATCTTCTTTTACTTCATACCAATCATACATTCTACCTACATATGTAAATTTGTCTTCCATATTATTTACCTCTTTCATCAGCATCACTTATTTTTGCTATAATATCTTCAACCTTTTCCCAAAGATTATCTAAATAGTCATAGCATTTATTAAATTTCTTCAATTCCTTTTTATCTAAATATTCTCTAAAAATATCCATATCAGATAAAACTGTTCCTATATGATCTTCAAAATCACTTAAAGCTTCAATTTCCATCAGCTTAATTTCTTCTATATTTTTCATAATTCATAATCCTCCTCATTATCATTTAACCAATCATATTCTGAATCATCATCTAACCAATTAAATTCATCATCTTCATATAAGTGTTCAAGATTTTCAAATCTTCTTATATTTCCAATTAATGCATTTTTAAAATAACCATATTTATTTTTTATTTCATTATCATTTTCATCTCTAAAATTTCTTTCTTTAATTCTAGAAACAACATAATTAGTCATAATTAATAAATCCTTATAATTATTTCCTTGTTTTAATAAATCTTCAAATAATTGATCAAATAAAAAAGAACTACTATCATCTTCTGAAATATAGTTCCTTTTAATTAATTCTTTAGTAAAAATATTATGTTTAATTTCTTCACCAGTTTCATCTGGTGTTTTATCTATTTTATCTTTTTTATTATTATTCTTTATTTGTGTGCAGTTATCCGTATTCGGATTATCCATATACGGAAAATTGATATCTGGATAATTATGCATTTTTAACCACATAGGATAAGGCAAATAATAAACAGTATATTTATACCTAAATAATCCTTTTTCGTCTCTAAATCGGCTTATATTTACATATTGAGCCTTTTTTAATTCATCTAGAGTTGATCTAACTGCAAATTTACCCTCGTTAGATATCTTTTCTAAACCACTAATAGAATAATCCCAATCTTTAGGCATTGATAACATCATAGAAAGAAGTCCTTTTGCTTTAAATGATAAATTAGGATCTCGTAAATGATAATTACTCATTACAGTATATCCCGTGATACCATGTATTTCGAAGTCTCTTATGTTTTCATTCACAATAAACCTCCTTCCAAAATAAAAAGAGCTATTGCTCTTCATCTACATAATCAAATTCTATAAAATATTTTATATCTTCTAAATCTCTATCATGTTGTTCATCTTCATAAGGATGTATTAAATAATCTAATCTAAAATACATTTCTCTAATAATTTCTGTTAAGACATCATTATTAGTCCAGTAATTTAAATCATGCAACATTAATGCATAAGAATATAAATGAACATCATTTTCCCATACTTCTTTAATTACTCTTTTTTTATCTAGCCATTTAATAGGTTCTAATTTTATATCACTAATTATTTCTATATCAGAATCATGATAAGGAACTCCTTCAGATTTACAAAATAACCAATTAACTAATTCATTAATTTCAGGACTAGAGCTTTCAAATTCTTGCATAAGTAAAGCCATTCTATTTATAAAGATTATTCTATCTTTATTCTTTTTATCTACTTTACCTTTTGAATAATCAAAGTATCGTTGCATAATAACACCTCATAAAACATTATATCATTATAAAGATAAATAAATATTGTGCAAAATTATAATTGCTTTAATATGACAACTATCTGTCTATTAGTATTATGTCTGCATGTAATTAATGTTAAAGTTGTAGTATTTCTTTCTTTGACTATTTCTGCTTTACCAGTTTTTTCAATATCATAAATATCTACTACTTTATAATTATATGTTTTACCATTATAGATTATAGAAGCTTCATCACCTATTTCTAGTCTATCTAATTTTCTAAAATAAGATATTCTAGCACTACCAGAATGTCCAGCAATAATAACATTACCATTTACTTCATCTGGCATAGATGAACCATCTAACCATTCTAAATTATAATTAACATTATTAAGATAACTAGTTGGATCTACTAATCCCCTTTCTAAACCAATTTTAGGAATTTTAAGTACAGCAATATAATTTACTTTAACTTGCTCTTTTACTTCTTCTACCTCTTGAGGTTCTTCAATAGATTCTATCTCTTCTTCTATTTCATAGAATTCTTCTAATAATTCAGTTTCTTTTTCATCTATCTTTTTATTAGATAGATAATCATATGTTATTAATCCAATACCACTAAGAAAGATTAAAGAGCCGATTATTATTAACCAGCTCTTATTTTTTCTTTTTATTTTTGATTCCATAAATAATTACACCTGCTCCACAAACTAGTAAAGTAATTCCACTAAATAATAATTCTTTATAATCATTAGCTTCAGTATTAGGTACTTTAACTATTTGTTTATCCTTCATTATAGATTTAACTATTTCTCCATCTTCCTTAATTTCAAAATACATTCTTTCAGGATTTAATTCATATCCTTCTGGTGCTTCTTTCTCTAAAATGTAGTATTTACCATATTTTAATTTTTCTATAGTAATAGTTCCATTATCATCAGTTCTTCCAGAGAATACTAATTCATCTGTATCAGCATTATATATTTCTATTAAAGTGTTTGGAAGTGGATTATCATTTGAAAAATCTAATTTAGTGAATTCAAGTGTTCCAGTTATGTCTTCATCTTTCATAGTTGATTTAACTACTTCACCATTTTCTTTTATTTCAAATGGCATTTTTTCTTCATTAAGTTTATAACCTTCTGGTGCTTCCTTTTCAAGAATATAATACTTTCCTTGAGGAAGTCTTTCTATAACAATTTTACCTTCTTCATCAGTTCTTCCACTAAATACTAGTTCATCATCCTCTGTATAGATTTCGATTAATGTATTTGGAAGAGTTTTAGATTCAGATATATCAGTTTTGGTAAATTCTAATTTACCAGTTTTTAATACATTTAAGATAGCTTCTGAATAGAAGATAGTTGGTGTATATTGATCTTTATATACTAATTCAGCTTCATATGTATTTTCATCTAAAACATAATTATCTAATGTTTCAATTTCTTTTACATAATACTTGCCAAGATATAATTCATCAAATACAATTTTACCTTCACTATCAGTAATTTTTTCAGATACTAAAGAATCTTTTGAATAAATTGTTTTATCATTCCATGTAATATCATCTAAAGCATATAATCCAAATTTAACTCCTTCTAATGGTTGATTCTTAAATTCAAATCCATTTTCGGTAAGTTCAGCAACTTCTCCAGTTTTTTCAATTTTAATTTCACCTTTTACTCTAGTGTTTTCAAAATCAGTATCAAATATTATTCCATACTCTGAATCAGTTCTTAATTTTGAATCTTCATCAATACTAAATTCATGTGATTGACTATTCCATAAATAACCATCAATTACTTGATCAACTTCTTCAAGTCTATAAGTACCAGTCATTAATGGATAAGCTGTTGTAAATTCACCATCTTTGTCTGTTTCCCATACACAGATAGTTTCTTTATTTGGATATGTAATTGTTTGACATACATATTCATTTTTTGTAACATCAAATATTTTAAATTTAATATTACTTCTCTTTATTACTTCTTTAGTTTCAGAATCGATTTTAACAACTCTTAACTTAGCAGTAATTGGAGCATTTGAAATAACTTTCTTAACTACTTCTCCTGTAGTTTTTACTTCAACAGTAAAATCATCAATTTTTTCATGACCTTTAGTTGTTGTTAATTGCTTAACAGTATAAGTTCCATAAGGTAAAGTAAATCTAAATACTCCTTGTGAATCAGTAGTTACTTCTTCAACAAGTTCATTTTTATTATTATAGATTCCAAATTTAATACCTACTTCTGGTTCCATTATTTGAGTTTCAGCACTAGCATATACTTTAGTAAATTCAAAATCTAATTTAATTACTTGTTCAAATACTTGTACTGTAGGATTTAAATTATCCTCAGTTATTTCAAAATAATATTTATTACTATCTAATAAATATCCTTCTGATGGTTGTTCTTCTAATAAATAGAATCTACCAAGTTCTGGTAAATAATCTGAAGTATTAGTTCCATCATCTTTAGTAGTTACAGAACCTATTCTAGTTCCATCTACTTTATAAATTCCATATACTGCTCCACCTAATTTAGCTTCACCTTGAGGTGTATTTGTTCTTGTTTCAACATCAACTTTCTTAGGTGTAACTTTTCCACCTATAACCTTTAAAGTAAATTTACTTACTACTGGGTCAAAGTTACCAACTCTAAATACATTTTGTGAATGATCACTAAAATATACTATTGGTGGTATTTCATATTTAGTTGCTTTCTTTTCAAAAGTAATAGATCCTTCACCAATACTATTTGCAGTTACTGATAAAGTATTTCCATTAATTGAAGCTGACGCTTTATCTGTAGAAGTAACTTTATAATTACTTAACACATTATTACTATCATTAACTTCAATTGTACTTCCAATAGGAACAACTAATCCACTTTGTAATTGTGGTCTTTTATAATGATTTGCTACTAAACTTTCAAGTTCTGCTATTTCACTATCAAACTTAGATATTCTATTTCCATTTAGAGTATCTGTAAAAAATATTTGAGATTCAGGATTTGTTGTTCTCCAAATCATAACTTGAGTAATAACATACCATTTTTGATCATTATGATTATATCCATTTTGGTCATATTGATATCCATAATAAGCTAGTAAAGATATTCTTTCCCATTGTTCTTCACTAAAACCTAAAACTCTTTCATAATCCTCTCTTATTACATCATAATAAGGTAAATTATTATCAATATCTGTATATGGTTGTAAACAATAAACAAATTTATTATCTTCACTTCTTCTAATAAATCTTGCTTGTTGATACTTTGTATAACCATCTGGTTTTACTTTTTTAATATAAATATTGCTGATATATTCACTAGGCCATATAGCTTGTCCAGTATATTTTTCAGCATGTACTGTTGTAATATTTAAAATTGACAATAAAAAAAGCATGCTCATCATAGCACACTTAATTAATTTTGATTTCATATTGTTTTTCCTTTCATTATTTTTTTACTCTGAGCATATCTCCTAAATAAGCACCCGAATAACTATTAATGTTTGTACATGAAAAACTAATTATGTCTTCTAATTGATATCCAGCATCAATACAAGCTTGATGTGTAGCATCAAATGATCCATAATCTTCTATTTTATAATCTACTCTAGCCCAACTCCACATTGGTGAATGATAATAATCATATTCACTTATTCCTAAACTTTCCCATGCTGTTGGTTCATGTTTTGATGGTTCTGGTTCAGGTTGTACTACTGGTTGTTGTACTGGTGCTGATTCCTGTTTAGGTTCTTCCTTTTTAACATTATTAGTTGTTGTATTTTCTTTTACGACATTAGAGTTACGAACAGTATTGCTCTCCATATTGTTCGAACTAGCATTATTGTCATTAATGCTGTTGTCTTTAACAATATCATTATCATTTTCAATAGTTTCTGTAATAGGTTCATTTTCTTCTTCCTCCATTTCTTTTGAATCAATTTTAGATTCAATAACTGTAGATTCAACTACTGGCTCTTTTTCATCTTTATTTCTCATAAATATAAATTTATAAGTTAAGAATCCTGAAGCAATAAGAAATAAAATGATTAAGCTAATAATAACTTTTTTCATTCTTCTTCACCTCTTACATAAATCCTATCAGAAATTAAATAATTATTGTAGGGTGCTAAATATCTAAATCATATGAATCACCCCTTTCATTGGAGAGTGTCTTAGAATAACTCTCAATTGCTTTTATTATAAAATCTTCGATCTTATAATCCTTAATATCTTTAGGTAATACTTTTCGTATTCTCTCTTCGTTAAAAGATAATCTTTTAGCTTGATTTGGTTTTTGTTCCAAAAAAATAGACTCAAGTATATCTGAGTCTAATTCACCTTTCTCACCAAGTTCTCTTATTCTCTTTGCTTGAACATGACTTGGAGTTAAATCTTCATATGTTATTTCTTCGTAAACAAGTTCTTGATCATCTTTAGATAAATAAGATAATTCTACAGCTGGTCTTAATCCCATTGTAAGAGCTGACCTCTTGTCTTTTAATACAGTATCATCTACTAACTGTAATAACTCTGGAATTAAATTATTTAATCTAATATACCTTCTTATTTGCTCTCTACTTTCTCCAACTTGTTCACCTAATATTTCATCTTTCCTTTTGTTTGACACCGATGGTGTCATAGATTTCATTGCATCATATTTCATTTTATAAGCCATTGCTTTTTCACTAGGTAATATCTTATCTCTTTGAAGATTAGAATCTACCATTAATATAATAGCTTCTTCATCTGATATATCTTTAACTATACATGGAATTTTTTTAATTCCTTGTTCTTCACAAATTTTCTTTCTTCTATGTCCAGATAGCATTTCGTATTTTCCATCTTCTTTTTTTCTTACTATTGTAGGAACTAATACTCCACTTTCGATAATACTATTTTTTAACTCTTCATAATTTAAATCGTTATTTATCTTAAATGGATGTTTAGGAAAATCACAAATATCTTTGACATTCAATTCAACAACTTCTTCTTTCATAAACCCTCCTAAATTTTTGCATAAAAAAAATCAGATAAAACTATCTGATATTAATTACTTTTTTAAAGTGTTACGTCCGAACACCACCCCTTAAATGCTATGCCATTTTTGAGGTATTTTTGGGTATTTTTTGCTATTTTTTACAAATTTTATTAAAAAAATGTAATTACTCGATAGCTGTTTTACCTTTATTTTATGGGAGTTTTCGAAAAATGTTGCCTAATTTCCTATCGAACAGTTGATTACGGTATTGTTAAGAATTTTTTCATTATTCATTTTAATCACTTCCTTTTATAGGGGCCGTTAATTCTATATGATTTCCTTCACTATCAATGAATTCTACTACATAATTTTTTTCTATTTTAGTTAAAGGAAAACATATTTCTAAATTTTTTGTTTTTCTTTTTAATATCTCTATATTATCTACTTCTATACTAGGTAAACAATTACTTCCAAAAGTATGAACTTCATTCATTTCTTTATAGGCAAATAGTCCAAATCTAAAACCATCTATATCGAAAACACTATATACAGAATCATTTTTTATAGGACTTTTCTCAAAGAATTTTGTATAGAATTTAATGGCTCTTTGCATATCATCAACACATATATATAATGATTTTATTTTCATATTTTTTCACTTTCTTCCATTAACAAATCGAAATCAGATTTATATAATTTATCTTGTTTTACTCTATATTTTTCAAACTCAGTTAACGCTTTATCACATGCTATCTCATGAGAAATTTTTCCCGCATCTTTTAATATATCTCTGTCGTCTGCTAATAAAAATTTATCTATTCTTGTTGCCCAATCTTCCATTGTCATTGGGATATGCCTTCTTGCTCTATTTTCTGCAAATTCCAAAAATGCACTAACAATACCCTCCAAATCTTTTATTTCATCGTTAGATAAATAATTTTTTGCAATTATGACATCGGATTCCATTATCTTTCCATTAGGAGAATTTTTCCATGAAGTTAATCCCATATGTTCTTTTTCTGAATTTGCTCTATCATAAATTATTTCAGCAGCAGTTTGCTTAGATACTGCATAATGCATTTTGTTTTGTACTTTTTTAAAGAAATTAATTGATATTGGAGATTTTGGATTATAATCTATGCTAGTTGCATAAATATCGGTTACCTTTTGATAAAATCTTCTTTCAGATAATCTAATTTCTCTTATTTCTTCTAACAATTTTTCAAAATAATCTTTATCGATAAACGAGCCATTTTTCATTCTCTCTTTATCTAAAACATAACCTTGAATAGTAAAAGTTTTTAAAATGTTAGTAGCCCATCTTCTAAATTGTGTCGCTCTTATTGAATTTACTCTATAGCCAACAGATATTATTGCATCTAAATTATAAAATTCAACATTCCTTTTAACATTTCTAGTTCCTTCTTTTTGAACTAATTCCATTTTGGAATAAGTTGAAACTTTGTCCAATTCATTTTCTTTATATATATTTATGAGATGTTTTGCTATTGCGGGCTGTTCTACATCAAATAATTCTGCCATAGCTTTTTGCGTCATCCATAAAGTTTCATTTTCATATCTGACTTGAATGCCTTTATCTTTCTCTTGAAGTTTAAATGTTATAAATTCTTCTGTACTATTTCTGATAATTAAATCTTTTGCCATTTTTATCATCTCCTTTCACTTGGTCTTGACTAGCTGTTCTCACCATATCAATTCCTAAGCAATTTTTACTTAAAATCACTTGTTTTTTAATAATTTTTACCAACTTTAGCATATTTTTATACAAAACATGCAAGATCTGTTTTTTACTTTTTCCACATTTTATAAGGTTTTGGAGTTGGTCTTGACTAAATTGTTCTCAACCAATTTATATTAGTTTTATTTTCATTCATTTGGATCAACTCCTTTAATTCTTTTGGATTTTTTCTGTTTTTTTCCAATTATAAAATCCATATGTATCGTTTATAAGATTTATTGTAGGATTAAGCAACATTGGAAATAATATAAAACTACCACGCACTACAGGGATTCCCCATAAAAACATTAGTATTATATCATTTACTATATAAAAACTAAAACTATATTTACTTCTTCTTATTTGTAAATATACTGCAAATAAACTAGCTAGCACTGATATTGTTGACACAACAAGTTCACTAGTGTTAAAAGCTTTTAATAAATAATATATTCCAGCAAATATCAAAGCAAATATAAATGATACTATAATCCATTCTTTCTTTTTTATAGAATTTATTTCAACTGAATTTGTTTTTTCATTTTTATGATTTATCCAAGTTATTATTCCTATAACATACATTGGTAACATTAATAAAGTATATATTAAAACTTCACCATAGTATTTATTTTTAAATGAAACTATTGAATAAAGTATTGTTATTAATAAACCAAATACTTGCCCTAAATTCTTTCCTTTAGCTAACAATAATGCTGTAATAATACCAACTATTGAACAAGATATTGTTAACAAATCAGATTTAAAACATATACCAACAAAACTAACTATTATTATACTTCCAAACAACAATACTTTTTCAAAGTTTGTCCAATCTTTAAATAGTTTCATAATTCACCTCTTTTATATTAGGTTAACCGTCAATACCAAGTATCAAATACTATGCTATTTTTAACGATTTTTTATATATTTTTAATACATTTTAGTAATTATTTATTAAAAAATGTAATTACTAAATATTAGTTTTTCCTTATTTTATAGGAGTTTCATAAATAGTTAGACTAAATCAACACCAACCAGTTTATATTAGTTTTATTTTCATTCATTTGGATTAACTCCTTTTTTTAAAATTCTATTTATTTCTTTATTATTCACTATTTTTAATTTATCTTTAAATTTTTCTAAGCTTTTTAACTTAGCCTTTTCTTTTTTATAATATGAATTAACAGTAGAAATATAATATAACCATTGACTAAACACTGGTGGGTGATTATATCTTTCTTTTCCTAATCTTTGTTTAATCCATCTTTTAGTAACTCTATAATAAGATTTCACTCTTGAAAGTTTTATATAGTAAATAATATCTGCATCAACTCTACCTTGTTTAAATTTTTCTCTGCCAACATCTTCAATTATCCATTTTTTATTATTCAAAATGTCTTTAAATATTTTCTGTGCTTCCTCATCAGTTCTTTTAATATTCCCATGATCATCATCCCATGACACTTTATCTAGCTCATAATACTTAATATTATACATTTCTGATAACTTAGTTGCAAAAGTAGTTTTACCGCTTCCAACTGGACCTATTATATATATTTTATCATGCATAATACCCACCTCTTTTTATAAAAGTTTAACCGTCAATACCAAGTATCAAATGCTATGCTATTTTTGGCGTTTTTTTATATATTTTTAATACTTTTTAGTAATTATTTATTAAAAAATGTAATTACTAAATACTTAGTTTTTCCTTATTTTATAGGAGTTTAATGAATGGCTAGACTAAATAAACACCAACCAGTTTATATTAGTTTTATTTTCATTCATTTGGATCAACTCCTTTTCTACATCTTTTTAGACTTATTTTCTCTATTAAAAAATTCTTCAAAATCTTTATAACTAATTTTGATAACTTTTTGCGGCTTTAAATCATGATAACATCTATATTGAGTAGTACACTGGTGATTATCTTT
>JAGAWU010000038.1 GCA_017941235.1 Bacilli bacterium | reverse complement strand
TTTAAAATATAAAAATTTTATAATAAAATAAAAAAAATAATATAATTTATTTTTAAATATATAAAAATGATTTATCCAAAATTAATCATATTAAAATGAAATCATTTTCTTACAAAATCAAACTAATTCATTTGGTCTTTTTACTTCAGGCTTTATTCTGCCTTGTTAATACTACAGTTTTAGATCTCAACGTCAATGATGAAAAATCGTTTAATATTAATGGTCAACAAGACTATAGATTATTAGTAGATGAATATACTAAAAAGTATATATTAGTTCAAGTCAACGGAGAAAGCGCAAAAAATAATTATGTCCTCTCTGCTTATGCGGCTCAAATGAAAGTAAAAAGAATTCAATTGTCCCAATGTTTTAATGGTGTTTCTAAATTATACATTTCCAAAAAACAAATTACAAATCAACAAATTTTCTTAGAGTTAGAATGTTCTGACTATGATTCATGCTCTGGAGCAATTAAAATTAAAGATTTTGATAAAATACCTTTAAATGATGGTGAGCCAATAAGTTACTATATAACTGATGATAACAGAGTGATGGAATTTGTTTTAAATTCTTATTCTTCAATATCTAATGTTTGGGCTAGAGGACAATTAGAAATTCAGACAGATCTTAAAGCGGATGAAAAAATAAAAAACGATAAAGAAAATTATTATATAGTTAAACAAACTATGACAGATGTTGTTTTCAAAGTAACTGGTTCAGTTGGAGATTATATTAATGTTGGTTTTATAGGATATACAAAAAATATATTTAATTTACCCGCTGGTGAAGATGTATATTATCAACCAAATTCAAATATTTATGTTGATGAATATACTATCACAGGATATTTAAAAAAAGGAGATTTAGAAAAAGTTTGCTATTCACTTGAATTGAGAAATAATTATGATGAAACTCCTACTGTTGTTCATGGTTCTGGTACTATATTTAGTAAAATTGCTTGCTCTTATAGTATATATGTGAATGGAACAAGAACTTCAAATAGTGAAGTAGTAGAAAGTGATTTGTTTTCTCAGGGAATTATGCATCATTCTGTTTATTCATCGGAATTAAAAGAGGTAAGAATATGTGTGAATATACCTTCTGAAATATTTTTCCCACAATATACTGAACTCCAAGAAGTTGTATACACTTATCAATTTACTTCAGCAGGAACAAATGAAAAAAAACTTCATATATATGAACCACAAATTAATGGAGTATTTTATTCTAGAATAGGAAGTAGACTTTTAAAAAACGCTTTTATTGCTCACAATAGTCCTCAACAAACAGGACCAACTCAACAAGTAAATTATTATATGATGGAATTATTTGGTTTTCCAGCAATGACTGTAGTTAAATGTGATAATTATCCACTTTGTTCTCTTGATGATCAAACTTTAGAAAAGGGAACTTCTCCAAAAACTATAAATAGATTTAGCTCTTTAAATCTGGTAGAAGATCTTCATGGTGATATTTCTCCTATTAGCAAAACACAAACTTTATTAGTTGTTGAATGCAAGGATATAGAAGGTGAAGAAGACTTTGATATTTTTTGTGGATATAATACTATGATAAAGAAAAATGAAGAATCAATTCAACTTATTGAAGATGTTTATTTCTCTCAATATTCTTTAGAAGATGAAGAATATAGATTTAAAATAAAATTAACAGGGGAAAATAATGCTCAAAAAGTATTAATTGATGTAATGACTTTTGTCGGAGATGTTGAAGTAATTCCAGAATTTCCATCTAGCCTCCAATATAATATACGAAAAGCTATTAATAAAATATATATAAGTGTTAAAGGGATTCCTTATAATAAAGTTGAAGAATTAACTTTTAAAGTAAAAGGATTATCAAAAACTTATTATGTAGTTCTTTTTAATATTGGTAGAGATGAAGAAGTTGAATTTGATTCATTAATTACAAATGAATTACAATCAGGAATTCCTTATCTAGTTACAATTGATCCTTCAAAAAGGGATATATATGATATAGCCAATAAAGTTGTAACATTCCATAATGAAAAAGCTATTGATGATCTTGCTATGATGTTTAATTTCTATTCATTAAATTGCAAAATTGAGGTAGGACAAGTATATAGAGATTCAGATAATAACCCTACATATCAAGAAGCAAAAAAATTTGACCGTTTTTCACATGATTTTGTTGAAAGGTCAGATCCAAGATATGCTGAAACTTTTGAATATAGAATAAATGTAACTGAAACTGAGGGAACATTTTTTGCTGGAACTTTATGCCAAATTTATGCATCTGCTGTTGAAATAAATACAAAACATTTAAATAATCTTAGAGATATTATTCTTCCTGATAATACTCCTCAACGAGTCATGTTTGGAGAAAAATTAAATCATGTTTCTTATGGATATGTTCATGTTGATTTTGAATATGATCTTTTACTTTTATTTGATCTTAAGCATACAGCTCAATATAAAATTAAACTTTATTATGAAAATAAAAAAAGAGAAACTGAAGAAACAATTATAGCAAATGACGTTGTATTTTTAAGTTCAACTGAATGGAAAGATAGATGCCGTGATAGAAGTAGACCTTGTTATATACAAATTGATATCACTTTAGAACAACTAAAAGAAGAAAAAAATCCTGTTCTCGAATTATCAATCAAATCAGTACCAAGTAAAACTGTTACATATTTACCAAAAAGTCTTATGAAAAATGATTATCTTCAAAATGATATATCTCAATATTATTATACAGATTTAGGTATTGCACAATCCGGTTATATATATATAAATTTCTTAAGAGGAAGTGGAAAAATATATGCAAGAATAGTTGAAGAAAAACAAGAGGCAGAAATAGGAGCAAATTGGAGGGGAAAATATACTCTACCTTCTAATGATCAATATTTGACAATGAATCCTTATAGAAAAAAAATATATTTTGATACTACTGGCAAAAAATGTGAGTTTGGATGCTATTTATTAATTAATGTTTTTTCAGATGATAAAAATGAAGATCCTGATTTCAAAAAATATTATCCATTTACTATAAATGTTGTACCAAATCCTCATGTATTATCTAAGTCTATACCTATAATAACTGCATCTATAGATGAATTTATTATTGGTACTATTGATATTATAGATAGTTCTGATAATATATATGAAATTTATCAAGTCTTTCTTACTTCAGATGCTGAAGAAGTTGTTATTGATTTTCAGAGTGATTCAGGTGGAATATTTATAAATGTAGGAGAAGAAAGACCAACAATTTCAAAAGCTCATTTTCCATTTAAGCCAATTGGAAAAGATACAATATATCATATATCAAAAAATGAAATATTAGCAAAAACAGAAGGAAAAAAATCTCTAAGGGGTATAGCTTTAACTATAGGAGTATGGGCAAATAATACTGATTCTATAGATACAACTCCTTATGCTTTTATTGTTCGTCTAGAAAATGGAAATGAAAATGATATTTATAGAGTTAATTCTGATCAAAAGGCTTTATGTAAAACTAAAAAAATATCAAATGGAGATAAATATAGATGTGTTTATGCAATCGAATATGATTATATTAGTAAAAATAATCACTTAATTGTTTATCCTAGTGTTCAAACTAAATCAGCATTCTTTACTATTTATGGAAATTATATTACGCAAAAGGACTATGAAATGAATACTAATATTAAAGATTTGATTCCAAATGAAAGCAATGCCCAATTTAAAAGTAGGGAATTAAAATTAGACCTTTTATATATTCAAGAAGGATTAACAAAAGGTAGCTATTTCTTAGTTTCCGTTGAAACTACTATAGAAACTGTAGTTGAATTAATGTCATCTTTATATATTTATAATAGTGAAGTTTCTGCTAATCCAAGTACTTCTCAATTATTTATGGTCCCTAATAACGAAAAATTCACTTTAGATTTCCAATCTGAATCTACTAAAATTGTAATGGTTAATTTAAGATGTATTGGGGGAAAAGCAGAAATTTATTGGGCATCAGATGAAAATAATAAATATTATTTAAGAGGAAGAGATGATAGATTATCTATAACATCTAAATTATTTGATACTGAGAATAAATTAGTTATTGCAACTCCTAATCCATCAAGTCATGATAAAGGATTTTTCTTTTATGTAAACTATGATTCTAGGAGTGATCAAAGAAATTTTGATAAATTAACTTTAGATAGATCTGTTAATTATATTTATAATGATCTTGATCTTCCAATATATTATTATGCACCCCTAAATACAGCTGATTTAAAATCAGAAGATGAATATTATGATATCATTTTTTCATTTAATATTCTTGAGCATTATCAAAGAAGGAATTTAACATTTTATGAACAAAGTCCATTTGAAATTAGTGCTTTTATAGTTAAGGAAAAAACAGTTTTAGATATGAAATCAAACCCTGAATTAGCTATGACTTCAAATATAGCTGCTAATGGAATTTATGATAATTCTTTAAGAACTGGATTAATTAGGATTCATAAAAGACTCATTCGTTTCAATAGATTAAATGATTATGATAGACCATATTTAATTTTAAAATTAGAAAAAAGAGAATTTTTCAGAAGAACAAGAAGATATAAAAGAATAGGCTTAGAAATGGGTTCTATAAAAAGTGGTGCACAAGTTACCGTATCTGAGTTATCATATCAATTTGGATATTTAGGAAGAAATGAAACAGAAAGAAAATATAGATTAAGAGTTCATAATAGATATAAAAATATGAATATACAATTTTCTTGCTTAGAAGATGCCCTTTCAATAAAAATAGAAGGAACAAGTAATGAATTAAAACTTGTTGAAAATAAATATGGTAAATTATATTATTCAATTGAAAATGAACCAAATAAACGTCATTATGATTTAATTATTAAAAGAAAGAATGAAAAAAATAGAGGTCATGAGTATTTCATGTTCCAATATTCTCATTCCAATGACAATGGTTTGCTTTATTCTATTAAAAATACAACTATTAAAATTAATAGAATAGGTTCACATAGAGAGAGAGCAAACTTTTCTATAGAATTTACCCCAGTTACTGATTATGAAAAATATGATATTAATTATATAATTAAGTTCGCTTCTAAACCAGATAGAATAAAAAAAAATCCAACTAAACCATTTATCGCTACTCAAAATGAAATGCAAGCAGTAAAAGAATATTATAACCCAAAACCTGTAAATAATATTTTTAACTTCACAATTACAGATCTTAATCGTCCATTTGATTATGCTCAAGTAATTGCACAAATTAAAAATCAAGAAAGAGTTGACTATTTATCTTATGATATATTTGATATATCAAAATTGATGAGAAGAAATGGTTCTAATCCTTCTAATCAAGGATCTTCTAATTCTAAGAGTAATACTTTAATAGTAGTTGTAAGTGTAATAGGAAGTCTTTTATTAGTTATAATAATAATTTTAGTTGTAATTATTTTTTGGAATAAAAAGAAGTATGAAGGTTTGGAAGAAAAAGTTAATACAATTTCTTTTGCTGCAGATCAGCAAAAAGATGAAAAAGATGAAAATCTTCTCTACTCTAAAAATGCTTAATTTTCGAATATAATTATTTAAAGGGATTATTTCTATTTAATATTATTTAAATAAAAAAAAATTATTTATTCAATTAGAAAATTTATTAAT
>JAGAWU010000037.1 GCA_017941235.1 Bacilli bacterium | reverse complement strand
TTTTTGTCATCAAATTATTATTATATAAAAAAATAATAAATTAATTAAATAATTATTATAAAATAATTTTAATATAAGTTTAATAAGGATTTTGAAATAAAATTTAATATATTTCAATTTTTTTAAAGTAATTAACTTTTATATACCTTTTTATTTAAAATTTGATTGATATATTTTAATTTATTTTATTTGTTTTGTGCATAAAAACTTCCTGGATTATAACCACCTTTATTATAGTTATTTTGACCATATCCTCCATATCCTCCTTGATTTTGTCCATATCCTCCTTGATTTTGACCATATCCACCTTGATTTTGACCATATCCACCTTGATTTTGATTATATCCTCCATATCCTCCTTGATTTTGTCCATATCCACCTTGATTTGGAGGATAATTATTATTATTATTAAATTGTGGAGATGGAGGAATATAACTAGGTGGTCTATTTTGATTTCCATTTGTATTATTATATTGATTATATTGTCCTTGTTGTTGATTTTGATTCATGTTTTGTGCTACAAACCCTGCTACTGTATTAACCGCACTCTTGGTAAAGTCCCAAAATCCATTAAATCCTCTATCTTGATCATAATCTTTATTTTCTTGATATCCACCAGCTCCTTGTCCACTTCCTCCAACTGAAATATATCTAATAAGTTCATTTTTGTCCATATCTCTAGCCATTAAGAAATCAGTAATATTTCTGTTTAATTCATTCATTTTTTGGTCGAATTTTTTATAGAAATTAAGTCCTTGTTGTAATTGATTTTCTTTAGTTCTAAATAATTGAACATAATTATCTAAATCTCTAAAGAATTGTTCATTAGCAGGATCTGGCTTGAATTTATCATTTCTAACTCTTAAGAAAATTTCATTTTTATTTTGAACATTTGCTTTAATATTTTTAATATTATTGCTTACTTGACCTAATTCATTAAACATGTTCATATATTGTCCTTTATTTTGATCCAAAATATTATTTTCTGTTGTTTTTTTTTGTATAACTTGAATAAATTGAGCAGCTACATTATCATCATTTAAAGAATTAAAAATTCTTGAAATAATTTCCATAGCTTTATTTTTTTCAACATCCAAATTATCCATTTCCTTTCTTAAATCCATAGCTTCTTGGCATTGTCTTATTGAATTAGGATCAATTCTATGGGGAATTTTTTGATCAAGGGCTTCTCTTGGCATTGATAATAATTCAAAATATTTTAAATTATTTTGTATATCATTTATTGTATTTTGATCACATCCCATTGCTTGAGTTAATTTTCCTTTATAATCTTCTAAAGTTTGCATATAATTTCCATTTAAATCAGAACTTTGTCTTCTATTCCATTTGGTACCATATTGAGCTCTTAATTTTTGATCTTCAGCATCTTCATTTTTTAATAAACTTGTAGATTGTTCAATTCTATTTTTAATTTCTCCTGGCATTTTTTGTAAAGCTCCCATCATATTATTTAAATACATAGTACCTCCTTTACATTGAACATCAGCAATATTTCTCCAAAGTGAATCACTAATACTACTAGAACTAAGTACTGTTTCAAGAGAAGCAGGTAATCCTAAAGAATTTAAAAATTGAGTAACAGTATCTTCATTTTCGTATTGATTTAGATTTTGTGCAATAAAATCCATCATTTTTGATTTATATTGCTCTATCATTTGTCTAACTTCTCTTGGAATTAAAGCATCTAATTCCCTACTATCTTCAACATTATCTTTAAATTCTGGTGGGATTGCAGGATTTGCCATAATTTTTTGTAAAGCTTTTGGTAAATTTTGTAATTCAGGACAAGGATTTCTATAAACTTTATTTTTTTCTAACATATCTGCACCATTTTGTTGTTCTTTGGCTAAGATTAACGCATCTTTAGGTAAAGGGAATTTAATTTTTTTTAATTCTTTTTCATTATTCATAAGGCATTGACATACAGCTCCTTGATAAGTAATACATGCACCATATCCCTCTCCTTTTTTATTAAAATTAGCAAGGGCTTCATCTCTTAATTTAGCAAATGTCAAAGCTTCATGATAATTAACTCTATTATTTATATAATATAAATATTGATCTCCTAATAATTTGCAGAGTGGTTTTTCTTTGGCAATTAATTGGGCGTTTTTATACATATCTTCTACTCCTTTACATAATTGAGCTAATAAACTAGGACTAGTTTTTTTATTTTCAGCAACTGTAATTAAATTTTTTTGAGCATAAGCAATACATAAACAAGAGCAATAAGTCATATAATTAGGTTTTAAATCGTTTGGAATTTCTTTTTCTGGAATTGAATTTGGAGCTTCGTTTTTAATTCTATCGAAAAATCCTGCTGCATATTGATAAGATTTAATAGCTTCTTTGAGACGGGAATCATCATTACCTGCTTCAACACTTTCCATACGGGCTATATTTAAATATATAGTAGCTAAATTGAACATGACATTATATATTTCAAAATTGATATTCATAGAATTGTAATTACTGTTTTTAAGTGTATCTTTCCATACGAATCCTAAATGAACTGCTATTTTTTCTTTTCCAAAGGACATTTTTGATTTTAATAAATTAAGTTGGGTTAAATAATGAATACAGATTTGTCTATTTGATTTTAAACTGTCTAAATTTTGTTTAGTTTCTCCAAGATCTGAAATAACATTACGATTCTGTTGGACTTCTCCTAAAAATTTCTCAACAGAAGGTGTAAAACTAGCAGCATCATAATTGCTTATTATATAGTTTTTAATTTGGGAAATAATATCTATTGAGGTGGCTGATTTTAATTTTCCTGAAATCATTTTTGTTTTTAATTATAAATATTATATATTTTTTTGATTATATTTTCTTATTTATTA
>JAGAWU010000036.1 GCA_017941235.1 Bacilli bacterium | reverse complement strand
TCAACTTTTTTGTTTACACTATTGCTAATAATATAGAAATTTGAAATATAGCTACTGATAAAATTCTTATTTTCCATTTTCAAATTTTAATTTTTTTTGGCGCTTAGCTTCAAATTTCCAATAACCATGATTACGATTTCGGTGTGCTTTTTGCAACTTGTTTTGTTGGTTTTTTAGGGATTGTTCAGCTCCTTTGATGATTTCTTTCTTTTCGTCCGAAACAAACCTTACGAATACATCATATAAAGCAATCCACCCTTCATAGGAAATTTCAGAAATAGATGAATTTATCAAAATTTTTATTTGTTTACAAATGCGTTTCTGCTGCTCGTAAGTAAATAGTTTCTTGGTTTTTTCCTTAAAAGTGTTGCCTGGAGCTGCAAAAACATATGATAGAAAATTTTTATAATCTTTGCTGTCTGCTACCTTTGGATTATCTCGCTTGTGAAAATGAACAAAACATATTCTCGCATTGGGTGCAGGACGAAAGTCCGTTGGCTTAAATTCATGGATTAATTCTGAAAAATACCAAGGTTTATATAAAAGAGAACGCATGCTTTCACTATAATAAGGGTGACCTGCGTACTTCAAAAACGCTTCATATTGCATTATAAAATATATATCAGTTGGCGGATTTTCAAATTCAAGTACTTTTTTCATTATATCAGCTGTAAGATTAAAGGGAATATTCGCACAAATTTTATATTCTCCGCTATTTGGCAACTTATATTTAAGAAAATCTTGTTCGATAATTTTTATCTTTGAATCCTCCGAAAAAGTTTCCTTCAACGAAGCAGATAATTTATTATCATATTCAATCGCTATAATTCGTTTGCATTTTTTAGATAATTCCTCTGTTATAATTCCTTTACCGGGACCTATTTCAATAACTGTATCATCATCATTAAGATTAGTCTTATCAAGCAACTCCGAAACAAGTTTTTTGCTATGCAAAAAGTTTTGTGAATGTTCTATTCCCATAAATACCTCCTTTACAAATTACTATTTGTCTTACACTTTATATTATACCATACAAAAACGTATTATCATCCGCTCTGTATATCTTAATCTTCCGAACATTTTAGATTATTAATAGTACCCCTAGAATATCAGCTAAGAAATGTGGTATCCAACTACACCATGCATTATCCGTTTCTTTAAACACTAAACCAAATAATGATGAATCTATAAATACAAATAATAAATCATATGCTACTACTATAAAACTTCCTGAACTATAATGTCCTAATGCAAACAATAAAGAAGTTAAAATAATTGATGGGATAAATTTAATTATTTTAGTTGTTTGTTTTTGGAAAAATCCTCTCCATGCAATTTCCTCACCTAATGTTAGAACTGCCATAAGCAATATTGTTTTTATTAAATCTTCTGATATAGCAAAACTTGCTCTATTATTTACATGTTCATTAAATTCTGGTAGAAACTTATTTGCAATTACCGTAGATAATATACATGTTATAAAAGGTAATATAGCAAACACTATTGCCTTTGGATGTTCTTTAAAATCTTTAAATATTGTTTTTATATTTAAACCTTCATCTTTATTCTTATTTGCTTTTCTAGTAACAAAATAAGCAATTACTCCAACTATAACAGAAATACCTGATAGTTTTAATACATCTCCGTCAATTTTAATATTTAATAAATTTGTAAATGATAATATAGCCATTACTATTAAAAATATTAATACACTTTTACTTATCTTTTTCATTTTAATCAACTCCTCTATTAAACATTATATCATACTTTTACATAAGTTTAATACATCGTAAAATTACTAATTTCCGATTATTATTTATTATCAGAAATTGTAACAATACAAGCATCTGCCATTGCTTGTTTTATTATATCTGTTCTCTCTCTTTTTATAACATTTTTAATATTCAATTGTAATGCCATTTTAATATATGCACTTTTCTTTGATAAATAATAACCATTTTTATATGTCATTAATCTATCCATTAATTCTTCATCTGTTTCAGGTGGATTATCAAATTCTAATGATTTAATTATAAACTTTTCTACTTCATTTAATTTATCATATGAGGCTTTTACTTTTTTTAAAAGAATCATGCACATTTCTATAGATTTATCATAGTTTTTTCTATCTAATGTAATTATGCCAGTATTTGTTTTTGAAAAATATGAGTAATTAGTAGCAAAATCATAGGTCATTGTATAATCTTTAACATTTTCGTCAATAAAAATTTTAAATTCCAAGTCTTCAGTTATTTCATATTTCAATGCCTCTTGATACATAGCATGAACTAACATATTTGTAGATAATATATCTACTATTTCAGCAAAATCATTTTTTAGTTCAATATAATCATATTGTTCAATTATTTTGTTAGATAATGTTCCTTTATTATCTAGTAATTCAGCTTGTAATTTACCATCCTTTACTTTAATCATTTTACCACCCTTACTTCTAAATACTACGAAAAAAGGTGTCAATAGTATTAAAGTGTTTAAATACTACCGACACCTCTAAATAATTCATTATAAAGATTTATTAATTTCGATTGTTTTTTCATAGCTGTACCTCCATTTCTAGAGAATACCTCTTTCATTGGTTATATATATTATCACTTTTTTAAAATTTGTCAATTCCTTATTTAGGGAATGGCTAATCTTGATATTCTATATCTTCCACTTGAGGTAAATCCAGAGTATTTGCATAATCTTCAAACTTATTAACTGTTTCAGTTTCCATTTTATTTGTTACTCTTACATATATATTATAAGTAGTCATTATTGTTGAGTGTCCTAGTCTTTTTGATACTGCTTTGATATCAGCGCCTTGTTCTATTAATCTAGTTGCATGAGTATCTCTAAAATCATGAAATCTACAAGGTATTCCAAGTTCATAATTAATAACTTTAAATGCATGTCTTGGTGATTCAGTTCCTCTAAAATCTCCATTAGCTCTTACAAATACTAATTTAGCTTCAGGTAGATCTACTTTTATTTCAGCCTTAGCATCAACTATTTTTATTTCAGGTCTATTTGTGTATTCATTCATTATTCTTTTTTCATAATGTTTTAGATAAGATTCTCCATAGTATTCTTTATTTTCTTCTTGAAGTTTCTTATATTCTTTTAATGCTTTGACTAATGTATCTCCTATAGATATTGTTCTTTGACTTTGAGGATTTTTACAAGTACCATAACTCCATACTTCAACAGAGTGTCCTTTACTTATACAATATCTTTTAGGTAGTCCATACTTATTCTTTTTAATAATATTTTTATTAACAGTTATAGTCTTTTTTTCAAAATTAATATTATCCCAAGTTAATCCATATACTTCTGATACTCTCATTCCTGTGTAATATGCTGTTAGAAATGAATAATAAATATAAGGAACATCTTTAAATCTATCTAATATCTTTTCTATTTCTTCCTGAGTAAATATATGTGCTGGATCTCCACATACTACTTCATATCTTGGAATATGTACTTTTTCAGCAGGATTTTCATTTATAAAATTAACTGAATAACATGCATATCTCAACGAACCTTTTACTACTTTCATAATGTTTTTTAAATACCATTTAGATAAATTCTTTTCTACAAATATCTTATTAATAAACTCTTGTAACATTTGAGAATCAATTTGCCATAGAGCATATCTTCCTAACATAGGTTTTAAATAAAGTTTAATAATATTTAAGTATGTGACAATAGTTGAATATTTAAGATTAAAGTTGCAATAAGTATCAATCCAGTAATCTAAATAATCTGAATATGACATATCTTTATTTCTTCTAACTCTTCCTATCTTATAATATTCTGTATAATCTAATGCACCTTGATTTAATGCATCCTGTCTTGTTGGAAATCCAGATTTAGTAATCCATTTCCTTGTGCCATCAACTGAAGCTGTTTCAAATCGGTATTCATATACCTTTCCACGTTTTCTTACGCTTACCATTTTTATACTCTCCTTTTCTAAAATTGGTAAACAAAAAATGCCATCGAATGATGACATTTATCTTTTATATTGTCCACAAAACATGTACTAAATTTCACAACACTTTTTGTCCTGTTGTCCACAATTTTAAATTTACGTGGACAAAATGTGGACAAACGGCAATTTTCGGTCAATTTTTACGTGGACAAAATCCTCACAAACCCTTATATTTCCTACTACTTACCACAGCATTGTTTGTATTTTTTCCCTGAGCCACATGCTCATGCTCTTTTAGTATATATAGTATTATTGTTACTATTGTTACTATGGTTATTTCATTTTTTGGAAACAAAATGGAAACATTGTTTTCATTCGTTTACTGAAATAATTTTATCATCTATTTAATAGTATTACAATAATATTTCTATTTTTTATGTTCTATAAAATAATCATAATTACCAAAATATTCTTTAATTTGTTTATCTGATATATATAATACTTTAGTCGCTAATTTGTTAATAAAATATCTATCATGAGATACGAAAAGTACTGTTCCTTCATATGTTTTAAGTGCTTCTTCTAAAGTTTCTTTTGTTGAAATATCAATGTGATTTGTAGGTTCATCTAAAATTATAAAATTACAATGATCTTGTATTAAAGTAAATAATTTTAATCTAACTTTTTCTCCACCCGATAATTTAGATATCTTTTTAAATACATTTTCACCATAAAATTGAAATTTACTTAATGCACTTCTTAAGTGTGATTCTTCTCCCTCAAAATATTTTCTAGCAAAATCTAAAATAGTTAAATCACTGTTAAAATTTATTTGTTGAGGTATATAACCAATTTTAACATTACTTCCAAGCTTTATATTTTCACATGAATTATCAATTATTCTTTTTAATAAAGTGGATTTACCACACCCATTACTTCCTATAATACATATTTTATCCTTATAATTAATTTTTAAATTAATATTTTTTATCAATTCTTTAGTTTCTATAAATAAATCATAATTAGTTATTGTTAGAACGTCCTTACCAGACCTTTTATCGATTTCAAAATTGATTGGTAATTCTTTTTTTATAATTGGTTTATCTATTTTTTCTAGTCTTTCTAATCTTTTTCTAATGTTTTCAGCTCGTTTATAAAATGGTTCTCCACCTGGATATGCTAATCTACCAAATTCTTCCAATTGTTTTATTTTCTTTTTTAAAGCCGTTATTAATTTTTGCTGATCCTTATATTCTTTAAATTCAAGTTCTATTCGATCATTATTTTCTTTTAAAAATTTAGTGTAGTTACAGTGAAAGACTATAGTTTTGCCATTTTCTATTAGAATTGTTTTATTGGTTACCCTATCAAGAAAGTATCTATCATGAGAAACTATTACTATAGTACCCTTATACTTATTTAAAAAATCTTCTAACCATTCTATTGTATCTATATCTAAATGATTTGTTGGCTCATCTAATAGTAATATATCAGGTTTCTTAACGATTATAGATGCTAAAACAACTCTTTTTTGCTCTCCGCCAGATAAATCTTCAAATGTACTATTCAATAAATGATTTATATTAAGTCCATGTGTTACCTTATCAATTAGAGTATTTATTTCATATCCACCCATATTCATAAACTTTTCTTGTATATTTAAATATTTATTAATAACACTTATGTTTCCAGGTTCATTAACCATTTTAACTTCATATGTTTTTAGTTTTTGCTCATAATCAAGTATTTCTTTAAAACCTTCACATATTATATCTTTAACTACTTTATTATTATATTTATTTTCTGGTTGCTGGTTCAAATAACCTATTTTAGCACCTTTTCTTATTGCCAAGCTTCCGCTATCGATACTTTCTATAGAATTAATAATATCAAGTACCGTTGTTTTTCCACAACCATTTTCACCAATGATAGACACTCTATCACCTGTTTTAATTTCTATATTTATTCCATCTAATATATTTTTAAATCCAAAAGATTTTTTTACATTGTTTAAACTTATTTCTATCATAATCTATTTCTCCTTTAATTCAAATAAAAAACCAAACAGACGTAACCACATCCATTTGGCGGATGCAGGCACGACAAAAACTGTCATACCTGCTAATAGATTTTTTATTACCAGGTATGACTATGCTAAAACATACATGATTGTGTGTTCAAAATAATTTAACATAATCATCTCTCCTTAAATGGTATTTTATATTATTAATTATAGAAAGTCAAATTTTTGATTCAATATGCACAAAAAAAGTTCTAATTAAAGAACTTTTAAAAATTTGTTTTCATTTAGAATTTCCTTATTAATTATACCATATTAACCATTTTTAAGGCTTATTGGGGTAAAAAAACTTATCTAAAACTTATCTAAACGGCTTTTTTGATGCAAAAATATCTAAAAATTGTAATCAAGAAAAAGCCCACAATCCCTTTATTTATGCGGGTTTGCAGGCTTATTTACCATGGCACATTTTATACTTGCGTCCACTGCCACATGTCGCCCATTTAAAACTACCGTGTAATTTTTTTCTTTTAAAGTGGGCTTTCTTACTTAAAAAGTTGAATAGTTTACTCATAAATTGTAATAAAGTTATGTCTAATTTTCTAACATAGCAGTTTGAGCGTATCTAAAAACGTATCTAAAATTATCGATTTAAAGTATCGCAATATCTTAATATTACGAGCAGGAAATTATAATTTATATAATAGAAAACATTGCTATAATAGAGGCAAATAGATTTGATATTGCGTGTATAGACCAACTAGGGAAAATAGAACCATTAGCTTTCTTCTCATTTATATATCCCATAGCATAAGCAATAATTCCTGTAAATAAAATAATAATAACCGCTTTAAATATACCAACTAAATTAAAAAACATAATTCCGTGTAATAATCCAAATATTATGCTTTGAATTATATTTGCAATTATAAATCCAAATTTATTTGATAGTCTTTTTAATAAGAAACCTCTAAATAATATTTCCTCAGGCAACGAAGTATTAAAGATAGAATATATTAAAGCTGGTAATAAAGCAGTTATACCTAATCCTTTAAATTCAGATGTTGCAGTTTCAATATTTTTTAATATATAAAGGGTAATAATAGAAATTATCATAAAAAATAGTGATGTTATAAGTACACTTATAATCGTTGACTTTTTATTTTTATTGTCAATTTTTTTAAAACCAATCCAATTAAAGAAATTTTCCTTTTTCTTTGATGTGATTAACCACCAAATAAAAGGTATAAAACAGAATAAAACTATTTCAATAATACTACTTACTATTTTGTTCAATAACATATAATTTACATCTCCAATCTTATATATCCATTGTGCCGTAAAATTCACAAATTATTTGTCTGTAATATTTTAATTTTCCTATTGTTTATATTCTAACTATAAAGAATACAAAACCAATTGCTCCTACAACCATAAATATGATTCCTACTAATGCAATTTTCTTTCTTCTATCTATTTCATTTTGTTCTTCTTTTGTAATATTTTTTATTGGGTATTTTCTTCTATGCAACAGATAAAGAATAATTCCTTCCGAACTTTTACCACTTGTTGCTAATAATCCCATTAATTTTGGATGCTTGATTCCTCTTGCTTTTGAATCTATAACAGTTATTTTATAAACTTGATATATTGTAGCAACTACTCCAATAAGATATATTGCTATAAATATTGCTAATAAAATATAATTCATAATTTCCTCCTATAATTTTTTAATGATTTGATAAAATAAATAAGAAAAACTAATAATAGAAATAGTAAACACTATTACTATAATTGATATACTTTCATTTAAAGTTATTCCTACTATTATAAACAGAATAACAATTAAAATATTTAATAAAATTGCATAAAGTAATTTCTTATTACTTTTTACAACATCTGTGCTATCCTTTAAATATTCCAAGACTTTATCATCGTAACTTAATAGATCATCTAATGAAATATTAAAGCATTTACTTATTTTAACTAAGGCATCAATATCAGGATAAAATTTGCCATTTTCCCAATTAGATATTGTTTGTCTAGTGACATTTAGTTTTTCTGCAAGTTGTTCTTGTGAAAGTTTTGCATTTTTTCTCATTTCAATTATTTTTTTACCTAAATCCATAATCTTTCTCCTTTCACAAAAAACTATACATTTTTTATTATTATTTTACTATCAAATATATTTTACATTTTTAAAAATTATAGTAATTATATATAAATTATACCACATATTTTTAAAATTTAATTACATCGCAAGATTACTATATCGCGATTAAATAAGTTTCGAATTTACAAAAAAACGTATCTAAAACGTATCTAAATGCCTTTTTTTGATAAAAATTACTCAAAATATTGAATTATAAAAACCCTCGTAAAGCCTTATTTTACAAGGGTTTTAAGCATTATTTACCGCAACAAACTTTATACTTGCGTCCACTGCCACATGGGCTGAGTGATACTATTTTCTAGCAATAACTTGTGAATAAGTTGTAATTAATGCTAATAATTTGTAAGATATTCAACAAAATTTTAAAAAAATCACTCAGAAGGTATCTAAAATACTTTTTTAAGACTTTTTCGCAATTTTTTAGTAAATTCTTATTTTGCTTTACTTTGTTTTAACTTTTTTTGATAATAATCAATAGAGTCTTGCACTACAGTTTTTCCATATTCAATTATTCTATTGTTATCATGCATTAACTTTTTAAACTCTTCTTGTCCAAGGGTTTCATATAAATATTTTACTGATAATAAACTTAAGTTATAACCACTATATTTTTCATTTTCAAAGCTAGAGCCATGTTTCAATTCATTCAAATTTGGAATTTCATGTGTTCTATTTAATACATAATTAAACCAATTAGAAAAATTATCTTCACTTAAATTGTAATCATTCTCTCCAGAAAATAATTGAGCCATTCCCTCATCAAACCATATTATCCGATTTTGATTTTCTTTTTTCCAAATTAACTCTTGATACATTATATGAAATAATTCATGTGAAGACATATATAATGTTTTGTGGTATTGTGTACTGTTAACATCTATGTTAGAACTAATATATGAATTTACCATTCCATTATCAAATGTGCCTTTTGCATATTTAGGTAATGATTCTTTTTCACCCCTTAAATCATAAATGTAATTTCTAAATTTTTCTATATCATCAAAATAATTAATTTGAAATTTCCTAAAGGTATCAATATCAAAAAGTATTTTATAATACTCAAATGATTTAGCTAAAATGTTCTGCATATTATCAGTTATATATTTTAAACTATCTGGTGAATACAATATAAATTGTTCATTTTCAAATTGTAGTTTTTCCATGTTACCACTCCTTTATTAATTATATCATGTATAATGTTAAACATAAAGATTTTAGATTTTAAAAATTTGAAATTTTTATGTTTTTTGTTATTATAACAAGCATCGGTAAAGACGGATTATATCAGGAACTTCGAGTTCGTAAGTGTGAATGTCTGCCAT
>JAGAWU010000035.1 GCA_017941235.1 Bacilli bacterium | reverse complement strand
CTACTAAAGAAAGATTTTTCTCCTTCTATATCTTTAAATCCACTTACTCTTTGTCCTGTTTTTTCATCAAAATAATACTTACTACCTTTTTCTTCATATAATCCTGTATACATATTTCCGTCTGCATCAAAATGATATACTGATCCGTCTATACTGAATGTTCCAGTTCTCATTTTATTTGGTTCTACTCTACTGAAGAAATAGGTGTTCTCTTTATATTCTTTAAAACCGGAACCTTTTTTTCCATCTTCTCCATAGTATACTTTATATTCTCCATTATCATAGATTCCTGTATACATTGTTCCATCTTCATTAAATTTGTATTCGAATCCATCTATAGAAAATTCTCCAGTTCTCATTTTATTTGGTTCTACTCTACTGAAGAAATAGGTTTTTCTTTCAATATCTTTAAATCCACTTACTCTTTTTCCTGTTTCCTCATCAAAATAATATTTATTTCCTTTTTCTTCATACCATCCAGTTATAAATTTTCCCTCTTTATTAAGAAGATAATAATCATTACCTATTTTGACTACTGATAGTTTATTGTTTTCATTGTATATTTCTTCTGCTTTTACTGAAGGTATAATTAAACAAAGTGCTCCTATTATAATATAAATTAAATATACTTTTTTAAAGTTCATAATTATATACCTCCATTTTTTACTCTTATTTTTTTACTCTATACATTCTACAATACAACTTACTTATTTGCTTATTCTTTTCTATTATAGATTTTAACATATTCCTATCTTTAAAATAAACATTATTTTTGTAACTTGGAATGTTTCTTTGTAAATATTCAAAACTTTTGTCAATAAATTCCATTCCAACTTTTTTATTTTTCTGCATTCTTTGTTGTATATTATAATTCATTAGAATTGATATCGTTAATGTATCTAAAACTTCATTTATACTATCTGATTTTAGTTTTTTTACTTTTTTTCTTATAATATCTACTATTTCTAAAATATCAAAAATTCTTTTATCCCTAATTGTTGTTTCACTATTGCTATGAATCATATAATAATATAAACTTTCATCTAGTTTTCCTATTCTTTTTGAATTTATTATTGCTTCTACAACAAATGGTGCATCTTCATATTTCAAATTTTCAACAAACTTAGTATTATTCCCTTTTATTACTTCTGTTTTATATAATTTATTCCATGGTGATAAGTTTATATTTAAAAGCAATTTGGGATTTTCTTTTAAATTTGAAATATCAAATTTTTGTAGTTTTTCTTCTTCTTTTTTACCATTATCAAATTCTCTATAAAAGTCATACACTAGCAAATCCAAACTATCATTTTCTATTTTATTATATAGTTTTTCACATGCATTTTTATCGAGGTAATCATCGCTATCAACAAATAATAAATATTTCCCCGTTGCTTTCTCTATTCCAAAATTTCTTGTTTTACCTATTCCTTGATTTTTATTTTTAAAATATTTTATTCTTTCATCTTTGTACTCTTTAATTATTCTTTCACTAGAATCAGTTGATCCATCATTAATTAGTATTATTTCTATTTCTTTCTTAGTTTGATTAACTAGAGAATCAATACACTTTTTTAAATACTTTTCTGCATTATATATTGGAACAATTATACTTATGTCTGTTTTCTTCATATTAATTTTCCTTCTTAATATCTTCTTCTGTTTCTCTGATAATATAAATTGGTCTTTCTTTTACTTCTAAATATGTTTTAGATAAATACATTCCAATTACTCCTAAAAATAATAATTGAGTACCACTTGTAAATATTATTATGCAAGCAAGAGATGGCCAACCACCTACTGGATCACCCCATACTAAGGTTTTCACTATTATTATTATTATTATTGCAACTAGTGCTATTAAGCAAAATATCATTCCAATAAATGCAGATATAACAAGTGGTGTTGTTGAAAAACCTAAGATTCCTTCTAAAGCGTATTTAAATAGTTTCCAAAAACTCCATTTGGTTGTACCTGCTCTTCTTTCTGGGGCTTCATATTTTATCCATTTTGTTTTAAATCCAACAAAAGAGAATATTCCTTTTGAATATCTGTTATATTCTTTCATAGAAATTATTGCATCAACCATTTTTCTTTTCATTAATCTAAAATCTCTAGCTCCTGGTATCTGCTCAGTTGATGAAATCTTAGCAATTAATTTATAAAACATATTTGTAAATAATTTTCTAAAAAATGAGTATCCTTTATGTTCTGGTGAATGAAGTGCTACACAATCATAATCCTCATTTTTTAATGTGTTATACATTTCTATTAACATTTCTGGTGGATCTTGGAGGTCAACATCCATTACCCCTACAAAATCACCTGTAGCATTTTCTAGTCCAGCAAACATTCCAGCTTCTTTTCCAAAATTTCTTGAGAATGAAATAAATCTTATTCTATTATCTTTTTTCACTATTTCTTTTATTACATTAAGTGTCTTATCTTTGCTTCCATCATCAATAAATAGTATTTCAAAATCTAATGTATTCATTTTTTCTATTATTTTTTTTATTTCTTCATAGAAAATAGGAATCATTTCTTCTTCATTATAACAAGGAACTATTATAGATATTTTTTCTTTTTTATTTTTAACTTCTTTCATCATAATACTATCCTTTCATTATTTTGTAATAAAGTTTTGGTGATATTTCTACTAACACCTTTTTTATTTTTCTACTTAGTGTATCACTTAAAATATTGTCAAATACTTTTTCTTTCTTTAATTTTCTTTTATATATTTTATAGTCTTCTTTTTCTAGTTCAGTAATTTTTAAAATTAAACAATTCGATATAAAACTTTTGAAATATGTTGTATCTGTTTTTAATTTATTTCCTTCACTAATTAGATATTTATAATGATTATAAAAATCTTCTACTTTCTTTTTTGTTTTTTCATAATCTTTACTGTTCATTATGCTTCCTTCTCTTTGTACATAATTGTATCCTAAATAATCTATCGAGTTTACATTTTTTGCTTTTATGATTATTAATGGTGTTAGCCCAAAATCTTCGTGGTAAGTACCTTTTTTAAATTTAAACTTTTCTTTTAAATAATAACTTCTTTTTATTGCATAAGCCCAAGCATTTTCTATATAGTGATACTTACAAATATTTTTAAATGCCTCTGGTCCATTTAAACCTTCAAATGATTCTTCATTATACTTATTTGTTACTATGTTATCTTTAAAATCTTGTATTTGAAATCTTACAACATCTGGTTTATTTTTTAATGAATCATTTATTCTTTCTAAAAGTTCTTTTTCTATAAAATCATCACTATCAATAAAAACTATATATTCACCTTTTGCACAACTAGCGCCTTTATTTCGGGCTTCACTTAATCCTTTGTTCTCTTGATTTATAACTTTTACATCATATTTTTTTACAATATCCATACTTTTATCTTTTGTACCATCATTTACTACAATTACTTCAAAATCCTTAAAAGTTTGATTAAATATACTATCTAAACATTTCTTTATGTATTTTTCTACATTATATACCGGAACTATAATACTAAATTTAGGCATTTATATCATCTCCATTAAATACTCTTTCTAATTCTTTTATTCTTTTTTCTTGTATTTTTAATAGATCTACTTTTCTTATTTTTTGTTTTTCTTTTAATATATTTTTTACTTCTTCAACCATTTTTTTATTGTCTTTTGAAATAATACTTGCATAATCCTTCATATTAATATTTTCATCAGAAGTATTAATTGTTGTAATAATTTTTTTATTTAATACTAGTGCTTCTAAATATGTAACAGGAAACCCTTCATAATCAGATGTTAATATTAAGTAGTCTGCTTCTTTTAAGTAAGGATATGGATTGTTTTTTCTTCCTGCAAATACTACTCTATTTTCTATATTATAATCTTTTACCAAATCTTTATATTTTTCTTTATCAGGACCATCTCCTATTATCCAAAGATTAATATTATCTATTTCTTTTACTAAATTTATAGCTCTAGATAATTTCTTTGATGAATCATCTAGTCTTCCAATAAATACAAATTGTACTTTATCTTTTTCTTTCTTTAAATCTATTTTTTCTTCAGATTTTGTTATTATCTCATTTATATTTATAAAATTATTAAATACTTTAGTTCTTTTTTCTAATTCTTTATAGTAATTTATAAAATCATTTCTTGACTCATTTGATACAAATAATATATTTTTAAATTCTTTTATACTTCTGTCGTTAAAAAATTTTAAATATTCTTCCTTTTTATATAGATCACTATAGTTACTATGTATATATATTGAAGAGTTTTTAGAAGCTATTCTTGCTAAAATATTTCCACTTAGTGAGTAAGTTGCGTAACAACAGCTAAAATCATATTTGTTTTTATATTTAATTTTAAATAATAGTTTTCTTGTTAGATTTACTATTTTCCTTATAACTACTATTTTATTTGTACTTACCTTTAATTCTTTTACATTTACATTTTTATTTATTTTATTTAAAAACTCTCCTTCTTTTTTTTCTAAAACTAAGTCCACACTATATTTGTTATAGTCAATATAATTAAGTAAATTTACTAATGCGTTTTCTATTCCACCTATACATAATGTATTTGCTGTAAAAAGTAGTTTTCTCTTTTCTTTCATAAGTATCACCTTTTATTTATATTTTATCATGTATAAATAGCTATGTAAAACAAAAAAAGGATTACTCCTTTTAATTTTTCTTTTCTCTATACCAAGAATTAGCTAAGAATCTTTTTTCTATTTCTTGTCCATTAGAATCATATACATGTAAATAGCTTTTATATCCTAAAACGCTTACTTTAACTGATTCTGTTTGGTATGTTTTTCCTTCTTTTGCATTACTATTTGACCAGAAATCTACGTGTGCAACTCCTCCTGTAGCATAAGCTGAAATATATATCGGATACTTATATGTATTTTTAAATTTCATATCTACATACCATCCGCTTGCATAACTTGCTACTGTTGCATCAAGGCCACCTTTAACATAAGGTACCATTTCTGCATGTTGATATCTTTCTACTATCTCAAGTCCACCCAAAAGTGCAGCATTATAAGTAGTTGTTGCTATTTGACAAACTCCATTCCCTACAAACTCATAGTAAAATACATAACCTCTTTTATTATAAGGACCGGCATATTTATAGAAAGAGAAAACTTCACCTGGTTCAACTATTGCACCATCTATATAAGCTAGTCCTGTTCTTAAATTTGTTCCTCTTGAAATATAAGGATTAAACTCTGTAGTAAATGAAGAAACTTTAGTATCAATCGATTTATAAGATTCATGGTTTTCTACTTTATCTTCACTATATACTAATTTTATCTCATCTTTAATTTCTTTGCCTTTTAAGTCTTTTAGAAGTTGTTCTTTTGACTTTTCTATATCTAAAGAGAGAGCACTTTTTCCTTCAATATATCTTACATTTCTTTCTTCATCTATTTCAAACTTTTCCTCTGTTTTACCACGATCATAATTATTCTTTATATCTGTTATATAAGTATTTAATGTGTTTTCATCATAACTAGATTCTAATTTATAACTCTTTTTTCCTGTCTTTAAAGCATATTTAATTTTTTCAAAATAACTCATTTTATTTTTACTTTTAATTATATTATTATACATCTTTTCTGAATCTAATTTAAATCCTAACTTTTCATAAGTTGTTTCTATTTTATTATCTCCATATATAAGTATTACCTTTGAATTTAAATAATCACTTGTTATACTTTTTATTTTTTCTTTTAGGTTTTCATATTTTAATTCACTAATATCATATTGTCCTAAATAAGTATTCTTATATGTCCTATTTTTATAACTATTTACTCTTTTTGTGACAAAGACTATACTACTTGAAAGCACTAAAATAAAAGTTGTTATAATAATAGCAACTATACCAAGTAAACTTATTCGACTTACCTTATTATTCTTTACTCTCATTTTCTTTCAACTCACTAAAATTATTATAGCACATATGTAAAGTTATTTGTTAATTGTTTTTTAATATGTTATTATATATATAAAGATAAGAGATGATTATATGGCTGTAAAAAGGAAATTAAAAATTAAAAAGAAAAATTTTGCTATTTTTTTAATATGTAATTTTGTTGTCATTTTTCTAATAGTTTTCACTATTCATTTTGTTATAAAAGGAATTAATAGTTTTACATCTAATAAAAAGAAGAAAGTGCCAACTGTTGTTGTTGAAAAGAAAAAGAAAGATCAAACAAAAGATTTAAATAAGGATAAAAATTCAGAAAAATTAAAACTGCTTGGTAATATCAATCAAAAAGTTGATTTCTTTAAAATGGATTATTTAGATAGATATATAGAATATAAAAATAATAATAAAGATTTAGATAATGAACAGATTATTTTAAATGTGAATATGGGAATTGATCAACCTTATTATACTAATACAAAAGAAACAGAATATCTTAATACAACATATCTTCTTGTTAATAAATATCATTCATTACCAAGCGATTATGTTCCTAATAATTTACAAACAATTAATAGTAAATACTCTATTGGTGGTATGAAATTAGTAGATGAAGCAAGAAAAGCTTTTGAAAATATGGCTGAGGATGCATTAAAAGAAAAATTACATATTATTGCTATGTCTAGTTATAGAAGCTATGAATATCAAGTTAATCTTTATAATAAATATGAGAAACAAGATGGTAAAGATGCTGCAGATACTTATTCTGCTAGAGCTGGTTTTTCAGAACATCAATCTGGTTTATGTTTAGATGTATATGATGGTGAGATACCTTATACTTCTTTCGAAAAAACTAATGAGTTTAATTGGATGCAAAAGAATGCATATAAATATGGTTTTATACTAAGGTTTCCTAAAGATAAAACAAATGAAACTGGTTATAAATATGAATCTTGGCATTATAGATATGTTGGAGAGGAAATAGCAAAGTATATTCATGATAATAATATTTCTTTTGAGGAATACTATGCTAGATTTATAGAAGGAAAGAAATGATAAATATTTCTTTTTTTTATGTATAAATATTTACTTTTTTTAATTTATTTAATTAGAGGTGAATATGAAAAAAATATTAATAGTTTTAATTATTACTATATGTTTATTAATAATTTCCGGTTGTTTAAAAAAAGATAAGCAAATTACATATGAAGATTCTTTTATTAAAGAAGTATCTAAACTTAAATACTATAATAAAAAGTATAATAAACGTTATATTAGCTATTATCATTCTCATACTGATTATTCATATGAAGATATTGTTATTCAGGTTAATATCGGTCTTGATAAACCTTTTTATACTAATACTACTGTTTCAAAATTTTTGAACAAAAACTATATTTTAGTTAATAAATATACTTATCTTCCTAGTAATTATGTTCCTAATGACTTAATACTACTCGATAGAAGTTACTCAAGAGATAATATGTATTTAGTTAAAGAAGCAGCTATTTCATTAAAAAAAATGTATACTGACGCTATTAAAGATGGCTATAAAATAAGAATTATGTCTAGTTATAGGAGTTATGATTATCAAAAGGATTTATATGATAAATATGTCAAAATTGATGGAAAAGAAGAAGCTGATGCTTATTCTGCTAGACCAGGCTTTTCTGAACATCAAACAGGTTTATGTGTAGATATAGATGATGGTGTTATTAATTATCAATTATTCGAGAAAAGCAGAAGTTATTTGTGGATGAAAAAGAATTCTTATAAATATGGTTTTATAGAGAGATATCCCAAAAATAAAGAAAATATTACTGGATATAGTTATGAATCTTGGCATTATAGATACGTTGGTAAAGAAATAGCAAAATACATTCATCAAAATAATATTACGCTTGATGAATATGTTGCTATGTTTTTACAAAAATAAAAGACTCTAGTTAGAGTCTAATCATATTTTTTCTTAAAATAATTATATAGTTTTATTATCCCTATTATGAATAACCATAGTACAAATACTAAGTTACTAATTTGAATAAATGATAATATATATTGATCTTTATAAATACTATAATCTATTGATAGACCAATATGATTTGATATTACATAACTAAATAATCCTACAAATAACGAGAATAATATAAAACTAAATGAATAGTTAAATATTTTAAATTTTTTTGATACTTTTTCAGTATATACTGTTCTTATTAAATATATAGTTGTAAATATTATGATTACGAAATAAAATGTCATTGAAGGAAAGTAATAGTAGTGCATAATTAATTTTATTACTTCTTCAAATGCACTTTTTGTATATTCATGAAATCCCATAGCCATGAATGCTACAAATAATAATATAATTATTGGTATAAAGATATTTACTATAGTTTTATTTCTTTTTAAATTAAAGAATAGAAATAGAAATACACATAGTACTATTATTAATAATTCTATTGGCATAAATGATGAAAAGAAATATTTAAATATTAGCTTTAATTTTTGGAATAAAGTTAAATCTATATTCATCATTTACCACCTCTCTTATCTTATATCAAAATAATATACTGTTTGTTCACTATCGCTATCTTTTGTACATGTAATAAGAGTAAGTTCCTTTGTATTTTTATTAGGTCTTTGTATCTCTAATGTACCTACTTTAGGTACATTTTCTACTTTTACTAATTCATAACTATATTTCTCACCATTATATGTTACATATGCATAATCACCTATATTTAGTTTATATAAATATGCGAAGAATGATATGTATGCATCACCTGAGTGAGCATATAAAATAAAATTTCCATAGTCAACATCTGGCATGTTACTTTTATCTGATATAGTTACATTATATTGAATATTATTATATCTTGATGAAGGATCAACAAAACCTCTTTTTAATCTGATTTTAGGTATTTCTAAGTAACCTATGTAATTATAATTAATTTTTGGTTTATATTCTTGTTTTCCTTCCACACCTTGATTTACATTTTCAGGTGTATCTAATCCATTTGATATATTATCTTCTTTTTTAGTATCCTCTACTGAAAGAGCTAACCTAACACTTTCATATATTAATTCTCTTAATACTTGTAATCTTCCATATGATAGAGTTATTACCCCTGCAAATACAAGTAAGGAGCCAATTAATAATATTTGACTCCTTTTTAATTTGCTTTTATTTTCTTTTTTAGATTTCTTTTGCTTTTGTATTAACATATATTACAGTAAGTCCTATTACTAATACCATTGCACCAATAATATATATATATTGTGAATAATCTACTCCAGTATCTGGAACAGTTATTTCTAATTTTAATGGAACTGTTTGTGTACTTGTAGTAGATGCAGCAAGTAATGCTACTTGATAGTTATTATCATTTGGTACTTTATATGCTAAATAACTTGATTTAACAAATCTACCAGAGAAGTCACCAGTAATTGTTGTAGTAGTTCCCTCTTTTACTGATGATGCTGGGACTCTAATTTTGAATTTTCTATTAGCTAATGTTGAATAATCAGTTATTGTCTCACCATTTTCATCTACTACTGTAGCAGCTGTTTCTTGATCATTTAATACAAAGTTAAATCCATTAAATTGTGTATTAACTGCAGTAGTTACTTCAACTTCAATTAATCCAGTTTCATAATAGTTATTATCTTCAGTTAGTTTTAATTCGATATCACCTGAAGTAACTTTGATTGCATTTTCTGCTGTTGATACTTTTGCATTTTTTGCATTTACTATATAATTCCAAATAGTACTTGCAGCTCCTGCTGAATGATTTGCACTAATTGTATTCCATGTGTTAGCTAATTGTTGCATAGTTATATTTCTATCTTCACATGCTGTATCAGTTGCCAAACATGTTTCTTGTTTAAATTGTTCGCTTTGTTCTTTGCTTAATTCTTGATAAAGCCAAATAGCTATTTGAGCATTATAATAATCTTCCATTGATAAAGTTAACTCATTGTTTTTTAGTTCGATATTTTTATATGCTTCATTTATTATATAAACAATTCCTTCATCAATTAAGGAATCAGATGATTCATTTCTTTCATAACTTACACCTGTTTTTGGAACTCCTTTAACTGCTTCTAAACAAAACATATCAAAATCGTATGTTAATCCACTTTGTTCATCAACTGGAACTGTACCAGTAAATTTTTCTCCTATTGTAAAAAATCCTTCTCCTGGTGTATAGAAATAAGGATCATATGTATTTGAATCATATTGATCATTATATGGTATATATTCTACTTCACCTGTTTGCTTGTTTTTTGCTATCATTTTTGTACTAGTTGTAATCTTATTAATATCATATGCATCTATATCTACTGGTAATGCATAACTTTTACTAATATTATTAGTTACTATATATACACCTACCATGAAGAAGCATAAGAAAAATCCTAATATCATAGTTGAATAAGCATTATTTTTTGTTTTGTTTTTATTTTTCTTTTCATTATTCATAATATTATCTCCTATCTTTATTATTTAATTATAGTATAACACATATTTATTTTTTTTAAAGTTTTTTTTATTATTTTTGTTTAAAAGTGTAAAAAAAAAATAAGCTTGGTTAGCTTATTTTACTTTCTTGTTAATTAGTTCTACAAATCTTTTTGGATTATCAATCAATCTTTCATGTAATATTCTATTTTTTCTTAATTCTTTAATAAATACTATTTCTTCTTTTGAAAAGAATGTACCATATTTACTATTTTCTTCTGCAATTTGATATGAATCATTTCCTAATAAATAATTAACATCAACATTAAATGTTTCAGCAAGAACTTTTAGGGTTTCAAGAGTAGGTGTTCTTGTTCCTTTTTCATAACAACAAATACTAACTTTTGTGACATTAATTATTTCTCCTAACTCCTTTTGAGTTAAGCCCATTAATTTACGCTGTTCTTTAATACGTTTACCTAATATCATTAAACCACCTCAAAATTAGTATTTTCAAGATAATTATAGATATTCTAAGTTTTTATTTGTTTAAAGTTAACTCTTTGTAAATTAATTATTTTCTTCTTCTTTTTTGCTTGATAGAAAAGTTACTTTTTCTGCTACAACTTGTATTATTGTTTTATTAATATTATTCTCTTCTTTGATTCTTGACTCAATTCTTCCTTTTATTCCAATAATATCTCCTTTTTTACAATACTCAGCTGTATTACTAGCAATATTATTCCAAAGTACACATTCAATAAAGTCAGTTTCATATATTCCATCATGATTTTTATAACTTCTAGGTATCGCTAGTGTTATAAATGAATACTTTACATCGTTTTCTCCTGTTCTTACTTCTATATCTTTTACTAGTCTTCCAACAAGTACTACTTGATTAAGCATATTCTCCCTCCTTTCTTGCGTATGTATTTTACTTTTTTTCTGTTATGTGTCAAAAGATTAAATTTGTATATTTGATCCTTTTTTTTAGACAAAAAAACAGATTTCCTATATGGAAATCTGTATATTTACTATTAATTTTTCATTCAATTTGCAAAATTACACTTCATCTAATCTATTTAGCATTTTTACAATTGCATCCCTAGGTAGTAGTGCACACTTCTTTCTATTAGGTTGCTTATATATTTCATCATATACTACTAATTCGCCAAGAATATCTTTATCATATTCTTTTTCTTCTATCATATTATCATAGTTTTGTAAAATTTTTCTTGCTTCATTTACTGATTTACCAAGTAGCATTTTTATCATTATAGATGTAGCACTTGTGGATATAGCACATGCTTCTCCATCAAATCTTATATCTTCAAGTATTCCATCTACTACTTTTATTTCTATATCTAAATTATCTATGCATGATTCATTATTAGTATTTTCTTTAATATAATGTACATCATTTGTAAGTCCTCTATTAATAGGATTTTGATAATTATCTAATATTATTTCTCTTCTTACTTCTCTATCTTCTAATGCGTTCATATATTCTCCTTATAGTACTATTTTAAATATATCTTCACTTCTTTTAAGTACTTCTATTAACTTATCTATTTCTTCTTTTGTATTATAAAGGTGAAGACTTATTCTACATGTGTTTCTAATATTCATTTCATCTTTTAACATTTTAGCACAGTGATTACCTGCTCGTATTGCTATTTTATAATGATTTAAATATATTGAGGTATCTTGACTAAATACTTTGTCAATATTAAACACTACTATTCCACTATTACTATTCTTATTATATAAGATAATATTATCGATCTTTTCTAATTCTTGTATCAAGTATTTTTTTAATTCAAGTTCATGGTTATGAATATTATCAATTCCAACTTTATTTAAATAATTGATTGCTTCTTTTAATCCTAATACTTCAGCTATAGGTGGTGTTCCTCCTTCAAATTTTGTTGGTACACTTTTTAATTCATATGAGCCATCCTCTTCAAAGTATTGATTCATTCCTCCACCATATAGTAATGGATCTGTTTTTTCTAATAATTCTTTTTTTCCATATAATACTCCAATACCTGTAGGTCCTAACATCTTATGTCCTGAGAATGCTAGAAATGAAATGTTATCACGACTAGCATCTACTTTTGTGTGACCAACTGCTTGTGATTCATCAACAATATAGTATATATTTCTTTCTTTGCATATTTTTCCTATTTCAGTAATCGGTCTAACATCGCCAATTACATTACTTATATGCGCTATAGCTATTACTTTTGTTTTTTCTGTAATACTATTTAATACATTTTCTATTGTTACTTCATAATCTTCAGAAAGTGGTATGTATTTTACCTTTATTCCTATTTCTTTTTGTAATACTAAATATGGAAGTAAATTACTTGCATGCTCACCTTTATTTACTAATATTTCATCTCCTGGTTTTAATACTTTTTTTAGGAAACCAAATGCAACTAAATTTAGGGATTCAGTACTTCCTTTAGTAAAAACTATTTCATCTTTATCTTCTGCATTTATAAAATCTTTTACTACTATTCTCGTTTCATCGTATTCATGATTTGTTCTTTGTGCTGCATCATAATCTCCTCGATGTATATTAGATGTGTATTTTGTGTAGTACTCCTCCATCTTCTTTATTACTGAGTAAGGTTTTAATGAAGTTGCTCCATTATCAAAATATATTGTATCCATACTTAACATTGGAAAATCTTCTCTATTCATTTTGTCACCTCTCTATCTATTAAATATTATATGAATAATAATTATTATTAAATGATTTATATAACTATTATTTTTCAAAATTCCAGCTTTATTTTATCATATTTATATTGAAAAAAAAAGAGCTTAACTAATTGGTTAAGCAACTTTTCTATATTCTTTTTCAGGTTCTCTTATATCTGAGAATGCATCATATACAGCACCATATACATCTTTCATTGTATTTTCTAGTGAAATTACATTTTTCTTTAAACTCTCATTTTCAGAATTTAATTCATAATTTTCAGCTGATAATTTTTTATTCTCATTTATTAATCTTTGACTTTTTTCTGTTAATTTTGATTTAACGCTATTTAATTCATCAATTATTCCTCTTTGTTTTAATACAGTATCATTAACTATTCTATTTTCGTTTTCTAACTCTCTAATTCTTGATTTTAAATCATCTACTTCTTTTTTATAACTTTCTTTTTCTGTTGATAGTTCTTTTACTCTGTCTCTTCCTGCATTTATTAATGAGGTAATATCAGCCATCTGATTTTCAATTTCTAATCTATCATCATAATCTGGTATTTCTAGTTCTACTTCTTTTGTTCCTTCATTATTTTCCATTCTATCTTCCGGTTGATTAAAACTAGAAGTTTCATTATTTAAATCGGAGAATGTGAAATAATCAGATTTTACTTCTTCTTTATCTAATGTCTCTTCTTCTGTTTCTTCTTTTAATTCAGGTGCTCCTTCTTTTTGGGCTTCCATATCACTTATCTCTATACTGTCTACCATTCTTTCATTTACTTTTGCAAAATTTTCAACTGGCATTTGAGGTTTTTGTTCATCAATTGTATTTTTATTTAGTTTTTCTTTTTCATATAATGTTACCAAGTTATCATCTTTATTGTCATTATGAACAAATAAGCTTTCTCCATTTTCTAATACTATACTAGCATTTTCAAATATAAGGTTTAGTTTTTCATTTTCGATTTTATATATATCATATTCATTTTTTTCATCTACTATTATAAAATCTATTTCACCTGGTAAGTCTCTTTCTATTTTTTCTTTTATCTTTTTAATATCTTCTGAATTAGTTTCTTTTTGTTTTTTTGTACCAACAGCAATATACTCATTGTTTATTAAAACAACATCGGAATTAACTGTAGGTACTTCTATATTACCTTTACTATTAATTATTCCAATTGTATTTCTTTCAGCTCTTTTTATAGCTTCTGAAACATTAGGAGTTACTACATACATATCATTTCCTATTTCAATATCTTCAACTAAATATAAAGCTTTGCCATCTTCTAATTTTGTAAATTTACATTTACTATCTTCATATCCAGATTGTCTTACTAACCCTTCAGTAAATTTTATGTTCTCCATTATAGTCACACTCCTATTATTTTTATAATAACATATTTTTATTTTGTATACAATAAAATTTCAACTTTATTTATTACATTTATTGAATTTTTCTTTTCTCTTAGTTAAAATATTATTGTGGTGATTATATGAAAGATAAAGAAAAAAAAATGTTTGTTCAAATGATTATGTTTTTCTTTGTTATTATTCTTTGTTTTGGTCTTATTGTTATTAAGACGAAATCTGACTATTTTAAGGAAGAAAAGTTAAACAAAAAATTTGATCTTTATTTGAAAGATAATTATTCTGATATATATGATGATGTTAAAATTTTAAAAACTTATAATAAAAATGGTACTTATTTTGCAAAAGTTGTTAATAAGAACAATAAAAACTTATATTTTAATATTTCATATAAGACTAAAAAGATATACTCAAGCTATAAAACTGATTATCTAGAGGGTAAAACTTTGTTTAATTATTATGAAAAAATATTAAATGAAGAATTAAAGAAAAAAAATAAAAGTTCTGAGTATCAAAACATTACTATTTCTTTTGATACTAAATTAAATGAGTGCTCTGAATTAATATATAAAAGATTACTTGATAATAAATATAATATTCCTATTTATACTATAAACTTAGAAGATAATATATTATTTGATTCAATAAGTATAAATAATGAAATTACTAATATAAATAATTATATAAATAAAATAGGTTTTAATCCTAAGTATTATAATTTAACTTTAAATGATCAAAAAAACTTAACTAATACTATGTCTGTTAAGTTTAAATCTGATATAATAAATGTTGAAACACTTGATATTGGTACTTCTATCGTTAATAATGATAAGAAAACTTTAGAGAAGTATTCTATTGATGTTAAATTTTTAAATTAAGGAGATAATTATGAAAGATTGTTTATTTTGTAAAATAATTAAAGGAGATATTCCTTCTTTTAAGATATATGAGGATGATAATTTATTTGTATTTATGGATATCAATCCTGTAAGTAATGGACATTTACTTGTTATACCTAAGGAGCATGTTGTAACTGTTTTAGATATTAATAATAGTTTAATTAATAATGCTTTAAATGTTATTCAAAATAGTTTATATCCTTTATTAAAAGAAAAACTAAATATAGATGGTTTAACTATTACTCAAAATAACTTTTTAGGTCAAGATGTTAAACATTATCATATCCATTTAATCCCTAAATATAATAAAGATAATCCTTTAAAAGAAAAGAAAGAAGTAGAAGAAATATTTAATTTACTTAATAATTAAAGAAACTAAAATATCAGTTATAGTAATTATTATCATAGTATTACTAAACCATACTGGTATTTTTTTTATTATTTTATTCATTCTTTCCTTTAGATAGTATGTGTATATAACGGAAAGTACAGTCCATAATATGCTAACTTCTAAACATATATATTTTCCTATATGAAAATGTTTATGTTTGTAATTCCATAAGTTTTTTCCTAAAAATTTATGACATGTTACTCCTGTTAAATATTCAAATAGTGTTAAAGATACAAATACTGTTACTATAAATATTAGTATTTTGTATTCTTTTTTTATATCTTTATTTTTCAATATCTTTTTTTCTAAAAATAATACAAATAATGTTCCTATACCATAAATTGGTTTAATTGGTTCAAATAATAAATTATTAATAATTTTCCCTTTTGTTATTATTCCTAAGAGTAATTCATATATATATCCAAATAAACTATAAATATAAAAAGTATTGATGTAATAATACATATTATCACCTATTTTATTATTTCACGAAAAAAGAGTATTTATTCAATACTCTTAATAATATCTATTATTATTTGTACATCCTAATATGATTGCAAGTAATATATATAAGACTACGATAAATACAAATCCATTTCCACCTCTATTGTTATTTCCACATGGTACATTATTATCTTGGCAAGACATTATAACACCTCCTTTAAATGTATACACCTAATATAATAATTAATAAAATAAATAGTACTAATATTATTGCGGATGATGAAATATTGTTACACATATCTTTTCCTCCTTTTTTTGGTATTCACAATATTTTATGGCATTAGGTCGAAATATGTGATTAAACTTACCTAAAATCTTGAAATTATTATTATTTATGTGATATTATATTTATGCATACATAGGAGGAAAGATATGAAAAAAGGTGCAGTTTATGGTATTACTACTCTTGCTATTGTAAGTTTGTTAACAGGGTGTGGTTCTACTAAATTAAAAAATGGAGAAAAATTAGTTGCTAAAGTAGATGGTTATAAAGTTACAGCTGATGATTTATATAAAACAATGAAGAAGAAATATGCAGTTGAAACTTTAATAAATGATATTGATCATCAATTGCTTGATACAACATATAAAACAGATGATGCTGAAAGAGATTCAGTCGATAAACAAATTGAGCAAATTAAAAGTACATATGGTAATAATGATTCTATTTTCTTATCTGTAATTAAACAATTATATAATGTTGATTCAGAAGAGGAACTAAGAGAAATAATTTCACTAGATTATAAAAGAGATCTTGCTATTAAAGATTATGTTGCTAAAGATGTAGTTACTGAAGATGAAGTTAAAGACTATTATGAAAATAAAGTTATTGGTGATGTTAAAGCTAGTCATATTTTAATTAAACCTAATACTAATGATGATGATAGTGAGGATGTAAAAGAAGAAAAAGAAAAAGAAGCTTTAGATAAAGCTAAAGATATTATTAAAAAACTTGATGATGGTGAAGATTTTAGTAAACTTGCTAAAAAATATAGTGATGATAAAGCTACTTCTAAAAAAGGTGGAGATTTAGGTTATTTTAATAAAGATGATAATCTAGATGATGATTTTGTTACTGCTGCTGCTGGACTTAAAAAAGGTAAATATACTTCTGAACCAGTAAAAACTAAATATGGTTATGAGATTATCTTAAAAGTTGATGAAAAAGATAAAAAGTCTCAAAAAGAAATGGAAGATGAAATAAGAAAAACTTTAGCTGAGGAAAAAATATCTAGTGATTCTAGTAAGTCCGCTTATTATAGAAGATTAAGAGATTTTAGAGAAAGTAAAGGTTTAAAATTTAGTGACTCTAGTATTAAGAGATTATATGATAAATATATGAATTCTTTAATCGATGAAGATACAGAAAATAATTAAAACAGGAATTAATCCTGTTTTTTTTAATAAAATCCTTTTTGTGCCATTTTTTCCTTTATTTTATATTCTAATTCTTTTCCACTATATTTTCTTGATAGTTTATTCTTAATTTTATTATATTCTTTTTCTCTAATATCACTATCATCTTCAAGTTTTATTTTTGATAACTCACTTTCAACTAATTCTATATTGAATCCTTGGTAAACTAAATCATTTTTTAGTTTTCTTAATATAAAATTATTACCTTTAGTATGATTAGAATTTATTCCTTTTGTTACTAATTTTTTTATTTTTTCTTTTTCAATATCATCAGTATATGCATTCATTTCTTCTTCAATTATTTTTTTATCTATTCCTTTATCTTCAAGATCTCTTACTATTCTAATTGGTCCGTGATTAGTAGTTGTTATTTGTCTATTAATATAACTATTAGCAAAAGATTTATCATCTATATATCCTAATTTCTCTATATTATCTAATACTTCATTTACTAGGTATTCTTCAAATTCATCTTTTAATTTTTTAAATAATTCTTTTCTACTATAGCTTTTTTTCTTAATACTTTTTATAGCAGTATAATAGCATTTATAATAATCATTTAGTTTTTCTATTTCTTTTAATTTTTTATTATCTATTTCTCTATTAATTAATAATTCAAACTTTAATATTACTTCTTCATATGTAAAAATAATATTTTCATTATCAAGTTTTAATTCATATACACCATCTTTTAATTTTTTAAATTTTTCTATTTTCATACTATCACCTAATCAAAAAAAATATATCATACAAATGTATGTTAGTCAACTTTTACTCAAAAAAATATGGCATTTCTTTACTACCATTACCTCCTAGTAAATTTATATTATTTTTTAAATAAACTGTAGGTCTGTAGTAATTATAACTATTATTTTCTGTTATTATCATATTTCCATTTTCACTTATATATTTGTACTTATCATCATCCTTATTTAACCATTCTTCATATTTTGATAAATAACTATTTGTGCTACAATTAATTAAATTTTTAGAACATATTTTATTATATCCTTTTTTATAGCTATCTTTATAATCATCTTCACTTATAAAAGAATAATATGTTTCATAGTATTTATTATTTTGTTTATTTACTATTTTTTCTATCATGTTTGTATTTATATTATAATCTTTTTTTTCATACTTTTCCTTATTATCTGATAAGCTTTCTCTTACTAATTTAATTCTATAATGATTATTTAAGTCACTTAATAATACTTTTTTTATACCAAGTATTCTCCATAGTTCACAACTTTCAAGACTACTATTTTTACAATTAAAATATATATAATTATTGGGGTTTTGCCCTATATAATAATACTCTTCTTTATCTTTAAATGGTTCATAGCTTTCATCTGTATCTATAAAGTATCTTTTATTGTTACTTGATTTTTGAATTAAATGTTCTTTTAAATTTGTATTTAGTTTTATAGTATCATACGTTATTTTTAAATGAATATAATCTTCACTATTAGTTTGATCTAATGATATTTTTAGTGAAAATTTTTTCTTTTCTTTTTCACTTAGTATTCCTTGATAAATTATATAATTATTTTTTTGTGTGCTATAAAGATTTCCTTTATTTTCATTAATAACATAGTTTATTTGTTTTAAACTTGTTAACTTATTCTCATAATTATCTAATTTTATTAATTCATCATATTTTCTTAAATATATATTATACATAATTTTATAATCATTTTTATTTTCTATATAAAATGTGTATTCTTTATCTTTTTCTACTTGCTCATATTTTAGCTTTTCTATTTCTATCTTTTTATTCTTTGGTTCTTTCTCTTTTTTATTATATAAATTATTTCTTACTGGATAAAGGATATTTTCTATTCCATATAATTCGTGTGTACTCTTTATTATAAGGGCTATTAATATAATAATTGGTATTATCATCTCTAATTTTTTTCTTTTCATATTTAAAGTATAACAAAAAAAAGAAAGAAATTAATTTCTTTCATATTACAAATTACGACATTATTTTAACATTAGAAACAAATCTATTAATATACCAGTAATAGCTCCTAAAAAATATACTAGTGTAACTATATTGATATTTTCTTTTATATTTTTATTGACTCTAAATAATATTAATAATCCTACTCCACTACCAGTTAGTAGTCCTCCTATCATAGAGCCATATGTTATAGCGTTTTTTAAATATAATTCTGTAACTACTACACTACTTCCACAATTAGGTATTAAACTTATTAATGATGTTATAAAAGATCCAAAAACAGTGTTTTTTAATAATATTTTTGAGAGTAAGTTTTCTCCAAAAACTTCCATCAAAGTATTTAATATAAGTGTGGTTGCTAAAATAAATAATGTTGTAGTTAGAGTATGTTTGATTGATGATTTTAAAATACCATGACTGCAATCACAATGTTCTTCATTACACATATCAAATTTTTTTGTTTCTTTTTTAACTACTTTTTTTCTTAATATAAAATCTATTATGAAACCATAAATAATACCAATAACTACTTTAGTTAATATTACTTTTATTATTAGTGATGTTGCTGTTTTATGACTTAGCATTATTGGTAACATTTCATCACTTGTTGATAAGTATATAGATATTAATGTTCCTAGAGTAATTATTCTAGTTGCATAAAGGTTAGTTGCCATTACTGAGAATCCACATTGTGGTAGAGCTCCTAATACTCCTCCTGCTAAAGGTCCAAACTTTCCAGCTTTTGAAATAACATTTTTATTCTTTTTACTTAATTTATGTTCTATTGCTTCTATAATTAAGAATGCTACAAATAAAAATGGTATAAGTTTTAAACCATCAATTAGTGTGTCTAATATAATATCTAACATACTTTCACCTCTTTAAATAGTCTTTTGTAGTATATCATATTTTTAATTAAAAAAAAAGTAGTATTAACTACTCTTTTAACATTGCTGTCTTACTTCACAAACACCGCCACTTATTTCGTTAAAACCACTATTAATTTTACTTTTTAAATTTGATTTTTCTTTATTACTTATACTTTTTCCATATTTATAATTCTCTGAAATACCTTCAATAACTGTTTTAATTTCACCATCTTTTGAGAAAACTATTGTCCCATTTTCTATTTTTTTGTTATTAGTATTTTCAAAAGTATTATTTAGTTTTTCTCCTAATTTATCAGTTATCTTACTATATAAATCTGTATTTTCTCCATTTTGATATTCTTTATTTAGCTTATCAATATCATAATAGTATATTGTTTCACAATTATTATACTCTGATATTTCTAATAATACTTTTATCATTTCTCTAGAAGTATAATCTTTTGGGGAACCAAAGAAAAGAATTGATGTTTTTTCTGATAATTTACTATATATATTTTCTTTACTTATTTCTACCATAGGATTTTCTTTATCTATTTTTAATTCTTGTAATTTATATTTATTGTCATTATGAGTTATTTCTTTATTATTATATTTTTCATATAATACTTTAAATCTGTTAGCTTGTGTATTACAATTTTTTTTACTATCTCTTATTATATAAATAGTCGTAATTATACCAACTAAGGCTACTACTAGTATTGATACTATTAAAATTTTCTTTTTCATAACTTCACATCCTACTTTATATTATAGCATATAGATATTATTATAAAAAGAAAAAACAGTGCTATTTTTACACTGCTTGAAATCTTAATTATTTATTAGCTTCTTTTAATAATTCAACTACTTTTCTCATTTCAAGATCATATTGAATCATTTCAATTCCACCAAGTTGTTTTAAGAATTCTTCTTTTTCCATTTTGTATTTTTTAGATAATTCTTCTGCTTCTTTTTCTGCTTCTTTTTCAGATACTTCTACTTTTTCAAGATTCATTATCTCTTCAAGCATTAATCTGTAAAGTACATTGTTATAAGCTTCTTTATCTAATTGTTCTCTTAAATCTTTTTCACTTGATCCTGTGAATTTATAATAGATATCTAAGCTAATACCTTGCATAGCCATTTGTTGTTCAAAGTTCTTTAATAATCTATCTGATTCTTCATCAACCATTTCTTGAGGAATATCAACTTCTACATTTTTAGCTATTTCTTCAAGTAATTTGTCAACGTATTTATTCTCATTGTCCATTTCTTTTTGAGCTTTGATTTCTTTTTCTACTTCTTTTTCTAATTTTTCTTTTGAATCTACACCTTCCATAGCAAGATCTTCAAAGAATTCTTCATCAAATTCACGAGCTTTCTTTTCTTTGATTTCATGAAGTTTTACTTTAAATACAGCTGGAGCTCCTTTTAAAGTTTCTACGCCATAATCTTCTGGGAATACTACTTTAATTTCTTTTTCTTCTTCAGGTTTCATTCCGATTACTTGTTCTTCAAAACCTGGGATAAATGTATTGCTTCCTATTTCAAGTGAATAATTTTCTCCTTTTCCACCATCAAAAGCTACTCCATCTTTAAATCCTTCAAAATCAATTATAGCGATATCTCCGTTTTCAACTTTTCCTTCTTTTGTAACTAATTCTGTATATTCTTCTAAAATATGTCCAATTTGGTGGTCAATTTCTTCTTTTGTTACTTCTATTTTTTCAGGTTTAATATTTAATCCTTTATATTTTTTAATTTTAACTTCTGGTTTTGTAATGATTTTAAATGCAAAAGTAACTTTCTCTTCATCCATTTCTTTTATATCAACAGATGGTGTAACAGCTGGAATTAATTTGCTTTCTTCCATAGCTCTATGATAAGCAGGATCAACTAAGCTATTAGCAGCTTCAATAAGTATTTCACCTTTACCATACTTTTTCTCATAAACATTTCTTGGTACTTTTCCTTTTCTAAAACCATCCATGTTTACTTTTTTTTGAACATTTTTCCAAGCTTCATCTTGAGCTTTTGTCCATTCATCTTTTTCAAATTTAATTTCTATTTCATGTACGTTTGTCTTTTTTTCTTCTTTTTTTGACATACTATCCCTCCAACACAACTTATTATATCTTAAAACGTTATTTTCTACAAGAAAAACTTAATTATAATTCATAGATTTTACTTAACCATCCAAAATGTTGGTAACTTTCGTAATCCGTTTTTTTCACCAGCTACTGGTGTATTTATTACTTTGTTGTTTATCACGAGTTCAGTTGAACTTCCTCCATCCATATTTGCCGCATTATATGCTTTATATCTTGACATTATTTTAATTAAGTCATTCATATCAGCTCCAAGACTTTTTGTGGTTCTTCCATCAATTATTAAGAATAATACTATTTTATCTTTCCTTTGACCTATTACTGTACGTGGCGCTATACCCCATCCACCGTTTCCTTTAATGATAGATTTTTCTCCATTTCTAATTAAAAATGGTCCGAACTCAACTGCATCTCTAATTTTTAAACTTTTTACTTCTTCTTTAGTGTAATTTCCCATAATTAAATTATCATTTTCGTCAAAGCCTACTAATCCACCACCTACATTTGCCTTTTCAAATTCACTTACAATTTTTTTATTTTTTACTACAATACCATGTGGTATTGCTCCATTACTATTCCAGTCTGGATCATAAAATCCACTAGCATTTATCATTACTTTTGCATTATTATCTTTTGATACAGTAGTTATATACTCACCCTTTTTTCCTAAGTATTTAGATGTGGCAATACTTACTCTTTTTGGATCATATATTGCAACTAAATAACCAGAAAATGTCTTTTCTTTTATTTCTATTAGTTTATATAGTTCGTTATTCTTTCTATCTAATATTTCCTTATCATAATTTTCAGAGTTTTTCCTTTCTTCTTTTTCCGTTTTTGTTTCTATAACCTTGTTCTCGCTCATAACTTTTTCTATAGTTTTATTACTATAAAGAAATGTTGCTATAAATTGATGTGATTTAGTGGTCATAGCTGTTGTTATTAATGTATCTCTAAAATAGCTTATTGGTCCATATAAAAGAAATATGGTTAATACTATAATGAATAAAAATATAAATAATAATATTTTTCTTACTTTTCTCTTCATATTTTCACCTTTATTATTAATTATATATCTAAATAATTCTATTCACAAACATTTTGTGGTATAATAGCACCTAATGGGGGATTAGTATGGAGAAATACGGATTTAATTTACAAGAATTACGTAGTAAAAAAGAAAAATTAGAATCTCTAGTTTATTCTACTGATTTAACTGATGATGAAGCAGAAGATATACTTAATTTAATTACTATGTATGATTCTGTTCTAGACAATTTTGTTCATAGTGATGATGAAATACGTGATGAAATGTCTAAAGAGAGTTTGCTAAGTGATTTTAAAGATTTTGTAACTTATGATGATTATAATGATGAGCATATAATAGTAAGAAATAAACTATGTTTACTTTTATCAAAATTAGTTTCTAGGAAGAATTCTTATTCTTTTGATGAATTGAATTTAACAGATAGTGAAGCTGTTGAACTTGTTGGAGATATGATAAAATCTAAACTTGGAATGAATCATTATAATATTTACAAAAGTTTATTTTTAAATGACAAGTCCCATGTCCAGTTTTCTAATAGTATTTCTTCCGCTTTATTAGTTATTCCTAATACTAAAGAATCATTTGCGATTATACATGACCATCCTGATATAGCTAAGGCAAGCGATTTAGCTCACGAAGCTGGTCATCTATTTTCATCTAAAATATCTAGTTCATATATGCTTCCAAATTCTATATTAGATGAAGTAGAATCAATTTTTTATGAATTATTATTCATTGATTTTCTTTTAGAGGAGAAAATATATCCTGAAGATTCTAAAAATTTATTTTCTGAACTAATTACTTCTAGTATTCAAAGAGCATATATACTTAATGTGGAATTTAGTTATCCTATGTATAAATTAAATTCAATAAGAGATTTTAAGACTATGGCTAATAAGTATGACTTATATAATATTACTGGTATTTTTAATTCTAAAGATTTACTAGAATGGATAAATATTTATAATGATGAAAATCCTTTTATGTACGTCTATTCATTTTTGATAGCACTAGAGCTTTATGATCAATATAAAATAAATAGAAATAAAAAATCAGTTGTATCTAAGTATGAAAAATTCATTTCACAAGTAGGTACTATTCCTGATTTTAAACTTGCTAGTTGTATTTCGAGAGATTATGTTGGATTTGATAGATTTAAAACGTTAAGAAAATATAGAAGTAAATTTATTAAAGAATAAAAAGATTTAGAACTTTTATCTAAATCTTTTTTATTTCACAATTAAGTAAATTATTAATGCTAATATTAAAATAAATAATATATTCCAGAAATATCTGAATTTATTATACCAACTTGTATGATTATCTTTTTCTATATACTTTGTTATATTAGATACAAATTTTTTATTATTTGATTTATACTTTTTGGGTATAAATTTTTTTGCTTCTTTTAATTTTTCATTTAGTTTTGAAAAATCTTCTAATTCTATTATATATCCTTCTTTTACAAATTCATTTATTATTTGTTTTTGATGATCATTATTATGTTCTTTGTATTTTGAAAGTCTCGCTGCTGCTATTACAGGTTTATCATATTTTAATGCTCCTAAAATACTTCCAACTCCACCATGTGTAATAATTAATTTAGCATCTTTCATTAATTTATCTAGCTCTTCACTGCTGCAATAATCAAATATTTCCATATTATCAGACTTATATTTTGTATATCCTGCTTGTACTACTACTTTTTCTTTTATATTTTTATTATTAATTTCTTTTTCAATCGCCTTCAAAAGTCTTCTAAAGCTTTTATCTTGTGTTCCTAGTGTTACTAAAATCATTAGAAAATCCAACCTCCAAACTTAGCTTTTGGATATAACTCTAGCATACTTTCCCATTGAACAATAAATTGATCTGCTATCGGATATATTAATTTTCCTGTGATAGTTTTTGTATTTATATTAGCAAATGTTTCAATATATATTACTCTAGTTCCAAATAATTTAGAAAAGTAACAAATCGGTCCTGCAGTATGTGTACCTGTAGTTATTATATAATCAGGATGAATTTTAAAATATAAATATATTGATTTTAAACAATTAAATAATAATTTAAATATATATGAAAATGGATGATCTTTTGTTCCATATACTAAGTAACTTACTTTTCCCTTGTACTTATCTTTCAAATTTAGATTTGATTTTGTTTTTTCTGTGACTATATAATAATTATATTTGTCAAAGCAGTCACTTAGTTTCATTAACTCAGTTAAGTGTCCTCCAGTACTTGAAATGAATAATACTCTTTTTTTCATAACTATCACTTCCTTGTCTTACTTTTTTCTAATAACTCTAGCCAATCATTAACTACTACTTCAGATTTATATTTTTCTACACTTTTTTTTGCATTTATACCTATTTTTTTTCTTGTTTCAGAATCATCTATTAAATCTCTTATTTTTTGTTCATATGCTTGCATACTTCTATTTTTTATTATATATCCATTATAACCACTTTCTATGATTTCATTTGCTCCTTCTGCAGAAGAAAATGCTATACATGGTAATCCCATACTCATGGCTTCAATTAATACAATACCAAATGATTCTGTATATGAAGTCATTAAATATATAGAGGATTTGCTAAGTAAATCAAATATATAATCTCTTTCTCTAAATCCATGTAATGTTACATGTGACTCTAAATTATTTGCATGTATATATTGTTTTAAGAATTCTTCTTCTTCTCCCGAACCTATTATATCTAGTTTCCAACTTGGATACTCCTTCTTTATATGTTTATACATTTTTAATAAGTCCATATATCCTTTTTCTTCAGATAGTCTTCCTACTGATATTATTCTTTTTTCTGTTAAGTTAGATGAGGCTTTTGGAATATTTTCTATTACATTTGGTATATAAATACATTTACATTTTTTATTTCTCATCTTGTTTTCGTAAAACTCTTTTAATGATTTTGATACTAGTACTAAATAATCTAAGTTTTTACATGATTTAATTATTCTTTTTGCATAACTCTTATTACCATGATGATGATTATGTTCCCAACCTATTTTTAGAACATTATCCTTCTTTACTCCTCCTAGCCACTCATTAAAAATATCTCTAGTTGAAATAATTATATCACTATCACATTTTTCTATAAATTTAATAGTTTCATTTTTTCTTTTTTGCAATATTTTTACTGATTTAATTCCTTCTTTAAAGATTCCAGATATATTTACTTCTTTTACTGCATCATTAAATTCTTTTCTATTTGGTTTTAGATTTGGCAATAAATATTTAATTTTTACTTTCTCGTCTATAAAGAATTTTGGTTTATCATATAATTTATATACTGACATTATTTCGACTTCATAATAATCTTTTAACATATTTGCAAGTGATGCAACTGATCTTTCTATTCCACCAAAACCTAAATGAAGAGATAAAATTGTTACTTTTTTCATTATTTAATCATCCCTTTTGTAGAATATCTTTCTTTTTTAATTATATACTAAAATATATTTGTGGTCAAAAAAAAGGATAAACAAATTGATTATCCCTTAAATTTATTCTTTTCCAAATCCTGTAAATGATAGCATTAATCCACCACAAGAATTTGATGAATTTTCACTATAACCATATTCTCCGAATGTGAACACTACAATAAATGGTATTCCTTTTGACTCTTTTACTAATTGTTTATGCACTTCTTCTAGTCTGTTTCCAATACCTAGTTTTCTTCCACCTGAATGTATTAGAATATAACCCGATGGTTCTGTTAGTAGTTTTTTTCTTACTTTTTTCAAAGTTTCACCTGTTGAATTAATTAGTTCTTCAACTGTGGTTTCCATTTGTATAACAGCTGTTCCATCTACAACTTTATTACCTAAATTCATTGTATTATTAGTATTACCAATCATTGGGTGACGTATTAGTGTTAGATTTCCAATTTGGTCTTTTATACCTAAAGGTTTTAGTATAGATGAAACTAGTAAATTAGTTCCTCTTAATTCTTCTGGAGTTTTTTGTACCCAAGTGCTGTATTTTTCAAGGGATTTTTCCCCATCTATTGTTACTAAAGTTCTATCTTCATTTACTTCAGTAATAATTCCTTTGTTTGAAGTATCATGATAAGAGCCAGTATATTCAGTTACTATATCACTAGTAGTATAAAAGAACGCTACTGCTACTCCATCTGAAAAAACTTTATCATTACAAATTATTTTCCATTTTCCTTGAACAGAATCATCTGCTGCACTTCCTCCAAAGAATGGTACTCTTCCTATTACGTCTTGTATTCCCATTAAGTATTCTTCTTCTTCTTTTGGAGAAGCTATCATATAGAAATAATTCGGAGCTACTGTAGTTCCTGCATTTTTTACTGCTTCTAAAGCAACTTTTCTTCCTATCTGTCTAGCATTTTTCCCTGCTTCATGTGAAGCTAAACCTACTGTCAAATTTACATCAGCTAAAGTCATCATTGCTGCATAACCATTTTCACTTGCTACTATTCCATCAGGTACTATCACTGCTCCTGAAGATGTACATCCTATTATAGGAGTATCTGTCAAATTCTTTACACCTTTAACTACTTCTTTAACATTTGATTTACATGATGTAAATAAGAATCCTATTTTTGAGCTGTTTCCTATTAAGGCATTTTTTGTTGCCATTTCTCCAGCTGTAAAACTATCCTCATTTATACTATATCCTACTTTTGTTCTTAGCATAAAACAACACCTCTTATATAATTATTATTCGTAAGCTTTTTCATATAAAGAAAGTATATCACTTTCTGTAACTTTTCTTGGATTTCCACCTGTGCATACATCATTCAATGCTTGATGTGCAAGTTTTGGAAGATCTTCCTTTCTTATTCCTATTTCTTTTAATGTTTGTGGTATTCCTACTTTAATAGCTAAATTTTTTACTGCATCTGCTACTTTATTAACAGCTTCTTCATCTGATAAGTTTTCCATACTCAACCCTATTGCTCGTCCCATATTTCTAAATAATTCAGGGCAAATTTTACCATTAAATCTTAAAACATGAGGAAGTAGTAATGCATTTGCTAGGCCATGTGGTGTATCATAATATGCTCCTAATGAATGAGCCATTGAATGAACAATCCCAAGTCCTACATTTGAAAATCCCATACCAGCTATATATTGTCCATAACCTATATTATCGATTGCTTTTCTATCTTTTTGATTAACTGCTTTATCAAGATTTTTAAATATCAATGCCATTGCATTTAAATGAAACATATCTGGTATTAGCCATGCTGCTCTTGTAGTGTATCCTTCCATTGCATGTGTTAGTGCATCCATTCCAGTTGAAGCTGCCAAACTTTTAGGCATTTTTTCCATTAAATCTTGATCTATTATTGATACAATTGGTATATCATGTGGATCTACACAAACCATCTTTTTTAAATTTTTTGTATCTGTAATTACATAATTAATTGTAACTTCTGCTGCTGTTCCTGAAGTTGTTGGTACAGCAATTATTGGCATACCTTGGTTTCTTGTTTTCCCTACTCCATCAAGTGATACTATATCATAATGTTCAGGATTTCTCATAACAACGCTTATTGCTTTAGCAGTATCGATTACGCTTCCACCACCTACTGCTATAATTACATCTGTTTCACTTTCTCTACATCTATCAATTCCTTCTTGAACATTTTCTACTGTAGGATTTGGTTTAATATTATCAAAAATTTCATAACTAAAATTTGCATTATCAAGTACATCTGTTACTAATTTTGTTACACCTGCTTCTATTAAAGGTTTATCTGTAACAACAAATGCTTTATCTAGTTTTTTTTCTTTTAGTTCTTCAATTATGTCTTTTCTAGAACCACGACCAAAGTATGAAGTGGGGTTTAGTATAATTCTATTTCCCATTTTTTACCTCCTTTTATTCTCTAATAATTATATCATACCTTTCTTTTTAAAGATATAATTAATAAAAAAAAGATTTTCACAATGTAAAATCTTAAGTTTTTTATATAAGTTTATCAGTTGATTTACTATTTAATAGTAGATCAGCTTTTCTTCCATCTTTCATTGCATAATAACCTGCTGCTGCTATCATTGCTGCATTATCAGTACAATATTTCATTGGTGGAAATGAAAGTTCAACATTTAGTTCTTTGCAAAGCTTATCTATTTCTTCTCTTAAACCTTGATTTGCTGCTACACCACCTGCAACTATTAAATTCTTAATATTATTATTTTGAATTGCTTTTCTTGTTTTATTAACAATTTCAGATACTGCTACTGTTTGAAAAGAACATGCTAAATCTTCTTTTCTAATTTCATTTCCTCTTTGTTCTTCATTATGAACTAAATTAATAACTGCACTTTTTAATCCACTAAAGGAAAAATTATAGGAATCATCTTTTAATGGTACTGGAAGTTTATATGTATTTTTTCCAATATGTGCTAGTTTATCAACTTTAGGTCCACCTGGATATTCTAAATCTAAAACTCTAGCAACTTTATCATAACATTCACCAACTGCATCATCTAGTGTTCCACCTAGTTTTTCAAAACTATAATGCTTATCCATCTTTATTAATTCAGTATGACCACCACTTACTACAAGTGCTAAAAGTGGGAATTTTAATTCTGAAACTAAGCTATTGGCATAAATATGTCCTGCTATGTGATGAACTGGTATTAGTGGTTTGTTATATATAAATGATAACGTTTTAGCTGCCTCTACTCCAACTAGTAGAGAACCAATTAATCCTGGACCATAAGTTACAGCTATTGCATCTATATCATCGAATGTCATATTTGCTTCTTTTATACATTCTTCAATAACAAATGTTATATTTTTTACGTGATTTCTACTTGCTATTTCTGGAACTACTCCACCATAGTCTTTATGGATATCAATCTGACTAGAAATAATTGTTGATATTTCTTCAGTTCCGTTTTTAATTATTGAGCAGCTAGTTTCATCACAACTACTCTCTATTCCTAATATATAAGTGTCTTTCATATTAATCACCTATCTTTCTCTCCATCAATATACCATCTATACCTTCATAATATCCTTTTCTTATTGCAACCTCTTTAAAACCATATTTTTTGTATAAATTTATTGCTGGATAATTATCAATTTTAACTTCTAGGGTTATATTGTTTTTATTATTATCAATTAAGTATTGTAAAAGATTACTCCCTATTTTTTTTCTTCTTTCTTCTTTTAAAACTTCAATTTGATTGATTTCTATTCTATCATAAATTAGGCTATAATATAAGTATCCAATTATAATATTATCTTTTTTATACACAAGAAAATTGCCAAAAGGGTTACTTTTCAGCTCTTTTTCCACAATTTCTGGGGATAAAATCTTATTATTTTCAATTTTTTCAACTTTTTCAATCATTTTTTTTATTTTTTTCCTCAGCTTCTGTTAATTTTAAGTAGTCAGGGTTTACCATATGTGGATTAATTTTTTCTCTATCTTTGTAGTTTTCAACTATTTTTAATATGTTAGGTGTATAAGAGTTAGTCTCATAATCTAATTCTATTTCATCGTTAGTTATAATACATGCTTCTTTTCCTATTTCTTTTATTTTTTCTTTTAAATCATCTAGAAATATATGGGAACCTTTTAATATTTCTTTATCTCCATCAAAAATGCTAGCATAAACATAATTTCTTCTTGCATCTATTAAAGGAACTTTAATTTTATCTGTATCAACTGAAGTAGCCATAGCTTCTAAGCTTGTTATTGTTGTAATATCCTTATTTAATCCCCAAGCATATGTCTTTGCTATAGTAATGCCTACTCTAATTCCTGTAAAAGATCCTGGTCCATTTACTACTATAATTTTATCTATATCATTAGGTTTTAGTTTTGCTTCTTCAAACATTTCAGAAATTTTTTTTAAGGTTATTCTAGATAAATCATTATCCATTTGCTCAGTTACTGTGGCAACAAGTTTATCATTTTCAACAATTCCTGAATATAAAAAACTAGAAGATGTATCAATGTATAGATATCTCATAAAGATGCCTCACATAATTCTTCATATTTTTTACCATGTGGATAAATACTAATTATTCTTTTTTCTTCACCTATTATTTTAAACTTAATGTCAAGTCTTTGAGAAGGTAAATAATCTTCAATAGATTCAGACCATTCAATAATACAAATACCACCTTTTTTATAGTATTCTTCTAATCCTAAATCATCAACCTTACCATCAAGTCTATATACATCCATATGATATAATGGCATTTCACCTGAAGTATATTCTTTTATTATATTAAAGGTAGGTGAAGTAACACTTTCCTTTACCTCTAAAGCTTCAGCAAATCCTTTGGTAAAAACAGTTTTCCCACTTCCTAAATCTCCATCTAGACATATAACCATATTTTTAAATTTTTCTGACTCAAGATTTTGAGCTAATTCAATTGTATCATCTTCACTATAAGATGTAATTTTGTAATTCATATTTTATCACCACTATTATTATAGCCAAAAAAAAAATGTTTAACAACTTAAAAAAGCATTATTTACATATTTTTATTTTCAGCTGTAAATTTTAAAAATAAACAAAAAAAAAATTCTTGGCAATGTCCTATCTTCGCATACACTATTGTCGGCGATGAAGAGCTTAACTTCTGTGTTCGGGATGGGAACAGGTGTACCCTCTTCTCTATTATTACCAAGAAAAATTTATTAGAGAAAATAATTCTCTGAAAACTAAGATACTGTGTTTCATCAAATTATATTAATTGGATTAAATCCTCGATCTATTAGTACTGGTCAACTCAAAATGTCGCCATTCTTCCATCTCCAGCCTATCAACCTCATCGTCTCTGAGGGATCTTACTATATAAAATATGGGAAAATTCATCTCAAAGGAGGCTTCCCGCTTAGATGCTTTCAGCGGTT
>JAGAWU010000034.1 GCA_017941235.1 Bacilli bacterium | reverse complement strand
CAATCCCCAATCCCCAATCCCCAATATATTTTAAGCATTTAATTATTTTTTAATATAATTAAATAATTATTAATTAAAGAAAAAAAATAAAAAAATAATTAATTTATAATATTTAAATTTTAACAATAATTAATTTTAAATATCTTTTTAACTTATTTTTTTTTTTGAATAATATATTTTTTAATCAAATAATTACTCTAATGTTTTATCTAAAAGTTTATATTAATAAAAGTTTATTTATTTTATTTATTGAGGATAGCCTTGCTTTTGTAATAATAAATTAGGATCGGTATTAGTATTAGTCTGTTGGAAAGAAACATGCTTAACTTGGTTCAATAAGTTCTTATTTCTTTGTTGGAATATAAAGATAGTTACAACAAGTCCGATAACAATTAACAATAAAATAATTCCAACTACAACAAATAGAGTAGTATGATCTTCACTATAATTACTATTATTATTATCTTCTTTTTTATTATCATCTTTATTTTCTGGTGGAGGTCTCACTGATATTTTTCCATTATAAGATACATATTCAACAATATTATTTTGTTGTATTTGGGCTATTACATTTAAATATACCCAATTAGATAAATATCCTCTAGCAGTTAAAGTAATTTTACCATCAACATCTTTAGGATTTCTTTCATATATTGTAAAATATGGTGATTCTGTGACTGCTACTGTATTGCATGATTCACCATAAAAATGAGTTTTATTTTCTACAACTTTAAAGAAATATGTAATATTAGCACTTCCTTCAGGTATATCTATTTTATTAAAAGTACATGTTATTTCATCTTCTTCTTCCACTTTATTTTCTGTTATAGTAATTTCTGGAGAATTTAAAATTGGATAATCGTAAAAATCTTTTAAAGTTTTTCCATTGAAATATTTAAATGCATAATTATTTAAATATAATTCTGTTGATGTTCTTGATTTTTTATAAATATATAAATAAAATAATTCTTTCTTTTGCTCATTATTATCAATAGTTATAATAACTTTACCTCTAACTTGCTCAGATTTAAAGTAAGTAATATTAGATCTTCTATTATTTTCGTCATCACTTATAACAAAATCAAGATTTTCACTATTAAAAGCTATTTGTATTCTCATATAGGGTCTTTTTTTATCTGCTTTTAATCTATAAAGTGTTTGCTGCCAAACACCATTTCTAACTCTTCCATAATGATAAACTTTTTCAACAGGAATAACTCCATCATTTACTCCTGAAACCTGTGCTTCTACACTGAATTTGTCAAAGACTTTTTGGTCAAATTCTCCAGATTTTTCAATTCTTATGTAAAGGCTTGGATTATCAGCTTCTTTAATATTGAAATTTTTAATAGTTTCTTCGTTCAAAAATACTTGAGCAGTCTTTAATGCCGTATCATAATTTCCTAGAATAGCTCTATCAGTAGAAGGAACTAATTGTTTATCTTTTTTTGCTTGATAAATGGTTTTTTCTTTAACAAGTTGAGCAGAAATATATAAAGGAGCATTTAAAAACTCTCCTCCTTTATCAATTTCATTATCTTTAAATGTTATAGCAACATTTATGTCTCTATATTCAGTCCCTATTTTACTATATAAAACTACAGGTAAATCTGTATCTTTATAACTAATTTCTAAAGATTTACCATAACTAATTTCGTCATAAGAAATTTCAATAGAAGTATCAATTAATTGATATGAAATATAAAATACAAAACCTGGATCTTCCATTTCAGTTAATTGATTAGTATTTGACATTAATCTACTAATGAGAAGTTCATCTATTTTTTTGCCTGATGATAAAGTAATTCTATCTCCATTTCCTCTTAAAGAAAAAACAGTATTAGGATCTGATTTCCAGCTAAGTTCAGCGTTACCATTTAAAGCAACTATATTTACTCTTATACTATCACTGCCTGGAAAAGCTAATCTTAATTCTTCACCAGGTACGGATAATAATTGTTCTGTATTAGGATTAGGATAAAATTCAAATAAATTATATGCAACATAATTATATATTGGCATTGAAGTAACTAACATAATTGGATCAGATTTGTCTGTCATAACATTAATAAACATATATTTTTCTTCTTTCAATTCTCTTATATAAATATAATCAACTCCGTCATTTCTACTATTTAATTCTGCAGTTTGATAAGTTGGAATATTGTCTTTTAAATCTTTTACTGAATATTGGTTATATATATCTCTACTAATAAAGTTAGCATACATATAACTTAAAGCACCATGATTTATAGACCCTCCATAAGCTAATAAAGGAGTGAATGTTTGTACATCAACATTATCATATATAATCACGAATAAACATCTATATTCATCAGTTTGAAGTTGTGTTGGATTACATAATATTTTTTGGTCTGTATTTACTTCAATAATATTTAATTGATCACTCGAATCTGAATCGGGTTGATGAACTCTTAAGGAATAAAGCTCAGTATCAATTGAATCTGTTTTATCAGTCCAAATACCTATAACTAAATTTATATCTTGCAATGAATTATCTGTTGGAATTTTTATTTTTTTGCTTTTAGCTTTTTCTAAAATATCATTTTTTGATAAAGTCAAAATTGTATCCTTTCCAGGAGGTAATAATTTAAAATCTGCATTTTTAGTTGTAGGTCTAGTTCCTCCTAAATTAATGTATAATCCTGCGACAGAAGATTGCCAATCAAATTCTACAATATCTGAATCATGTGGAAGCCAAACTTCGAAAAATTCATAAATTCTTTCATTATCTGCAACATCTACATTACCTATGACAAATTCATCAACTTGAATTACAACTTTTGGAATATCTGTATAAGCTCTATTACTTGGAGTAATCCTTGTTATAATAGAAAATGGATAAAATTTATAATCTTCAACATATTCTCCAATTTGTGAGACTTGAATTGAAATTAATAAATAACAACCTTCAATACAATCTTCAGTATCTTCTGGAACTACAAATAATTTTTTTGTATATTCATTAATATTCAAAGAATCATCCCATTCTTTAGATGGCATTCTATATATACCTCTCCAATTAGCTTCTTCATCGGCATTAGTTTGATCTTTTCTTACAATTTTTCCCCAAATATATCCAAATTCTCTGAAGAAATTTACAGTAATTTCTCCTATTTCATTTTTTCCTATATCAGTATATAAATAATAATATCTATCACCACAAACAAAATCAACTTTAGCTTGACCTTTTTGTAAATAAGTAGGAGTATTTTTTATTTCTCTGATAGTCACTTCTATCATAGGATCAGTTTTTGTTATTTCTTTATTATATTCTACTTGAACTACAATTGGACATAATGTATTTTCACCACAGTTATTTGAAATGACTGCTCCTCTATAGAATAATGTTTGAGTTCTAGTAATAATACCTTCTTTTATATTTACATTATTTGCAAAAACTGAAACTTTATAAAAAGCTTTGTCAATAACATTAAAATGAATAGCTAAATCTTTATTTGCATCTGCATGTGGATATAAAAATCTAATTTTTTTAAAATTATTATTAAAAATAAATTGTTGATTTATATTTTCCCCAACAATAATATCACTTGGAAAGCTTTCATAATCTTCATATCCTGCAACATATATCATACACATTTTATGATTATAATTAGATAAATCTGGTTCAGTGATTTTTATTACATAATCATAAAATTCAGATTCAAAACCAGTTGTTCCACTCCTTAAAATTTCTTGAGCATAACCATCAAAGAAATCAATAGTATTATCTCCTCTCTTTACTTCAAATTCACAATTTAATGCGAAAAAGTTGGCCATAAATGGGCCGCTCTTTTTATAAAATCTATTTGAAAAATGAATGGTTTTGGTTTTAGTGACAGAAGTTGGGTCAATTTGGACTAAATAACTTTCACCAGATGGGACATATTCTTCTAATTGATTTTTATTATAACTATTTACTTCATATTGTATAGTGAAAAATGAATTAAGTACAGCAGTAAAATCAAGACTTATACTATCAGTTGATAATTGGGCTAAATCAAAATGGTAATATATTTTATTTGAAAGATAATATTTGTTATAAGTAATTTGAACATCTTCATCACCCAATTTATTATTTAATTTTTCATTTTCTATTGTAAAAGTAACATCTCCACTGAAAACCATAATATCAAAAGCTAATCTTTGAATTTGTCTTCCAGTTTGTAAATCAGCTATTATTTTTCCTTTTTCTCCACTTACTACATATTTAGAAAATTTTTCTCCTTCAACCAAAGTAATATCTTGTCCTTTTGAAAAAATACTTGTTTCAAATTCACAATAGGCATCATTGTTATTTCCTTGATCAGCACAATATGCAACAATAACAAATTTTTCATTACTTAAAACAGAAGATTTATCTTCACTTGTTGTCCAAATAGTCATTTGACTTACTGATTTTGGTTCAATTAAATTAGATAATTGAGATTCTTCAAAATTACAATCTGGGTAAGTTCTACAATTAGCAATATACATTTTAGTAAGTCCAGTTTTTTGATATAAACTATAATCATATTTTTTAGCAGTATTATCATTTTTTGTACCTGAGAAAAATGCTACTTTTCCTTTTGGTAACATTCTTCTATAAATTTTTCCTGTCATTTGAGGTGGATAATAATTATATAAATTAGGCAAATTACTAGGATCGGTTATAGAAAATGTAAAAGCCATTTTATATTGAGTAAATGTGGATTCACTTGGTAATTCAAAACATATATAATTTAATTTTCCATTATTTGTCATAAGAAAAGATAATTGTCCATCTAATATTTCATTATCTGTTTCTGGTAAATAATTTTGATGTTCATCTTCTAAGAAAAACCAAGCATATTTTGTATGAATTCTTGCAGTTATATATAATTTGGTCGATTTACTATATTTACTAGAGAAATCAATTGGAAAGCATTCTTCTTGAATTTTATTTTGTTCCAAATATCCTGTAATTTCAGGTCCATTCGGTTCTGCATATCCTTCTTCAGCAACTCCTAAAAAGGATATTGGAGTTTTAACAATATGAGTACTTAAAGTTAAATATTCATCGACTTCAGCATTTCTTACAGTTATAGCTGCTACTTTTGTTGGATTCATGTCATAATCAGTTTCTGACCTATAATAAGTTAAAATTTTTATATTTTTATCAAAAACTCCTTCATCATAAACATCTTCTACACTAAGAGTTGCTTTTGAAGAACCTTCTAAGGCGATTGTTATAAATGCTTCTTTCACTTCTCCAACAATTTCAAATCTCATATCTCTATTGTATTGGGTGACTCGATAAGAATAAACCATATTTGGACCAAATGTGGCCACTTGATCTCCAGTAAATTTTATTGTATAAGAACAACCTGCATTTTCACATTCAACTAATGCATAAAGTTCTTGATCTTCTTTTTCAAATTGTTCTCTTTTAACCCACATTGAAACGCTTTTTCCATTTGGGTTTTTTACTAATTGTTCTCTATCATAACAATTTTGATCAGTACTTGAAAAACATAATAATGGAGCGTTATTTGAATCAGTTGAAGTTACTTCAACTTTTACATAATATGGAATTTGTTTACTTTCTCCAGGGAATTCCAATCCAAAAGTGTGTCTTTTATCTCCAGATGAAATTGATTTTTCTCCACTCATAGTAGAATAATCATAGTTTACCCAATCTACTTCTGCTATTACAAATGAAAATAGACAGAAGGAAAATAAAATAAAATATAATGAAATTTGTTTTTTTACCATCTCTAATTTTATATATCTTTAAAATAATTATTTTAATAAATAATTAATTATGTTCACAAACATAATATTTATATATTTAATTAATTTGAATTATTATTTTTTTTATTTTTAATTTAATTTTATTAATAAAAATTTAATTATTAAAATTTAAAAAGTGAATATTATTGGGGATTGGGGAT
>JAGAWU010000033.1 GCA_017941235.1 Bacilli bacterium | reverse complement strand
CCCAATCCCCAATCCCCAATCCCCATTTAACATTATTAATATTTTTTAATTAACAAATTATTTTAATTATTAATAATAAAATAAAATAATTAATAAAAATAATAATAAAAAACAAAAATAATAATTAATTAAATAATTCTTTTATTTTTTTAATAATAATTATTAACTCCGCTTAAATTTTATAATTTTAGGTTTATATAATTAATATCCTATTTACCAATTCATATATCTTTCATAAGTTCTCCAGTTACTTCAATATTAGCTGCACCATTTCTTCCCCTTCCTCTACTTCTTCTTTCAGCTCTACAAATATTTACCATCATAGCGACCAAACATAAAAGAACAATAATAATAATAATTGTAGCCAATATATGACTTTTCATATAATCTAAAAGACCATATTCTTCTTCTTCATTATCTACAACATTGAGATTAAAACCAAATCCTAAATATTCTTCTCTTTCATTATCTTCAATAATAGCAATACAAGTGAAGTAGTATTCTCCAATATGGTTAAAATTAGATTCTTTATATGTTTTTGATTTATATTCATCTGATTCTAAGATTTTATATGAATTATAAGTTGGTTGTATTTCACTAAATAATAAATAAAGAGGTTTATGATTTTCATTTATATCTATACCATCGACTTTTGATTTTTCATATGCATTAAAAATATAAGTTGTTTTACCTTTATATTTAGATGGGATTTCAGTTATTTTCATTTCTATATTATTTTTGTTACCTGAAACATTAAAATTAACTTCACTAACTCCTCCATATATAGATTGTTCTGTTAAAAATTGATTTTGATAACTAAATATCAATAAATCTTCATTTTCTTCCGTTTCTTTTGAATAAATATTATATAATATATAACGATGATTACTAGGATTTAAAGAAATTATACTTTTTCCATATAAATTGTATTCAGTTTTTACTAAACCATCATCAACTCTTTTTATTTTTTCATTGGTTATTTCATTACTTGCGGCTATTCCATATTCATATTTTTTTGATAAAGGTTTTATTATATTTATTGTAATTTCTTGAGAATAATCAATATCTGATTTAACTAATAATAATTGATAATCAGTTGTTTTACTTGGTATTTTTTGAGCAAATAATTGATTTCGAGCTAAAGGTGAATTATTAGTCATATTATAAGGGTATAAATCAATTTTAACTTTTTCACTATTTTTCTCATTTTGACTGATAACAATATAAACATATTGATCTTTATTTTCAGTATAAGTAAATTGACTAGAAGGAATTGTAAGTCTTGCAAAAGTTAAATCTCCTTTGGATGGCCCACCTGTAATAAAAGTCCTAATCTCTCCCTTTGAATTTCCATTTTTTACTTCAGTTATTTTATTAATTAAACTTTCATCACCAATATAAGATTTTATATCGTATGTAGATGTATTTGAATATATTTTAAGATTCATTGAAACATCATTGTAAATTTTGTTTGAATTTTCAGCCTTCATATAAAAGAATAAATTATTTATATTTACACTATTCATTATTTTGAAAGAATTTACTTTATTATTTTCAATTTGATTAACAAATTCAGATTCAGTGTTTATTATATATTCAATAGTAAAGACAAAATCTTGTTTATCAGCTGCCCCATCTTTTTCATTTGTAGCATTTAATTCTAAATTACTTATTTTACCTTCATTAATAATAATTGTCATGTCTTCTTTATATGTTGAATTTAAACCTATGATATATTTTTCATTATTATGTATAAAAATACCATTTCCTCTAATAGCATGAATATTTATTTTATATTTGTTATTTGGAGAATTTCCTTTAATTCTTAATAAAATACTTTCAATATCTACTGATTGCCCGATTATAAATGTCCTTTTCTCTCCATAATTTATTGTAACTTGGTTAGGTTTACTATAAAATGATGCAGAAAATGTTGATTCTATAGCAGTTTTTTTTTCAACTTTAATAAGGAGAACATAACCTTTATCGCCTAATTTATATTGATACCAATTTGTTCTTTTAATTTCATTATCTGAAGATATTTCGTATTTTGATGAACTATCTAAATATTTAGAAATTTGATTAATATTATCTTTAAATTGTTGAATATAAATAATTGCATCTTCTGCCTCTGGAACATAAAAATAAGCATATTCTTCTTCAATATCTTTAGATATATCTACAGCATAATAACATGTTTTAGAATTGCATTTTTCTGAAAATGAAGATAAAATTGGAATTACTGGAGAACTATATTTTTCTCCAAGAGTTGATACTTTTAATTGGAAGGTTGGTTTATCATTTCCAGAATATTCTACTGTTATTTTTATATTTTTAGAAACATCTTCATTTAAAAATCTTTTTGATGAAGTTAATGATTTTGCATTAGTTCCTGAAAGAGTAGCTGTAACTTCTGAATTATCATTTTCATTTTGTTTAACTACAAATAATTCTATACTTATTGAACTGAGTTGATATATACTAACATAATAATTAACTTTGGTTGGACCAGAATCAGTGAAAGAATATTGAGAATAATAATTTAATGGAAGATTAATCTCTGAAACTGTATCTGAATTTTTATATAAATAGCTTATTGAAAGGTGAGTATATACTTCTTTCTTATTTGAATTTTCAGGAATTCGAACTGCTATATATAATCTACAATAAAGTTCACAATTATTTGGTTTTTCTTGAGAAATTTTTAAATAATTTGTGGTTTGAGTAAACTTAGTAGGTAACTTTCCTTCTTCTATCTTTATATTATCTGAGTAAAATACATGTACAATTTCTAAATCTTGTTCATATGAATTAATTAAAACTTCAGTATCATAATTTTTATTTAAATCTATATAATAATATTGAATACTTTTTGAATTAGAAGAAGTAACTAAAGCTTTATTTACTGGTCTTATATATTTACGTCCATTTTTATTTAAATATAAACTAAATTTTTGAGAATTTCCCGTAGTACTAAAAGTCATACTTAATTTACATATTTCATTTTGACTTAATGAACCACAATAATAATTTATTAAGTTGTTGCTTAAAATAATACTTTTAGTCGAAATGATTGACTGAGATCTAGAAAAAGATAATTCTTTTGGTTCTGTTCTATTAAATGATATCCTTTCAAGTGAATAAGAAAGGGTTAAAGAATTCTCCGAAAATTTCTCTATATCAACATTTAACGAATTATCATCAGTTTCTATATCACTTGGTTTAAATATATGAATAAATTTAATTTCTTTTTCATTAAATGTAGAATTAACTAAAGTATTTTCACTTAATAAAATATTTTGTTTAGATGAAGTATATGCAAATATTGTTACTTCTTCTTCAAATCCTTCATTACAAATAATTTCATCATTTTTTAAATATATTTTAACATCAACATTTCCCTTAGTTGTAACTGAGAAATTAATAGTATTACCCTCTCCTTTATTAGTACCAACTTCAGCATGACTTTCACAAGTTGGAGTTGTAATTGAAATATACATATTTTCATCATTATTTACAAATGTAAAGGTTTTTGTATATTCAGCTACATTATTTTTATTAGGTACAGTTAATAATTCTGTAATTACTCTATTATTATCTAATACTTTATTTTGAGATAATGCAGTTATATACATTAAATTATAAAAAGTATTTTTATCTCCCTCAACAACAGCATAAATCTCTTTTTTATAATAAATCTCTTTTACAAATGTATCTTTAGTAATAGTATATGATTGCTTTCTCCCTATTATTTCTGAATTATAATTAAGCTTGGTTCCTTCTCTACCACTATATAAAGTTAATTTTGCATTTCCACTTATAATTGATAAATCAATTTTAATTGTTTCAAAATTTTCTAAATATTCAAAAACTGGTAAAAGGAAAGTATCCCTTTTATTATTATCAATGAATTTGGTATAATTATTATCTGGAAATAAGAATAATGGATCATCATCATAAGTCATTATAATATCATATGAGCATTCTTCTGTGCAATATACATAAATTAGTTGAAGTTCAGATTTATTTGTTGGTTGAGTATACCATAAACCAATATTATCAATAAAGGGGACAATTTTAGTTTTATCTTTTTCTTCTTCAAAATAACATTCTTCTGGGTAATTAGTACATGTTTTAAAAGAAATATACATATTGATTGAAGTTTTAGGCCTTAAATAATAATTTAAATTTGTTGATTCTCTTTCTATTGGAAGGAAATGATACATTGATTTTTTTGAAGGAATAATCATGGACTTGGGACTGCCTGTAACCAAAGGTAGTAAAAGTTTTTGAGTTTCCTCAAGATTAGTAAAATCTAAATATTGGAAATTGAATGAACTTCTCTTTGGAGTTTTTCTAAAATCAAATCTAAAATTATCATTTGAAATAACATTATAATGAAAAACAGAATTATATTCAGTTATTTCTTGATTAACTAATTCTTTATTTGAATACTCAATCAAAAAATACATTTTTTGAGTATTAGTTTGATATACAAAATATTGATCTTTTGAATTACTATCACCTGAATTTTTTAATAAAGATATTTCTTTTCCATTACCCTCTAAATTAATTTGAAAACCATTAACAACAGGATTAGGAAATAATAAATTTTCATTTAAATGCATATAACCTAATACAATAACTTCATTTTTATTATTATTATTAGTAATTTTAACATTTATTATTTGAACATTTTTATCTAATTCGTCTCTATCTAAGAAAATAGAATAACCATTTGGATAAATATATGCCCCTTTTTCTTCTGTTACAGTTTTGCCGTTATAGGTTGCTATTATTTCTAAATTTCTTAATGAAGTCTTTGAGAAAATCATTATATAGTCATTATATCTTTGTTCATTGGTCCATTTATGTTCTATATTAATATCTTTACCTTTTGGTAAAATGAATTGATTTGATATAAAATTTGAATAATAATGATAAGTTGGAAATGTAATTTTATCTGCATATTTATAATATAAGATAAAATCGCATTGATTATATGCATTAATAAATATACTGGCTTTATAATATTCAATATCTCCTATCTTTATAAATAAACCTGAATTGAAATCAAGAGTAGAATAATCTGATTTTATATAATTTATATTTTTTTCTGTTTCTGAATATTCTTTAAAATATATCTTAAAGGCTGCTTTATTAGGATATAATGTATTTTCAATATTTCTAGAATATATATGGAGATATCTCTCTTTATTATCACGACTGAAAGAAGCTGGGATTTTAAACATATTTCCATCAGTAATTTCTAATGTTTGTTCTTCTTCTTTAAAAGTAATTGTATCCAGAGTAATTATATCTCCGGAAATTAAAGAAATATCAGAAAATAATATTAAAAATAAAAATAATATTTCAATAGTTTTCATTTTCAAGATATATATATTTAATTTATATTTTATAATTTATTTATTTAAATAATTATCAATATAAAAAAAATAAGAATAATAGAATGGGGATTGGGGATTGGGGATTGG
>JAGAWU010000032.1 GCA_017941235.1 Bacilli bacterium | reverse complement strand
ATTATTAATTATTATATTATAAATGGGAAATAAAAATCTAAGCCAGGTCAAAGTAGACAACTACCCTGAGAGGAAAAATAATCTAGTCATACCCGTTTTGTCCGCAGATAAAGAAAAAATGGCCGTCAACAGTGAAAAACACAAAATGAAATTAGTAAAAGAAAAAAACAAAGATAATAAAGACTCCAGTTTAATAGAAGGATGTTTATCCAAGCATGCTTTCTTAAGTTCATTAGATAGAAAAGAACGTCAAGAATTAATAAAAGAAATGAGCTTATATTCAGCAAAACCTAATGTAGAAATTTTTAGACAAGGTGATACACCTGGTTGTATCTATATTATAAGCAAAGGTACCTGTGATTTAATTGTTAATGGAACCAAAAAACAAAGTTTACAAAAAGGTGATATATTTGGTGATAGTGCTATTATATATGGTACAAATAGAGAATATGGAATTAAAACTACAAGTGATTGCGAAATTTGGCTTATGGAAAGAGAAAATATTGAGAATGCAATAGACAATATATTAAATTCAACATATCAAGACAGTTTTACAAATATAAATAAATTCCAATCCTTTTCAGTTATCAGTCCTAATCAAAAAACAAAACTAGTAAATAATATTTACAAAGAATCTCTTACAAATAATAAACCTATATATGAAAAAGGAGATATATCTAATAATTTATATATTTTAAAAGATGGAAGTGTCACTTTAAAAAAAGACGGAAAAAATATGAAAGTTATATCAAAAGGAGAATGTTTTGGTGCTTTAGAAATTTTAGCAAATAGCAATAGAATTACTGAAGCTATTCCTAGTGGAAGAACAACTTTATATACTATACCAGTTTTTTGTTTTAAATTCTTATATGGAGATAATTATAGATCTGTAATAGCTTTAACTTTAATAAAATCAGCCTTCGGTAATCATCCAGCTTTAAAAAAATTAAATTTAAATTTCATAGATGAAATTTTTAAAGTTATTAGCTTTAAATATTATGAAAATGAAACCGAGATTATAAGAGCAGGACAACCAAAAGGTAATCTTATTGTAGTACCAATTGAAGGAGAATTAATTGATGGTTCAGGTAGAACAGTTTGTCAAAGAAATAATTTATTATTTGGCAAAGAAATATATGAAGAAGATCAATCTAAAACAACTACACCTATTAAATGTAAACCTTTTTCATTATTAGCTATGATAAAAACTTCAGATATAAAACAATATTTTAAATGCTCTCTTAAAGAATTAGGAGAAAAAAGTAATTCTATAGAGCAATTAAAAAAGGTAAATTTATTCAAAAATTTATCAAATCAAAAATTAGAAATTTTATCAAGAAAAATAAAAATTGATAAAATTCCAAATGGTAAAAATGTAATTACCCAAGGAGAAGAAGGTAGTAGATTTTATATAGTTAAAAAAGGTTTTGTTGATATATATGTAAAAGATAAATATATTAGAACAATGAACGAAAATGAATATTTAGGAGAACGGGCTTTGTTTTTCAAAGAACCCAGATCAGCATCAGCTAAGGCTAAAGGTGATGCTGAAGTTTATTATTTAGAAAAACAAGATTTTGAAACTGTTATCGAAAAAAATTTAAAAGAATATTTAAAAGAAAGATTATATTTACAAGATAATAGAGTAGAATTAGAAGATTTAGTTTATTATATGGAATTAGGTGCTGGATCATTTGGTAATGTTTGCTTAGTCAAGTCTTCAAAAACTAAATTTTTTTATGCTATTAAAAATATATCTTGTAAACAAATTTTATATAGTCAATTAAGCTCAAATTTAAATTTAGAAAAATCAATTTTATTACAAATTGATCATCCTTTTATTGTAAAATTAGTTAAAACATTAAAGGATCAAAATTATGTATACTTTTTAATGGACTATATAAAAGGAAAAGAATTATTTGATGTCTTAAGAGATATAAATGTATTAAATAAATTCCAAACTCAATTTTATTCAGCCAGTATATTACTAGCTGTTAATTATTTACATGAAAGAAAAATTATATATAGAGATATCAAACCAGAAAATATTATGGTTGTAACAAATGGATTTATTAAATTAATAGATTTTGGTACAGCAAAAATTATCAAAGACAGAACAAAAACTATTATAGGTACACCCGATTATATGGCTCCAGAAGTCGTATTAGGAAAGGGTTACTCTTTTAGTGCTGATCTTTGGTCAATTGCAATTATGATGTACGAATTTGTATGTGGTAAAACACCCTTCGGAGATGGTCTTGAAGAACCAACTGACATTTATTTAGCTATTATCAATGAGTAAGTATATAATTATATTTATCAAATTTTTATCTATTTATAGTGATTTGACATTCCCTGACTTTGTTAAAGATAATGATTATAGAAATCTTATGACTAAAATGCTAACTAAAGATATAAACAAGAGATTATGCAAATTCGATCAAATTGCCAGTCATAATTGGTTCAAAGATTTCAGTTTTGATGAGCTTATTTCATTCAATATGAAACCTCCTTATTTACCAAAAATTGAAAATAAAGAAAATAAATGCAAAACTAAACCTTATCTTGATTATATTAATGGATTACCAGAATGGCAACCAGAAGAAGATATGGAAGGTATTATAAATCCAACAAAAAAACATATTTCTGATTTTGATCGTTGGTTGAAGAACTTTTAAATAATTAATTTCTATTGAGTTTTCGTTAAAATTTATAATAAATTTTAATTATTTAATTACTAATTTACAATATTTAATGAAAAAAATTATTTAATAAAATAAATAAATAATTAATTTTTATAT
>JAGAWU010000031.1 GCA_017941235.1 Bacilli bacterium | reverse complement strand
CTTATAATATTTTTTATTTTTATAAATAAATAAACATATTGTATAATTAAATATTATTTTAAATATCTATTAAAAATAATAATTTATTTATTAATCATAATGAATTTAAGATTGAATAAATAAAAATTTTATAATTAAAAATAATGCAGGAAACTAGTGATCTTAATGAACATCTCCTAGAAGGAGGAAAAGACGACGAAGGAGCCTCAGGAGATTATGATATGTCTAAAATATTCAACAATGAATATAATACAAGCGCTCATGCTTCAGAAAAATATTTCAAAGAAAATTGTAAAAGTGTTGAACATTTAGCACAAGTTTTCAAAACAGATTTTATAAATGGTCTAAATTCTTCTAATCAACAAGATTTAAAATGGAGAGAAAATAAATGGGGAAACAATCATCTCCCACCAGAAAAAGAAAACTCAATCCTAGCTCACATTATAGAATGCTTTGAAGATCCAACTTTAAGAGTTTTATTAGTAGCTTCTATTGTTTCACTTATCATTGGTGTTGCTAAGGATGGTATTAAAACTGGTTGGATTGAAGGTACTGCTATCTTCTTTGCCGTATTTTTAGTCGTATCAATTAGTTCTTATATGAACTATCAAGAAACAGAACAATTTTTGAAATTAAGTAGAGAAACAAAATTAAAAAAAGTTTTGGTTATCCGTGATGGCCGAGAAAAAGAAATTTCAATTGAAGATGTTTTAGTAGGAGATATATTAAAGTTGAGAATTGGAGACATTATTAATGTAGATGGATTTGTATATGGAGATGCCAAAGCTGGAATGGATGAGTCTCCTGTTACTGGAGAATCAGATGTCATGTGGAAAGTTAATAATTTCGAATTAAAAGGTCAAAAATATACTTGTCCATTTGTATTCTCTGGATCCCAAGTTGTTGATGGTTATGGAAATATGGTGGTTGCTGCCGTTGGAGATAAAACTTTCGAAGGATCAAATAAACAATTAACTAATGCCAGTGGTGGTAAAAATGATGATGATGATGACGCTGATGATGCTGATTTAACCCCACTTAAAAAACAATTAAATGAATTATCAAATTTAATTGGAGATTTAGGTTATTTAATGGCTATTTTAATAGGTATTGTTTTATTCTTGAAAGAAACCATTATTAATTTAACTTCTGGTATTTCCATTTGGACTTCACATGAACTTGATGTTTTAGTAAATGCTTTTATTATCGCTGTCACTGTCATTGTTGTTGCTATCCCTGAAGGATTACCTATGGCTGTTACCATTGCTCTTGCTTACTCAGTTGATAAAATGAAAAGAGAGCATAACTTAGTTAAACATTTAGATAAATCAGAAGCTATGGGAAATGTTAATAATGTATGTACTGATAAAACAGGTACTTTAACTTTAGGAGTTATGAAAGTTTGTGCATTCTATATTGAAGAACAAGATTTTAGATTAAATAAAGATAAAATAAATGATAATAATTTAAGAGAATTAGTCTGGAATTGTATTTATAAAAATATTACTTGTGTTGAAACTATAGATGAAAAAGGAAAACCTGTATTAAATGGAGATATGACTGAAAAAGCTTTATATACTTATTTAAAAGAAGCTTCATATTCTTTAGAAGGAAATAGAAAAGGATTATATGTTTTACCATTCAAATCAGATTATAAATATATGATGAATATTTATAAAGAAGAAGATGGTTACATTCTTTATGCAAAAGGTGCCCCCGAAAGAGTAGGAGAATTCTTCAGTTTATTCAGAGTTCAAGGAGGTCAAGAAGAAAATTATGATGAACATAAACAAGATTTCTTTGATAAGCAAGCAGAATATGCAGAAGATTCTATGAGAACTCTTACGTTTGGTTATAAAAAATTAACTGAAGAAGAAATTCAAAAATCAAAAGATGCCCACCCAGATGATGATTTGGCTTTCTTCCAAGAATTAGCTAAAGGACTTTGCTTTGCATTTATGGTCGGTATTAGAGATGATAATAGACCAGATGTACCTGAAGCTATTAAAAAATGTCATCATGCTGGTATTACAGTTCGTATGGTTACAGGAGATAATATTAATACTGCCATTGCAATTTCAAAAGATGTTGGTATAATAGAAGCAAATGAAGTTTCTCAATGCAAAGAACTTGCTAAAAAATATAGGGCTGAAGTTGAAAAAAATAAAGACAATGCTCCACTAAATATTAGGAGTTTAGACAGTCCTTTAGCTTTAGAAGGAGAAATATTCAGAGTTGTTTGTGGAGGTATTACTAAGAAACAACAAGATAAAGGAGAATTAGAAATATTCTTAAATAATAGAGAAGCATTTAAACACACTGTAAAAAACTTAAAAATTATTGCAAGAGCATCCCCAGAGGATAAATTTATTCTTGTATTCGGTCTTAAAGAATTAGGTAATATTGTCGCAGTTACAGGAGATGGTACTAATGATGCCCCTGCCCTTAGACAAGCACATGTTGGATTTGCTATGGGTATTAGAGGAACAGATATAGCCAAAGATGCTGCTGATGTTGTCTTATTAGATGATTCATTTAGTTCTATTGTTACTGCTTGTAAATATGGTAGAAATGTTTATGACTGCATTAGAAAATTCGTACAATTCCAACTTACTACTAACATTGTTGCTGTATTTATGACATTCTTGGGTGGTATTATATTAAAAGATTCTCCATTAAATGCTATTCAAATGTTATGGGTTAATTTAATTATGGACTCTTTTGCTTCCCTTGCTTTAGCCACTGAAGATCCTACTGAATCACTTTTAGATAGATTACCATATTCAAGAGAAGCCTCAATTTTAACTCCTATGATGAAATTAAATATTATTTCTCAAGCTATTTTCCAAATTACCACTCTAACTGTTATTATTTTCTATGGAGACTATATTTTCGGTGTACCTTCTGATAGAAATTTAGAACATTTCATGTGGAATAATGTTAATGGATACCATTTCACTATATTCTTCAATATATTCGTCTTTATGCAAGTATTTAACTCAATTAACGCTAGAAAATTACAAAAAGATGAACTAAATGTTTTCACTGGAATTATGGGAAATTGGTTATATATTTTAATTCAAAGTATTATTATTATTGGTCAAATTATTTTAGTTACTTTCGGTGGAAGAGCTGTAAGAACTCATCCATTAAGCTTAAAACAACATGCTGATTGTCTTATTATTTCTGCTTTGACCTTAGTATGGGGATTCTTTATTAAATTACTTCCAATTGATGTTACTGAAGAATCTACTGTAGGAGAAGAACAAGTAAAGAAACCTGATACATATAAGAAGACTGTTGGTTTAGGTTACATGAGCAGAGGACAAATGAAGATGAATAGTGGTGTACGTGGATTAAATGCTAGTAGAGCTAAAAAGTAAAAGAGGTTATTCTGGATAATTTATTAAAAATGTTAAATAATAAATTTATATTTCTTTATTTCATTAATTATGTTTAAATTTAATAAAAAAGAATTATTATAAAATAAATTTAATTTTTTTATTAATTAATTTAAAAAATTAAATAATTTATATTTTTAAATATTAATATAATAAAATTTAATAAATTTATAATATATCATTATAAATAATATAATAAATGAATTAAATATATAATAATCCTTAAAAAATATTTTCATAATCCTAATCTAGGATAAGAATTATTTTTCAAACTAGAATTTGTATTATTTATATTTTGTTTATTTAAATCAGCTATTGAATTGCCGCTTATATTTGGAGATTTTTTAAGAACTCTATTTATTGAATCAGATGGCCTTAATAAAAGATATATTAAACTTACCACAAATATAGCAAATAAAATATACTGAAATATATGATATTTATAAAAATATTTAAAAAACTTTAAGTATTTAATTTGTATATTAAAAATAATGCTAATATCAGTAAAAGCAACATAATCTTCTAAACAATCAGCACAAAATTGAGTTATTGAGCATGATGCTAATAATATGAGAGTTACATTAAAAATAAATGTGTTCATATATGTTCTATCTTTTTTCATAGGAAATATCTCCCAACAACATAAAATTCTTACTCCAAATTTAAAATTTCCTTTTATTACACATAATAACAAATATAAACTTAAAATAGAAAAAATTAAAAAAGAAAGGAAAGCACAATCATGATCATTAAAAAAAATATACATCCTTGCCAAGAATGGGTATCCTGGCCTTCCATTTTTCCTAATAAAATAAGAGCAAATAAATTGAATTATCCATAAGATTGTAAAAATCATTGACAAAATTCCTAAAGGTATTAATAAATAATATAATAAAACTATACAATTTCCTTTTTTTTTTGCTTCTTCTCCAGCATTTACTATTTTATATTCTTCATCAACTAACATATATCCAGCCCTAAATTGGCTATATTTCCTATCATAATTCCTTCTTTTACTTGAAAATTTAAATCTCTTATTATCTCCTTTAGCTTCTAATTTTTTTACTTCTTGTCCTAATACTCTTAATTCTTCTACATTTTTTAATAATATAATTTTTCTTCTGTCAATTTCTTTTGATTTCATATGTTTTGGTCTTTTTTTAAAAGAACAAAATAAATCAATAGGAACAGCAGCTAATCCAATTCCACCAAATAAGGCAAATAATAGCCACGAAACAAATAATAAAACAGCTATTGCATATATAATGAAATTTGCTTTTATTTGAATTTCCCCTTCATCAGAGTGACAGATATCTGTTGAAGTTAAAGTGGAAAATGAATCTTGAAATCCCTCTAAATAATTACAGTTTATTCTTGTTATAGGTAAATCTGCTTTTCCTATTGATGCATATAAAATAATAGTTATTAGTAAAAAAAAAAGAAAATAAATAAAAAACCAACATAATGAATGACATATTTTTTCCTTAATAGACCAAGAACTATCTCCTTCATAATAAGAAGAAGAAATTGGAGATATTATTAGAATATAAACTATTGTTATAATATAAATTATATACCAAAAAAGTTTCATGTTTAATCCACCTCCAAAAGTACGATTATTACTAACATCTAAAGGTAATAATAATACTTGAATCCATGATAAGGTTAAGCCAATTATAACTATTATTTTCAATACCCATCCTATACAAGAACCTTTATCATCTGGATGGCAGAAATATGCTAAGACGTAAATATTTGTTATTATTAATGCTATTACCAATAAAATAACTACTATTATTGTAAGCCAATCAGCCATTATTTTATTATTTTTTGTGTATTTTTTCTTT
>JAGAWU010000030.1 GCA_017941235.1 Bacilli bacterium | reverse complement strand
TAGATGACTATATTAATTATTACAATTATGATAGAATAAAAGAAAAATTAAAAGGATTGTCACCTGTAAATTACAGATTACAATCCTCTAACTAGAAACTATTTATAAACTGTCCAACTTTTGGGGTTCAGTTCAAAAATTCTCTTTTTTTATGGTATAATGGATATGAGGTGTGAACTATGAATGAATATATTAATTTAGATGAAAATAATATTGAAGAAGAACATATTTGTTGTGCAATTGGTGATCCTAAACATCAAGCTGGTGTTGATAAAAAGAAAGAGTGGATTAAAAGCAAATTAAAAGATGGCCATGTATTTAGAAAATTAAATGCAAGGGGAAAAATCTTTATTGAGTATGAACCAATAGAAACTGCTTGGGTTCCAATTAATGGTAAAAACTATATGCATATTTATTGTTTATGGGTAGCAGGTAGTTTTAAAGGGAAAGGTATTGGTAAAGAATTATTAGAATATGCTATTGAAGATGCCAAATCTAAAAAAATGAGTGGAGTTTGTACATTGGTATCACAAAAGAAAAAACCATTTATTGGAGATAAGAAATTCTTTGAACATTATGGATTTAAAGTAGTTGATACTATAAATGATTATGAATTAATGGCACTTTCTTTTGAGACGTCTGAAACACCTAAATTTAGTGATAGTGCTAGAAAAATGGAAATTGATAGTCAAGATTTCACTATCTATTATTCTAATGAATGTCCTTATGTAGAATATGAAATTAAAGAATTATCTGACTATGCTAAAGATAAAGGTATCAAATTAAACTTTATTAAAATAGATTCGTTAGAGAAAGCAAAAAATGCACCATGTATATTTAATAATTGGGCAAACTTTTATAAAGGAAAATTTGTTTCAAATACAATATTAAATGCAAATGCTTTTGAGAAATTATTAAAATAAATAGATCGTAAGATTAAGATATTACGAATAGTAAAAAAATAACCATGTTCAATTGATTTATAAAAATAATTATGATATATTTCAGATGTATTATTTATTGTGTATGAATTAATATGATAATTCGGAGGCTAAGGTTTTAAATTTTTAAGTCAAGAAAGAATTATTGCATACTTTGGGATGCCCCTTTCATAGGATAAAGGGACATCTTTTTTTATTCTAAAGCATGAGACTTTTATATGACTGAAATAGAAAAGAGAATAGTGTAGATAATTAATTTTATTTATGATAAGATTTAAATATAAAATATTTTTAATAGAGAAAATTAATTTTATGATAAAACATAGTGTTGCTATATATCATTTCTAAACCTATGGTAGAATAATGCAAGTAAACCATAGGTAGGTTTATTTTTTCATTCTCTTGTACTAAAATATTATTTGTGAGGAGGTAATTGTATGGATCCAAAAAGAACAGGTCAAGTAATTTCAACTGCTAGAAAAAATAATAATTTAACTCAAAAAGATTTAGCAGATAAATTATTTGTAACTGATAAAGCAGTAAGTAAATGGGAAAGAGGTATTTGCTTTCCTGATATTTCTGTTTTAATACCACTTACAGAAGTTTTAAATATAAATTTATATGATTTATTGAGAGGAGAAAATAAAATGAATAAAAAAGAAGTAGAAGAAACTTTAAAGAATACTATAGATTATTCTAATAAAGAAATAAAGAAAAATAAAAGGAGAATATTAAAAATATCTATTATATCAATTATATTAATCATTATTGTATCATCCATTGTTAATGTATCTATTAGCAAAAATAAAGAAGAAAAATTATTAAAGCAAATAGTGGCAAATGATAAAATGCCTAAAATAACTGAATATGTTGATTACAAAACATCATTAAAGTCTAAAAAGAAGACAAAACTATACAAAATAATTGGTAACTTATCCTTAAAATACACAGATTGGACTACAGAAGAAAGTGGCAATAAAATAGAATTTATATATTATACTACTAATAAAGATTTATCAAAATTATATAAAGATAGTTATGTAAAAAAATCAATGATACATAGTGCACTAGTTTTATATACAACAGTATCTGATATAGATAAAGTGACTTATAAGTTTAAAGATGTAACTTATTCAACTACCAAAAAACAAGTTAAGGATAAATTAAAAATAGATAATTTTGAAGATTTAGAAAAATTAGATAAGTGGGATACATTAAAGGATAATTATTATAGTAATGAATCACAAATTAATGATACATTTAGTAAGCTATATACTAAAACTAAATAAAAAGTATTGTTAATATTGAATAATTGTTTAATTTGATTATTTATTTGAAAATTCTATCTAAGTGATAGAGTTTTCTTTTTGTTTTATATGTAAAAAAATAATTATTAGAAAGAAAATATTAGTATGACTAAAATTATTAAATATATGATAAACTAAAGTTAGATAAATTAATTGCAAATTATATTAGCCTTTTACAAAAATTGAAAGCAAAAATACTTTGCTAGACATTCTATTATTCTAATAATATGATTTTTATGAAGGGAGAGAAAATGGAAATTGGTAAAAATATTGCAAAGATAAGAAAAGAGAATAACCTCACTCAAGAAGATCTTGCAAAAAAGTATTTTGTAACAAGACAAACAATATCAAATTGGGAAAATGGTAAAAGTTATCCAGATTTAGAAACTCTTATAAAAATGAGTGATGATTTTAAAATATCACTAGATATATTATTAAAGGAGGATAATAAAATGGTTAAAGATATTTCAAAAAAACAAAAAAGATATAAATGGATAATGCTTCTAATAATCTTATATTCTATTTTAGTAATTGGTATAATTGGTGTAATAATATATGCTTATAATACACAATATAATTTAAAAGGTATAAGTAATATTTTGTCCATATACATAGATGAAAAAAGAGAAAAAGAATATATAGGTAAACTGAATGGATATAAAATATATGTAGAAAATTTAAGAGTAGAAGAATTATGCTTTAGAACATATAATGCAAAAAGTATATCACTAAAAGATGCTATAGATAATAAATTAGTATCTGTAAAAGACTGGAGAAGAGGAGCTTGGTACATATTTAGGAATAATGATACTGAAATACTTAGATATGAAAGTTATGAGATAGCAATTACTAAAGATGAATGTATAATAAGACCAGTCTCAAGATATAAAAGTGTAGATATTAAGTGTGATACTGATAATACATATCGTATAACTTTAAAGAAAGGTAATTCATTTTCTTGTATATTGTCAAATAACGAATATAATTTTAAAATTAAAAACATTTACAAAGATAATATTATTGTAAGTGCATCAGATTATGGATTAACAAAAGTAAAAGATAAAAAAATCAATCTTAAAACTAAGGAGAAAGAATTTATAATAGAAAAAAATAGGAAAGTAAAACTGTCTACTCAATTGAAGGATTATAATAAATCAATTATAATAGAATGGAATTAAAAGAAAAAAAGTATATTGAAGATAAAAAGACATAAGTTGAATTAGTAGAAATAAACAACAAAAGAAAAATTAAATAAATTACATGAGTTATGAAAATTAATTTAATTAAAGGAGTATAATTACATGTCAAAAAAATTTTCTGAAATACAAAATAATCATAAATTGTTAAAGATAACAGTCATAGTTCTTAATGTTATTGGAATAATATGTCTAATATATTTTATGATTCCATATTTAAAGCATGATATGTCTATATCAAACCCAAAGGCAATGATATCTAGTTATTCTTGGGATACTTTTGGTTTTATACTTATGATAGGATTTATTCCCCTAGTAATAGCAAACGTTATGGCATATATATTTATTGATATAAAATCGAGAGTATTAAGATTGCTATATTTTATTCCAAGTTTAATTTGTTTGATTTTAGTAGGACATTATTTAATGATTGGTACTACTATGGAAGAAGAGAAACAAAAAGAAGCAATTTCAACGATGAAATGTGTAATTGATGGAAAACACTATAGTTATCAAATTTTTAAAGAAGATAAAGGTGAATTTTCATTGGGAATGGATGAAAATGATAAATTGCCTCTATCTATTGTTGATTATACAAGTGAAGATACAATTATAAAATCAATTGAAAATTATTATAAAAACAATGGTGGAATGTGCCCATAAAATTAGAAAAAAATATTATTAGGCTAATATTAATGAACTTTTATAAAATTTAATATAATATTTTTTTTTTAAAAGTGTTGACAAGTACACTTTGCATATGATATATTATATTTACCAAGTTAACTTGGCAAGGAGGAAATTATGAAAAAAGAAGAAATATTAGAAGCAAGTAAAAAAGAAAATAAAAAGAAAGATGTATATGAATTGCAAGTAGAATCAAAAGGGGCAAATATAGCCGCAGTATGTATGCTAATACTAGCAGCTATATACTATAGTTATGAAATAATTACAGGGAAAGGATCTAACCCAGCACTATATTCATTTATAGCTATTTATAATGTAATTCTATTTGGATATAAAGCTATAAAACTAGAAAAATCTAGAAAACTAAATATTTTTACTTCAGTTGTGTGGGGAATATTAACATTAATGTTAGTATTGGAATACTTTAAAGTGATTTTCTAATGAAAACAGAATTAATATTAAAAAACAATTTAAAAGAAGTTAGAAAAGAAAAAAATATATCACAACAAGAGTTAGCAGATATGGTAGGTGTTTCCAGAAATACAATAAGTTCCCTAGAAACAGGTCAATATGAACCAACAGCGAAATTAGCATATATTTTGTGTATAGCTTTAGATATGAAATTTGAAGAGCTATTCTATTTTTAAAACAGGTTAAAATCTGTTTTTTTTATGCTATAATTGTATTAGTAAAGTGAGGAAAAAATTATGATTAATGCATATGATTTTGATAAAACAATTTATGATGGAGATTCATCTTTAGATTTTTATATATATTCATTAAAAAGGAATAAAAAAGTACTACTGCAATTACCATATCAATTTATAGGACTTATTCTTTACATATTAAAGATTATAGATAAAACAAGATTTAAGGAATATGTTTTTTCATTTTTAAAAAGAATTGATAATGTTGATGAATATGTAAAAGACTTCTGGAATGAAAAACAAAATAAAATTAAAGAGTGGTATCTTAAACAAAAGAAAAAAGATGATGTAATAATATCAGCATCACCAGAATTTTTATTAAAACCTCTTGAAAAAAAATTAGGGATAAAAATAATTGCATCAAAAGTAGATAAAAAAACAGGAAAGTTTAATTCAAAAAACTGCCATGATTACGAGAAAATAAAAAGATATGAAGAAAAGTATACAAAGAAAATTAAAGAATTTTATTCAGATTCTATTAGTGCAGACAAAGCTATGTTTGAATATTCAGAAGAAGCATATTTAGTAACAAAAGATAAAGTAGAAAGAATAAATGTAAAAGATTACTGTGATAGTTTAAAAACTAAAAAAGCAGAAAAGCTTTTATTCATATTTTCTCTATTATTCTGCTTTATAATGGGATTACTTATAAGCTATAACTATAATATTAAAGATAATTTAAATTTACTATTTGACTCTGATGTGAAAAGGGTATATGGCGATGCAGCTATGTATTTTGAGTCGCATTATAGAACTATAGTACACCCTTTATTTGTAATACTAATTCAACCAATAATTAGTGTTTTAACAGGCTTTACAAAAAATAATATAATATCATATATAACAATATCATCTGTCGCAACATCAATTTCAGTATTATATATATATAAAATATTAAATAAAATAAAAAAAGATAATAAACAAAATATAATATTATCGCTTATATATTTATTTTCATTTGCTAATATAATATTTACATCAATCATGGAAGTATATAACATAGCTGCATTATTTTTGATTATAACATGGTATTACTATATAAATAGAAGAGATAGTTTAAACTCAAAATATTCATATGCTTTTTTAATTATATTAGGCGCACTAAATACTGGAATAACAATAACTAATGTAGTTATATATTTTATTATCCTAGGAGTATTATTCATATCTAAAAAGATGAAATTTAAAAATATTATTAAAGTTATAATGCTTACAGGTATATTAGTTGTTCTATTAAATGGAGTACAACATTTATTTTGGAGATCATCTCCATTTATACTAAATAACACTATAAAAGAAGAAAAACAATATGCACAAAGAATCAATATTGATAGTGCGAAAAATGTTATAAATAATAATCTGTTTAATTCTTTTATAAGTAGTAAAACAAAAATTAGAATTACAAAGAATACCTTATATAGTGGAGATAACTACGTAATTGATTTTTGTAAGCAAAATATTACTAATACTATTTTACTAACGTTGTTTTATTCATTAATTATATTTTTAATGATTAGAAACTTTAAGAAAGAATTATATTTAAATATTGGATTATCTTTAGCGCTTCTATTTAATATTGGATTACACCTTATATATGGAAATAGTAGTAATTTTCTTTATTCATTGCATTTTAATTATTTAGTCATACTATTATTAGGAATAAATTTATTAAAAGAAAATAATAAAAAAATATGTAAATTTTCAAATATATATTTACTTGTTTTCTTACTTATTGAAATAATAGTTAACTTTATAAATTTAAAAGGTGTAATAGGTCTTATTAATGATATATTAGATACGAATATATTAATAATACAATTTGGATTAACTAAAGTTATTATATTAGAAATAATTTCAATAGCCACTATGTTAATAGCTTGTCTAATTATATACAAACTAATAAAGTTAAAAAAACAAACACCTAAAAAAGAAAAAAATATAATAATAAATATATGTATAGGATCACTATTATTATTAATACATTTAATATTACTTGTTCCTTATTATTTTACTGAGAAAGATAATAATTTTGCAGATGATAATATAAAAAGATACTTGAATTCACAAGATAAAATTAGTTATATAAATAAAACTTTTAAAAAGTATTATAAAGATGAAATAAATGAGTTTAAGAAATATAAAAATGAAATGATTGAATTAGCAAATTCAAACGAAAATATTGAATTGCAGAATATTATAGAAGAGGAAACTTATTATTTTGGATTTGGTAGCAGAAGAAAACTATTGTATAGGAAAAACTCATTAATTGATATTAATACGAAAGAAGTATTATACGAGTTTGAGGAAAAAGAAAAACTAATTATCCCTAATTTATATACTGTAATTATTCAAACTAAAGACAATAATTATATTAAAATAAAAGAGGATAACAAAGGAATACACTATGCATTAAATGGTAAAGATGAAATAATAGAAGGAACTGATAAAGAAATAAAATTATTTGATTTTTCAAATCAAAAGTATCAGAATATCAAGAAAGTACTATATGGAGAAATACTATTTAATATAAAAGATAATATTATTTACCCTAATATAATTGTTTATGATAAACCTTGGTATAGGGATGCAGCTATAACAAGTATGGTATTAAGACAAACAAATAATACAGACTTAATAAATGATTGGATTAATAGTATAAATGAATTATATGACAATAATAATGGTTATAATGAACCTGATAATTTAGGAGAAATACTATATTTATTATCATTAAGTGAAGAAAGAAATGAAGATTTAATTGATAGAATAGAAACAGAGGCAGAAAGACTTGCAACATCAAATCCTAATGGTTATTATATATATGGACAAACTGATTTTTCACCTCAGCACTTATATCAAAATTTATGGTACAAATTAGGTATAGAAAAAGTTGGCAGAACTTACCATTTTGATATATCTAAAATACCAGAGGATGATTATTCAAAAGGTGCATGGTGGAGTAACTATATTGTGAAAGGAAGTAATAATAATTTAGATGTAAATTACCCTTATTTATCATACGCAGTATTGCACAAACAAAAAGTAGGGAAAGTAGTTTTAAATTACAATCTTTATCCATTATCCTGGGAAAGAAATGCTTCACAAGCAAAATATGAAAACTATTTAGGTATAGATAATCAAATGAATGATTCTAAAACAAGTCCAATTCATTCATGGTCCGCAAGTGAATTACTACTATATATATTAGATGAAACAAATGATTTAAATTATGATTCATTATAAAAGGAGTAAATATGAAAGAATACTTAAAACTAATTAGAGTAAAACATTGGTTAAAGAATTTACTAGTTTTATTTCCAATATTTTTTAATATGAATATTCACAAAATAAAATATAGTAAAATACTATTATTAGCCTTCATTGTATTTTGTTTTACTTCAAGTATCATATATGTTTTTAATGATATAAGTGATATAGAAAAAGATAAATTACATCCAACAAAAAAACTAAGACCACTAGCAAGTGGAAAAATATCTAAGAAAAATGCAGTAATAACATTAATAACTATATCAATTATTAATATAGTATTAATAGGCATTCTTTATAATATTAATAAATCAGTATTAGTAATAATTATTCCTGCAATATATATAATAATGAATTTATTATATAGTAAAGTTTTAAAGAATATTCCTATAATTGATGTAAGTATAATAGTAACAGGTTTTGTTCTTAGAGTAATGTATGGTGGAATAGTAACGAATGTTACAGTTTCAAAATATTTATATCTTATGATTATATTTGGTGCATATTTCTTAGCGTTTGGAAAAAGAAGAAATGAAATGATAAAAAATGGAACTAAATCAAGAAAATCTCTAAAACTATATAACAAAGATTTTCTTGATAAAAATATGTATGTCATGTTATCACTAGCAATTGTATCATATACATTATGGTGCGTTGACAAAGAAACGATAACAAGAATAGGAAAAGATAATATTTATTGGACAATACCAATTGTGATATTAATCTTAGAAATGTATAGTCTAAATATTGAAAAAGATTCTAATGGAGACCCAATTGAAGTTATTTTAGAAAGTAAAATGTTATTAGTAACAATCTTTATATATTTTTGTATAATGACATTTATGTTATATTTTTAAAACGATGAATTGATATAATTCACGTTTTTTTATGCTATAATAAAATTGAGGTGATTATATGGCATTTGGTGGAATTTTGCTATTAAATCTAATTTTTATTGTATTACTAATTGATTTTATATTGTTTGTGATATCATTAATTATTTTTATAGTGTCTTTAATACTAAGTCTAAAAAATAAAACAAAAAAAGGAAGAAAAATAGTAAGAATAGTATTTGGAATATTAACTATTGTGTTCTTAATACCATTACTAGTATTTGGAATATTTATTAATGAAGGAAATAAAGAAAAAATAAGTTATAATGGAAAAAAATATAAGATAAAGGAAGAAATAATTGATAAATTTCATTCAGAGATAGCTTATTGTGATACGAAAGAATTAAATAAATATTTAAAAAAACATCCTGAATTAATTAATAGTCATGATTTTGAAGGAAGTTTACCATTAGGAGTATCAATAAAATATAAAAAAATGGAATGTATTAAATATTTTATAAATAAAAATGTTGATGTAAATACAGTATCGAGTAATTCAGAATTTGGTACATTTGAATATATGTTTTATTATGGATATTATAATGAAGAAATTGTTGAGTACTTACTTTCACAAGATGGTATAGATATTAATAAAAGACACTTAGCAATGCCGGTAGCTCAACTATATATAAAACAAATAATAAAAGATAAAGAAATAAGTGCTAAAGAACTAGAAATATTTGAAAAGATGTTAAATAAAGGACTAGATTTAAAACAAACAAATGGTACAAATACCAATACATATGAATATGTAAATAGTGTTAGTGATGAAGTGATAAACATATCAGAATTAAGAAAAGTAGTAGAAAATAATAAAAAATAAAGAAGAAAAAAATACTTCTTTATTTTTTTTATGGTGTATTTTTAATAAATATGATACATTTAGAATATAATTAAAAAGAAACTTAATTTTGCTATAAAAGGAGTTACTTTTATCAAATGCAACCTAAAATTTACATAATTTCCAATCAAAATGTATAGAATGCAACCGAAAAAAATAGTAATATTTTAGTTATGAAAGAGGTGAAAAATATGAAGTTTGGTGATAAGTTAGTAGAACTTCGAAAAAAGAATGGCTACTCACAAGAAGAGTTAGCAGAAAAGCTAGGTGTGTCTAGACAAAGTGTATCTAAATGGGAAAGTAATAATACTTACCCTGAAACTGATAAGATTGTTCAAATAGCAAATATATTTGATTGTAGTATGGATGATCTTATTAATGATAAAATAACTGATGTTGAAACAACACTAAGAAAAAACAAGAATAATATTTATAATATGTGGGATTCATTATTAGAATTCATCACAAAAACTATAAATATGTTTTCAAAAATGAAATTTCTTGATGGATTTAAATGCATCATAGAAATGATTATTGTGGCACTAATATTAGCTCTACTTGGTAGAATAATTTGTAGTGCAGCTAGTTCCGCTATATCAAGTATATTTAGTTTCCTAAGCGATAATCACGTATTGAAAATAAAAGACATATTAGAAAGTATATTTGATCTAATTTGGTTAATTATTGCGGTTATTGCTTTAGTTCATACATTTAAGATTAGATATCTAAATTACTATGATAAAGAAAATAGTGATAAGGAAAATGAAAATAAAGACAATAACAGCAAAGAAAAGGATAATAATAGTAATAACACTCAATTAAAAAATAATGAAAAAATTATAATTAGAGATGAAAAAGATAAACCATTTGCTTTTTTAGGAGCTTTATCAAAAATTGTTATAATTTTTATAAAATTTATTACATTTTGGTTTTTACTTGGAACAGTTTTTACAACAATTGGATTAGTAGTATCAGACGTTGTATCTATGGCGTTTATTCCTACTAATATAATATTCCTATGGTTGACTATAATGTTAATTGCAGCAACTGTAGTTTCAGTACAAATTATTATTTTACTAATATGTTTCATTTTTAATAAGAAAGTAAGTATAAAAAAACAATTAATTATATTTGTAAGTAGTATTATAGTATTTGGTTTAAGTTTAGGAATGACATTCCTTTCATTTAGAAATATTGAATTTAAAGATGATAATAGTGTGTTTAACCTTAAAACTAAAGAAATTATTGTAGACTATAAAGATAACTTATTCATCAAAACTACTGGAATGGGTAGAACTAATGAATATAAATATATTATAGATAATAGTGTAGAAAGTAATAAGATAATTCTAAGTAAAGAAGTGGATACTAAATACTTTAAATTCTCAGTTCATGAAAGTAAAATTGACAAGATGCCAGTTTTAATATCAGAGCAGGATAGTAAGGGAAATTTCAAAATATTCTATAATTTATTCGTTGATAATTTAAAGAAAAATAAAATATATACTCTTGAAAACTATGGAAATGACCCATTAGTAATTAGAGCAAATGAAGAAACAATTAATAATCTTTTACAAAATCTTAAGAAAGTTTATTTAGTTGAAGAAAAAGTAGAAAATGATGGAATTAGTATTAAAATACATGGTGAAAAAGTAGTTTTTTCTTGGGGCTTAGAGGGAGAATACAATGCAGTTGATGATACTCTAAAATATAATAAAGAAGGTTATAGTTGCAAAAAAGAAATAGAAAAAACAGAATATGGTGAAAGAATTATATATACTTGTAATTATCAAGAAATTAATAATCAATAAAAAGGCTCAGAAGAGTCTTTTTATGTTATAATAAGAAAAATGAATTTGATACTGTTAGGAGAAAATATATGAAATATGATTGCTTAATAATAGATGACGAAGAAGAACTTGCAAATAATACCTGTGAATATTTAAATATGTTTGAAGTAAAATCATATGTTTGTTATAGTAAAAAAGAATATGAGGATTTTTTAAAAAAAAATAGTGCAACACTTATTTTATTAGATATAAATTTAAAAGATGGATCAGGATTTGACATATGCAAGGAAATTAGAAAAGAAAAAGATACTCCAATTTTATTTATTTCTGCTCGTAATACTGATGATGATAAAATAATAGCTCTAACAATAGGTGGAGATGATTACATTGAAAAGCCTTATTCTTTAGGAGTATTACTTGCAAAAGTAAAAGCAATTCTAAAAAGATATAAAAAAGAAGAAATAAAAAAGTATGATGATGGAAATTTAAAAATAGATTACTTGAATAAGAAAGTATATAAAAAAGAAAAAGAAGTAAAATTAACTTCTTTAGAATATAAACTATTAACCTATCTAATTGATAATAAAAAAAGACTAGTTACTAAAGATGAATTATTTGATAAAGTATGGAATGACAAATTTACATTAGATGGAACACTTAATGTACACATAAGAAAAATAAGAGAACAAATAGAAGAAGATCCTAATAATCCTAAATATATCACTACAATTTGGAAAGAAGGATATATCTTTGATGGAGAATAATTATGAAAAAAAGATATTTAATCCTAATAATATTAATAACATTACTATTAGAAATAATAATTAGTATTAACTTTATAAATCAAAAAAAAATATATATAAATGACACAGTAAAAATAAATGATTTATCTAAAACTATAGAAAATAATTTTACAGATAAAAGTAAATACCCTAAAACATTCGATTATGCTATTATTGACTCAAACGAAACGTTGATTTATGCTACCAATAGAAATACATCCGATTCATTAAATGAAGCATATAAAAATAAGGATACTATTGTAGACATTAAAGTAGATAACAAAATATACAAGATATTAATAGATAATAAAATAGAAAAAATAATTGAAGAAAGTAAAAAAAGTTATTTAAATTCAATTATTACTATTTCAATTATTCAAATATTATCATTTGTTATTTATTATACATTAATTTATATCTATACAATAAGACCATTTAAAAAGATGAATGAATTTGCAACGCGTGTATCATGTGGTAACTTAGATATTCCACTAGAAATGGACAGAAATAATAACTTTGGTGCTTTTACTGAAGCCTTTGATATAATGCGCAGTGAAATAAAAAAAGCTAGAAGTGAAGAAAAGAAAGCGATAGATGCAAAAAAAGAACTTGTAGCTAAGTTATCACATGATATTAAAAGCCCCATTGCGTCCATAAAATCATCATCTGAATTAGGATTAGAACTAATAAAGGATGAAAAAATAATAAAACAATTTAAAAATATCAATCAAAAATCAGATCATATTAATACTTTAATTACTAATTTATTTAATTCTACATTAGAAGAAATGGAAGAATTAGCTATAAATCCTAAAGAAGTTAAAAGTACTATTATCTATGAACTTATAGAAAACTCTGATTATTTAAATAAAACAAATAGATTTAAGCTTGATGAATGTAGTCTATTTATAGATAGATTAAGACTCCAACAAGTATTTGATAATATTTATATTAATTCATATAAGTATGCAGATACTAAAATAGAAGTGTCTTCTAATATAAAAGATGATTATTTAATAATTAAAATAAAAGACTTTGGAGATTCTGTTAAAGATGAAGAAGTACCACTATTACTTGAAAAATTCAAACGAGGAAGCAATATAAAAGAAAAAGATGGAGCAGGTCTTGGATTATATATATCACGTGAATTAGTACGTAAGATGAATGGAGATTTGGACTTAGAAATTTCTCACCCAGGATTTACTGTAATTATAAAATTAAGAATTATTTAAGGATTTCTTAAAGATATTTAAGAAATTCTTTTATATAATGAACTTGTTTGAAAGGAAGAAGTTTATGGAAAAGAAAGAAATTATTAAAACAAATAAATTATGTAAAACATTTTCTAATAATGGAAATATGCAACATATTTTAAAAAATATTTCATTAGATATTTATGAAGGGGACTTTACCATAATTATGGGGCCAAGTGGTGCTGGTAAATCGACTCTATTATATGCATTATCAGGAATGGATCGTCCAACCCTAGGAAAAATTGAATTTGCTGGTAGTGAAATAACTAAAAAGAGTATTGATAACTTAGCACTTTTTAGAAGAGAAAATTGTGGTTTTGTTTTTCAACAAAATTATTTAATTGATTCAATGAGTGCTTTAGATAATATTTTAGTATCAGGCCTACTAATTAATAAAAATAAAAAAGAAGTAGTAAAAAAGGCTAAAGAAATATTAAAAAAAGTAGATATTAATAGTAATTTATGGAATAAATTTCCAACACAACTATCTGGTGGAGAAGCTCAACGTGTGGGAATAGCTCGTGCTCTAATTAATAGCCCAAAATTAGTTTTTGCTGATGAACCAACAGGAGCTTTAAACTCTAAAACAGGAAAAGATGTTCTGGACACTCTTACTGAATTTAATAATGAAGGCCAATCTATTGTCATGGTAACACATGATATTAAATCAGCTAGACGAGGAAATAGAATTATCTATATTAAAGATGGTGAAATTGCTGGTATATGTGATTTGGGTAAATATATACCAGATGATAAAGAACGTCATAAAAAAATATCTGATTTCTTAATTAAGATGGGGTGGTAATATGAAGAATTTATTACTAGCTAAATCTAATTTGAGAAAAAATAAAGGTTTATCTATTTGTATTGCATTAATAATACTTTTAAGTAGTATGTTTATTACAGTATCTGGACTTTTAATGTTTGATTATAAAGGAAATGCCTATAAAGTTGCAAAGAGCTTAAAAACATCTGATGTAGAAGTATTTTCAACAGGTAATTCTCAAGATATAAAACAAGAATATATTGATAGTATTATACCAAATACAGTAGAAGATTATTACTACTTCAAACACTTAAGTACACAAACTTCAATTGAATTTAATAATGGAAGTGTAACACCTATAGTAGATTTAATAAATAGTAGTGCATTAAATAGAAAACTATCAAAAATAAAAATACTAGAAGAAGATAAAAAGATTAAAGAAAACTATATTTATATACCATACCATATTCATACAGGTGGAGGTATAAATATAGGTGACACATATAAAATAAAATTACCTGATAAAACATATAAATTTAAAGTAAAAGGATATATTAATACTATTTATGCAGGTTCTTATAACATGAATAGATATGAATTCTTAATATCTGATAAAGATTATGATAGTGTTAAAAAAGCAAATCCAGAAATGGACGCATTTACTATATATATTAATTATAAAGATAGTGTAAAAGATCATGATAAAGAATCACAAAAATTAGTAAATAAAATATTTATTGAGAAAAAAGTAGAAACTTCTTCATATGGATTAGATATAACATTAGAATCACGTACATTTATTTCAATGATTTTCTTAGCATCATTTTTAATGACATCTTTTATCGTTATTGGAATAGTAATATTAATGATATTTAATAATATATCTAACTATATAAGAGAAAACATTAAAAGTATTGGTGTATTAAAAGCAATGGGATATACTACAAAAGATATTAAAAAGTCTCAATTAATTCAATTTAGTATTTTAACTATTATTGGTTTAGTATTTGGAGTAATATTTGGATATTTATTTATGCCAGCTATAACTAAAATGCTAATTGCTCAATCTGGTATTCCTTATACATTAAAATTTAGTCTACCAGCTACCTTATTACCAATTATATTTATTCCAGGCTTTATCATATTCATAGTTTTAATAACTATTAGAAAAATCAAAAAAGTAGAACCAATTATAGCTTTAAGAGATGGTATAGAAACACATAATTTTAAGAAAAATCATATAGCCTTAGATAAATCAATACTAAGTCTTAATACATCTCTTTCTCTAAAAAATATGTTTAAAAGCATAAAACAAAATATAATTAGTTTTATAACAGTAGTATTCTTATGTTTCTTAATGGTTATATCTATGGCAATGTATCAAAACTTTTCAAGACAACCAAAACTATCTCTACTTACATTTGAACTTACTGATGGAGTAATCGCGGTAGATAAAAGTATTAAAGATGATTTTGTAAAAGATTTAAAAAACGATAAAGATATTAAGAAATTTAAGTATTTAAATCAATATATGATACAAGATAAAGATTTAATTAGTTTTCAAGCCTTTATAATGGAAGATGCTAATAAATTAAATAATAAAGAAAATATTTATGATGGAAGATATCCAAAATATGATAATGAAGTAGCAATTTCAGGAAAATATGCTAAAGAAAAACATTTAGATATTGGAGAGAAAATCGAATTTCATATAGGAGAAGAAAAATATAGTTATTTAATTACTGGATTTATTCAATCTACAAATAATAATGGACATGAAGTATTAATGTTAAAAAAAGGATTTGACCATTTAACAGATTCAGATGAACTTTATTCAACATACTATTTTGATTCTAATGTGAAAACTAATAAAATAATTAAAAAGTATGAAAAAAAATATGGCGATAAAATACTAGTTACATTGGATTTTGAAGAATTAATAGAAAGTCAAATGGATACTTTCATTAATGTAGCTAATCTAATGGTAATAGTGATGTCTATTATTTCTGGATGCATTATCCTATTAGTGTTATATTTGTTAATGAAAACTCTTGTTTATAACAGAAGATATGAATATGGTATTTTAAAAGCAGTTGGATATAAATCAAAAGACTTAATTATTCAAAATGTATTATCATTTATGCCAACTATAATAATAGCAACCTTAATAGGAACAACAATATCATATTACATAACTAATCCATATATTGGATTTATGATGAGAAGCTTTGGAATAATGAAATGTAATATGATTCTTCCAATGGATTTAATGATAATTACAATCTTATTTATTATAGGAATATCACTAATAGGTACAATTCTAATGTCATTAAAAATAAAAAAAGTAGAACCATGTGGTTTATTAAAAAGTGAGTAAAAATGATATGAACCCCGTTTCTTGGACATAGAAACGAGGTTTTTATATGGGTAAATTAAGTTATGAAGATAAAATAAATTTATATAATGATAGAAAATCAGGATTGTCAATAAGTTCAGTTTCAAAAAAGTATGGAATTA
>JAGAWU010000029.1 GCA_017941235.1 Bacilli bacterium | reverse complement strand
CAATAATAATAGATAGGAGGTACATGAATGGCTTTAATATCTGAAGAATATCAAAATAAAAAATTAAAAGACTATAATATTAATATAAAAACAAAATATATAGTTGGTAGAGAAGTCTTTGAAAGAAATACAGATGGTTCTAAAAATGATGATATTAAATGTGGAGTAATTTTATCAAAAAAGTACTATAAAAATAATCTATTAATCCATGAAGAAAAAGATTTTGATACTAGAATGGAATATACATTTATGTCAAAAGATATGGAACAAAAAGAAAATGTTTGCCCAAACTGTGGAGCAACTGGTAAACTTGAAAATTTTATAGATGGATGCCCTTTTTGTGGAACATATTACAACATTGATTATACAGACAAAGAACTAGGCAATAAATATCATTATGATAGAGTATTACGAAATAATACATATAGAGTAATAACAGGAATTGTAGACTTAGTAATAAGTATGCTATTAAGCCTACTATTTATAAAACTAACATCAAGAACATTTAATATAATAGATGTATCAAAAGTATTTATTTATGGAATAATATTATCATTAATATTATATTATTTTTTCTACACAATAGATGCATATATTGTTTTAGGACCGATTAAAAGATATAAAGATAAAATAAATCAAAGGCAAATAAATTTTTGGAATAGAACAAGAATAGATAAGAAAAGATTTTTTAACAATCTTAACTACGAAATAAAGAAGTATTACTACACAAAAGATAACATAATTGATTATGATATATTAGATTACTTATCATTTAAAGAATATAAAGATAAAGGTAATGAGTATATAGAGGTAACAGCAGAAGTAAGAGTAATAAGTTATAATAATAACAAAATAAAATCTAAGTACTTAAAAGAAACTTATAAAATGAGAAAAAATACTAAAGGTAAACTAGAATTAGAAGAAGGCAAAAATATTATAAAATGTCCAAACTGCGGAGGCTCAATAAATGCAAATGATAGTAAGTGTAAATTTTGTTCTACAGAGATTAAATACTTACAAGAATGGATATTAGAAAAATAAGGGGAGTTTTTACCTCTTTTTGTTTAAACAAAAAAAGAGCACAAATTGTGCTCATCTATATAAAGAGGATCTTCACACTTAACAGTGAACCTTCCTCAATAATATAGTATGTAAATAATAAATAAATATACCTATTTTGTTGATTAATATAAAAAATATTGTGTATAATAATAAAAGAAATGAGGATGCCTATGGAAAAAAGTGAAATTAAAAGAGAATTAATAAAATTAGATGAAAAAACAAAAGATTTATGGAGGTCACTTTGACATCCCATCTAAAAAAGAAGAAATAATATTACTAAATCAAAAAGTAAATAGTTCTAATTTTTGGGAAAATCAAAAAAGTGCTGAGCAAACTTTAAAAGAATTAAATAGTATTAAAAGTATAGTTGAACCATTAGATAATTTAAAATCCAATGTAGAAACATCTTTAGAATTATTAGAAATAGTAGAAACTTTAGAAGAACTAAATCAACTCGAAAATGAAATAAAAGAATACAATGAAGAATATGAAAAACTAAGTTTATTACTATTATTAAATGGTCCATATGATAAAAATGACTGTATTTTAGAAATACATAGTGGAGCAGGCGGAACAGAAGCATGCGATTGGGCTAATATGTTGCTTAGAATGTATACAAGATACTGTGAAAAACATGGGTTTAAAGTTATAGTTTTAGATATGCAGGACGGTGAAGAAGCAGGAATAAAAAGCTGTTCATTAGAAATAAAAGGAGAAAATGCCTATGGATACTTAAAAAATGAAAAAGGTGTACATAGATTAGTTAGATTATCTCCATTTGATTCCAATAACAGAAGACATACATCATTTGCTTCAGTAGAAGTAACTCCTAAAATAGATAATACAATAAATATTGATATAAATGAAAAAGATTTAAAAATAGATGTTTATAGATCGAGTGGAAAAGGCGGACAAGGAGTAAATACTACAGATTCTGCGGTACGAATAACTCATTTACCAACAAAAATAGTAGTAACATGTCAAAATGAAAGAAGTCAAATTCAAAATAAAGAAACAGCAGTGAATGTATTAAAAAGTAAGTTAATAGTCTTAGAAGAAGAAAAAAGAAAAAATCAGTTAAATGATATAAAAGGAGAAGTATCAAATATAGAATTTGGTTCACAAATAAGAAGTTATGTACTTCATCCATATTCAATGATTAAAGATCACAGAACAAATACAGAAACAAGTAATACATCAAAAGTATTAGATGGTGATATAGATATATTTATAGAAGATAATTTAAAAAGGGGAAAATAATATGAAAAGTACGTTCACTAGCGATATACTTCATCAAATTTATAAAAAAGATAAAGTAAAAAGATTAGTAGAAATGTTTATAGGTTTACTAATTACAGCAGTTGGTTTTAATGTATTTTGTAGACCTTTTAATATAGTATCAGGAGGAGTAAGTGGTTTATCATTAATAACAGAAAATGTATTTGGTATTAATCCTCCAACATTCATAATGATATCAAACATATTTTTATTATTATTAAGTTTTATAACACTTGGAAAAGAAAAAACAATTCATACAGTAATAGGAGCATTAGTATATCCAATATTAATATCATTAACCTCAAGTATTAATAAATATATAAGTGTAAGTAGTGATCAATTACTTCTTACAACACTATTTGGAGGCTTTCTACATGGTTTAGGTCTTGGAATTGTATATAGAGCAGGTTATACTTCTGGAGGAACAGATATATTAAATCAAATACTATCAAAATATCTAAAAATAAGTGTTGGAACTGCAGTCTATTTAACAGATGGCATAATAATATTATTAAGTGGAATAGTATTTGGATTTAATAGAGTACTATATGGAACGGTATTAATATATCTAGCAAGTTATATGATGGATAAGGTAATAATTGGAATATCAGCCTCTAAAGCTTTTTATATTATTACAAAAGAACCAGATAGAATTAAAAAATTCATAATTGAAGAAATGAAACATAATGTAACTAATTTAAAGGCAGTAGGTGGATTCTCAAATGAAAAAAGTACAGTACTAATGACAGTACTTCCAACAAAAGAATATTACAAATTTAAAGAAGGAATATTAAAAATAGATAGTGGGGCATTCTTCGTAGTAACAGATGCATATGAAGTTATGGGAGGAGAATAATGAACAATAAAGAAATACCTAAAAAAGTAATAAAAAAATATAACAAAAGAAATACTACAAAATATATACAAACACTAATAGCAGTATTTATTCTAGCTTTACTTTATAATTTCTTTATAGAACCAGCATACCTTGTTACTGGTGGAATAAATGCAGTAGCAGTACTCCTAAAATACTTATTTAGAATTAATACTAAAATAACTCTTGCTTTAACCTCACTAATATTTTTAATAATAAGTTATATATTCTTAGGAAAAGAAAAAACAAAAGGAACACTATTAGCAACAATAATGTATCCACTATTTGTTTATTTAACAGAATACTTAAAACCACTCATTCATATAAATATGGATGACATGCTAATAATGTGTATATTTATAGGAGTAGTAGGTGGAGTATGTAATGGATTTATATACAAAGCAGGTTTTACTAATGGTGGTCTTCCAGTAATAAGTAGTATTCTATTTGAAAAGTTTGGAATACCTATAGGTAAAACTAATTTAGTTTTAAATTCTATTTTAATAATTATTGGTGGTTATTATTTTGGTTTAACAATGATAATGTATGCAATCATAATTAATTACATAAATAGTGGAGTAGTAGATAGAATATTACTTGGTATATCAAAGAATAAATCAATCTATATAATTACAAATAAAGGTGAAGAAATAAAAAAATTTATTGTTAGTGAGATGAATCATTCAGTAACTTTACTAAAAGGAGAAGGTACTTTTTCAAAAGAAAAAAAGAATATAATACTTTCGGTAATACCAACGAAAGAGTATTTTCAAGTAACTGAAAGTATTAAATTAATAGATCCGGACGTTTTTTATGTAGTTAGTGATGCATACGAAGTTGGTGAGATGATCTAAAGACATTAATTGATATAGTTAATGTCTTTTCTTGTCGAAAAAATTATGTTATAATTAACTATACTAAGGTGGTGAAATAGAATTGGACATAATAAGATTAAAAAATGTTAAGAAAAGATACAAAAATGGTGTTACTGCTATTCATGATTTAAATCTTACTATAGAAAAAGGTTCGTTTGTATTTATTATAGGTGATTCTGGTTCAGGTAAGAGTACACTCATGAAGTTATTATATAGAGAAGAAAAACCAAGTAGTGGACAAATAATAGTTGGTGGAATAAATGTAGCAAAGCTAAGAAATAGTAAAGTATATAAATTAAGAAGAAAACTAGGAATAGTTTTCCAAGATTATAAATTACTTCCTAAGTTAACAGTATATGAGAATGTTGCATTTGCAATGGAAGTAATAGGTGCTACAAAACAAGAAACTAGAGTAAAAGTATTAAAAGCCCTTGAAGTAGTTGGATTAAAGAATAAAGTTCATAATTATCCAACGCAACTATCAGGTGGAGAACAACAAAGAGTAGCAATTGCAAGAGCAATAGTAAATAATCCTAAAATGCTTCTTTGCGATGAGCCTACAGGAAACCTTGATCCTACAATGAGTATGGAAATTATGAAAGTTCTAGATGATATTAATAAAAGCTTAGGTACAACAATTATAGTTGTAACTCATGATAAAGTAATTGTTAATAAAATGAAAAAGCAAGTTATCACACTAAAAGAAGGTAGACTTGTAAATAATAAAGAGAAAGGAACATATGATAATGAAAGTGCTTAGAATGTTAGGACATTGTATCAGAGATGCTTTTAAAAGTGTGTTCCGTAATTTCAGTTTATCATTAGCATCTATATCATGTATTGCGATAACACTTATAATAGTAGCTGTATCAATAGTAGCTTCATTTAATGTAGATAATTTTACAGAAGAGATAGAAAGAGATTTAACTATAGTAGTTTTTATAGAAAATGATGCTACAGAAGAAGAAGTAGAAAATGTAAGAAAAGAAATTGAAAGTATTTCGGATATAAACAAAAAAGAAATAGTATTTAAAAATAAAAATCAAGTAAAAGAAGATATATCAAGTGAATCTGATGTCTTTAAAACAATAATGGAAGATTGGAAAGAAGAAGATAATCCATTAAAAGATACTTTCCAAGTAAAAGTAAAAAATGCTAGTAAAATTGGTAAAGTAGCAGAAAAAATTAAAGGAATAGAAAAAGTATCAGTAGTAAGATATGGAGAAGGTATTGTTGAAAAACTTGTTTCAACATTTAATACCATAAGAAAAATAACTTATATAGCAGTTATAGCTTTAGTCATAGTTACAATATTCTTAATTGTTAATACAATTAAATTAACTATATTCTCAAGAAAAAGAGAAATTGGAATAATGAGATTAGTTGGAGCAAGTAATTTTACAATTAAAACTCCATTCATAATTGAAGGTATGATATTAGGTATGATTGGTTCATTAGTACCAATAGCATTAATAATATTTGGATACCCAGCTTTATATGATAAATTAGATGGATATGTATTCTCCAAACTAATTCAAATGATTCCTAAGACACCATTTATTTATACAGCATCACTAATAGTGTTAGTAATAGGTATTATAGTTGGTATGATAGGAAGTAGTAGTGCTGTTAGAAAATATTTGAAGGTGTAATATGAAGAAAAAAAGTATAATATACGTATTTTTAATTATTTCTGTTTTATTACCTATAAAAATAAATGCAAAAACAATTTCAGAATTTGAAGCAGAAGTAAATAAGTATACTGCTGAATTAAATGAAAAGAAAAACAAGATAGTAAAAAATGATCAAGAAATAGCAGCAGTAAGAAAGAATATTGCAAATATCGAATCACAAATTAAATCTGCAGAAAATGAAATTGAAAGATTACAACAAGAAATAGAAGAAAGTAATAAAAAGATAGCTGAAAAAAGTGCCGAAAGTAAAAAGGTAATGCAATACTATCAAATAGAAAATGGTGATAATGCTTACTTAGAATATGCATTTGGTGCTGAAACTATAACTGATATGATCTATCGTATGTCAGTAATTGAACAGTTAACTGAATATAATGATAGAATTATGAAAGAATTACAAAAATTAATTGAGGAAAATATTAAAAAGAAAGCAGCATTAAAACAAAAACAAGAAGAATTAAGAACATTAAAAGAAAAATTAGAAGCTGAAAAAGTAAAAATAGAAGCAGATAATCAAGCAATTAGAGAATCGATGCCCTCAGTAGAAACACAAATTAAAGAAGCACAAGCTAATGTAAATTATTTTAAAAAGTTAGGTTGTGGAGCAACAGAAGATATTTTAGCTTGCCAATATCGTATAGCACAAAGAAGTAACAATTCAATACCAAGTGTTGGAACATTTGCTCGCCCAATGGAATATGGATACTCAGTTAGAGGATTTGGTGGTAGATATGGTCACTTAGGTTATGATTTAAGTAGTAATAATAAATCTATTCCAATTTATCCAATAGCTGGTGGACAAGTTCATGCGATATATACAGATGATTGTACCTCAGGATCATGGTGCCGTAGCATGGGATATTCTTGTAACGGAAATGCAAAAATAGTTGTTATAAAACACAACTATAATGGATCTTATATTTATTCATCATATGTCCATTTAAGTGGATATGGAAATATAAGTCAAGGAATGCAAGTTACTAGAGATACTGTAATAGGTTACATGGGAACAAGTGGATGTTCGACAGGCCCACATTTACATGTAGAAATATCTAGATGTCACTGGAAAAATAATGGTGGATGTACTTATAATCAATATTTAAACAAATTGGTAAATCCATCTTCCTTATTTAATATACCATCAAGATGGTCAAACAGATAAAGAACCAAAAGGTTCTTTATTTTTTTAACAATTTTTGTGAATAAAAACGTATAACATAAACATACTATAAATGCAAGTATCAAGAAGTAAGGATTGACATTTTTTTACACTTATGGTATAATATGCTCATCTTAAGGGGGCAAATATTTATGAAGAGGATTATTATAAGTTTTATAGTAATGGTTATTGCTATAACAACAACTACTGTATATGCTTATTCAAATGGTTTGGTAAAATCAAACGAGAAAGAATTATTTAATATACATTACAAAAATATTAAAACAAATAATAATAATGGAACTGTATATTTAGAAGGAAAAGAGAACGTTAATTTTGATTGTAATTTAAAAGTTCCAGGTGATTATTTTGAATTTACTGTAGATATGATTAACGAAAGTAATAAAGATGCTAAAGTAGAATCTGTTAACATGACTAAATTAAATGAAGAACAAAAAAGATACTTAGTATATACAGTAACATATGAAAATGGAGAAGAAATAAAAGCAGGAGATATATTAAAAAGTAACGATAAAAAAACACTAAAAATAAAAGTAGAGTTTAAATATGATATTACAGAAGAAGATTTACCAAAAGAAAAACAAAATATTGATTTAACTTTTGATATAAATATGGTTGAAAAATAAAAAAGAATCTAGATTGAAATTAATCTAGATTTTTTGTAGAATAAATAAAATATAGATTAGTCATAAGACTAATTTTTTAAATCTTTGGTATAATATAAAAAAAGGAGGAATATCTATGTTTGAATTAGTATCTAAATATAAGCCTTCAGGAGATCAACCAGAAGCAATAAATGAACTTGTTAATGGAATAAAAGAAGGAAAAAAATGGCAAGTACTTCTTGGAGCAACTGGAACAGGTAAGACATTTACTATGGCTAATGTAATTGCACGTACTAATAAGCCTACTTTAATACTTGCACATAATAAAACACTAGCTGGACAACTTTATGCAGAGATGAAAGAACTATTTCCTAATGATCACGTTGAATATTTTGTATCATATTATGATTATTATCAACCAGAAGCTTATGTTCCATCAACTGATACTTACATAGAAAAAGATTCTTCAATTAATGATGAGATAGATGAGCTTAGACATTCAGCAACTGGATCATTAATTTCATATAGAAATACTATAGTAGTATCAAGTGTATCATGTATATATGGTATAGGTGAAAGAGAAGAGTATGCAAGTAAAATGCTTAATCTGCACATAGGAGATGAAGTATCCAGAGAAAACATAATGATGAAACTTGTAGATATGCTTTATGAAAGAAATGAACTAGATTTCAAAAGAGGTACATTTAGAGTTAGGGGAGATACTTTAGAAATCATACCAGCATCACAAGATAAAACAGGTTATAGAATAGAGTTTTTTGGGGATGAAATTGATAGAATATCATCAATAGATGTATTAACAGGAGCAGTAACTGAAAATAAAAAAAGTGTAGCCATTTTCCCTGCAAGTCACTTTGTAGTTGGTGATGAAAAATTAAAAGAAGCATTAAAAAGAATTAAAGAAGAACTGGTAGAAAGAGTAGCCTATTTTAAAGAACATAATAAACCTTTAGAAGCAGAAAGAATAGAACAAAGAACAAATTATGATTTAGAAATGCTTGAAGAGACTGGATTTTGTTCAGGTATTGAAAACTATTCAAGACATATGGCAGGAAGAAAAGAAGGGGAAACACCGGAAACATTAATGGACTTTTTTGATAAAGATTTTCTTCTACTAATAGATGAATCGCACGTAACACTTCCGCAAGTAAGAGCAATGTACAATGGAGATAGAGCAAGAAAACAAAACTTAGTTGATTTTGGTTTTAGACTACCTAGCGCACTTGATAATAGACCATTAAAATATGAAGAATTTGAACAAAAAATAAATCAAGTAATATGTGTTTCAGCAACACCAGGTGATTATGAATTAGAAAAAGCAGGAAATACTTATGCTGAACAAATAATACGTCCTACAGGGCTTCTTGATCCAACAATAGAAGTTAGAAAAACAATGGGACAAATTGATGATTTATTAAGTGAAATAAAAGAAAAAATAGAGTTGAATGAAAGAGTATTAGTAACGACATTAACTATAAGAATGGCAGAAGAGCTAACTAACTATCTAAAAGAATTAGATATAAAAGTAGCATATTTACATTCAGAAGTGAAAACTCTAGAAAGAATACAAATAATACATGATTTAAGAACAGGTAAATATGATGTACTAGTTGGAATTAACTTACTACGTGAAGGACTTGATATTCCAGAAGTATCACTAATTGCAATACTAGATGCAGATAAAGAAGGTTTCTTAAGAAGTACAAGAAGTTTAATTCAAACAATAGGTAGATGTGCAAGAAATAGTAAAGGTCATGTAATAATGTATGCTGATAGAATTACAGATAGTATGAATGAAGCTATTACTGAAACAAAAAGACGTAGAGAAATTCAAGAAAAATATAATAAAGAACATGGCATAATACCAAAAACTATTTCAAAAGAGATTAGAGAAGTGATAAGTAATAAGGATACATCTATAAAAGAAGATAAAAAGATGAGCAAGAAAGAACTTACTAAGACAATAGATGAAATCGAAGCAGAAATGAGAGAAGCTGCACGTAATCTTGACTTTGAAAGAGCTATGGAACTTAGAGACATATTATTTGAATTAAAAACAAAGTAAAATAAAATATCCACAGAATTTGTGGATATTATTTTTTTACATTTTTTCTCTTATAATAGCGTAAGTTAATATATCTTTTTTTTGCTCAGGTGTTAAACGAGAATATACTGAAAGAAGTTCATCATACTCATTTGATTTAATATTATTAATGGCAAGTTCATTATCTGTTAGACCAAGCAAATAATCAGTAGAAGTATTTAAATAATTAGCAAGCTTTATCAAAATATCAACACTAGGTAGTGCTTTACCAGATTCATATGCACTAATAGCTTCTTGGGATACCTCTACCTCAATAGCAAGCTTAATTTGGGTAATTTTACGCTTCTCCCTAATCTTTTTTAAATTTTTCATTCTCATCACCTAATAATAATATTTTACAAAAAATACTTGTATTTTTTAGAAATATGATTTATATTTTATATAAATAGTATTTGTAAATAATAGAAATGTTATTTATCAAATAAGAAAGGAGTAAGAGAATGGAAATAGAAAAGAAAAATACCGGAATAGGAATAGCAGGTTTTGTTTTAAGTGCTATAGCCATAGTTTTTTGTTTTATTCCAATTATTAATGCTATTTCATATATATTGGGAGTATTAGCATTAGTTTTCTCTATTATTTCACTTGTAAGTAAAAAATCAAAAAAAGGATTACCAATTGCTGCAATTATAATTACAATTTTAGCCTTTGTTTTTGCATCAGTAATGAATCAGGCGACTGGAAAAGCAATAGAAGAAACTTCAAAAGACTTAGATAAACTAAGTGGTGAATCAACAGAAGAAGTCCTAAAAAAAGATGTCCAAATTACTTTAGGTGATTTAAGTATAACTACTGACGAATATGGATTTAATGAAACTGAAATGGTTGTTACAGTAAAAAACATTACAAAAAATAAAAAATCATATAGTTTTCATATAGAAGCAGTTGACAGTAATGGTCAAAGAATAAATGAAGATTATGTTTATGTAAATGATTTAGCAGCTGGACAATCTACATCAGAAAAAATATTTACATACATTGAAGATGAAAAAATTGAAGCTATGAAAAATGCTAAATTTAAAATAGTTGAAGCATCTGTGTATTAGATTATTATATTAATATTTTTGAACTATACTAAAAAATATCCACAATTTCTGTGGATATTTTTTGTTTAATAACGTAAAGAAAGAAAAAAACTTAATAATTACCAAAAGAGTAATGTTATAATTAAAATAGGGTGATTATGTATGAATAATGTACCATATGATGTAACAAAACTAACAGATGAAGAACTAGATAGAAGAATAAAAGAATTAGAAAAAGAATTAGGTATAAAAAACAAAGTGTCAACAAGAGAAAAATCATCAGAAAATAAATCTCCTGTTTTTAAAAGTATGTATGATGCGATAGTATCACCGATTGATTCAGATGAAACAATACTAGAAATAGTAGATATATATGCCAATAAAAAAGTAGATGGAGGAAGTGACATAATAAGAAATGGAGTTGATATGTACTCTAGAATTTTAGATGGCGGTAGAAGAAATGAATTAGATCAGAATAAATATAGTAAAGAATTCTATATAAATGTAGTTAATCCTAATTTAGATAAATTATTTATTAATACAAAAAAGAAAGGGTTAGATTATATAGACATATATGATAAATCTTTTGAAGAAACAATAAAGAAAGGCTATTTGAAAGAAGATGTATTAACAGCGTACCCCCTTTATCCACTAAAGAGATTTAAAGAAATACTAAAAAATTTTAATACTTATTATGATTTTGTAAAATATGTAGTAAAAAATAATTTTAATAATGCTGAAATGACTGAATACGCATCCAGAAGAATATATGGGGATGATTATAACAAAAAATTAAGAGAAAAATTAGAAAAAAAATATAGTGCCGATTATATTGACAGAGCTGATCTGTGCCTTTTATTTAACAAGGTAATGCATAATAGTTTTTTATCAGCACAGACAGGTAGTATGGGATTTCATATAAACCCAAATCACCATGAACCATTTGAAAGCGGAAAATTATTTGATGATAATATAAAATTATACATAAATGCAGAAGAAGATACATATAAATTTTCAAGACTTTTTCAAGAAGAATGTGAAAAAAGAAATCTAGCTTATTATTATAAAGTTGCTTGTGGTGATAATGAGTTTGAGTTTGCTCGTAAAGATAAAATGTGTATTTACTCATCATATGAAAATGTAGTTAAATACATGAGAATAATATCAAAAATAAAAAAAGAACATCCAGAAATAAAATTTAGTAAACCTCCAATATCAACTGGATTAATAGCGGGTTATATCGGAGTAGGTCAGGATGTTAAAGGAGAAACAAATAATAAAGTAGTTGCAAAAGCATACTTTGATGCAGTTAATGACATATTTAAAGATATGCCTAGAGAAAAAATAATGGAATATATGAAATTACATCCCGAATATATTGAAATAATTAGAAAAAAAATAAAAGAAAAACTAAAAGAATCTGGAATGTCAGATAAGCAAGGTATATATGAAACTGAAAAAGAAACTGTGAAAAAATTAGATTTAAGTACTAATAAAAGAAATAATGAGAATAATAAGCAAGACATTCAACAGAGAAATTCTGAAAAATCACAAATGATATCAGAATGGCATAATATAGTAAATTCTTATATAGGAGAAGACAAAACAACTGGAAAAAAATACTAAATGTGGAAACAAAATCCACTTTTTATTTTTGAATAAAAATGATATAATATGCGATAGGTGATGTATTGTGGATAAAATTATTATTAAAGGTGCAAGAGAAAATAATTTAAAAAATATAAGTCTAGAATTACCAAGAAATAAACTTATTGTTATGACAGGTGTTTCTGGCTCAGGAAAAAGTAGCTTAGCTTTCGATACTATATATGCTGAAGGTGAAAGACGATACATGGAAAGTCTTTCTGCTTATGCAAGACAATTTTTAGGAAACAGTGAAAAACCTGATGTAGACTCAATAGAAGGATTATCTCCAGCTATATCAATAGATCAAAAAACAACAAATAATAATCCTCGTTCAACAGTAGGAACAGTTACAGAAATATATGATTATCTAAGACTAGTTTTTGCTCGCGTAGGAACTCCATACTGTCCTAATCATAATATTCCAATATCAAGTCAAAGTGTAGAAGAAATGACTAATAAAGTCATGGAGTATCCACTAGGAACTAAATTAGTTATCCTATCTCCGGTAGTACATGGTGAAAAAGGAACTCACAAAGACTTATTTGATAAGTTAAGAAAAGATGGATATGTAAGAGTTCGTGTAAATGATGAAATGTATGATTTGAGTGAAGATATAGAATTAGAAAAAAATAAAAAAGACAAAATTGATGTAGTAATAGATAGAATTGTATTAAAGGAAGAATCACGTACAAGATTATTTGAAGCAATTGAACAAGCCACTAAATTATCTGGAGGAAAAGTTGTAGTTCAAATATTAGGAGAAGATAAGAAAGAATTAGTATTCTCAGAACAATTTGCTTGTCCTCACTGTGAGTTTTCTCTTCCAGAACTAGAGCCTAGAATGTTTAGTTTTAATGCACCATATGGCGCATGCCCAGAATGCAAAGGTTTAGGAGTAAAACAACAAATAGATGAGGAATTACTTATTCCAGATGATTCAAAATCAATTGCTGATGGATGTATAAAAACATTAACTGATGATCCTGAAGGATTAGATTATTTAAAACTAGAATGTGTTTGTAAACATTACAAAATTAAAATGAATGTACCATGGAAAAAACTAAAAAGAAGAGAACAAGAAATAATTTTATATGGTTCTGATGAAATAATACATTTTGAATATTCATCAAAAGGTGGAACTAAATACAATAAGAAAGAATTTTACGAAGGAATTATCAATAATCTAGAAAGAAGACATTTAGAAACTAATTCAAATTGGGTAAGAGAATGGCTTGATAATTATATGATAGAGCATACTTGCGAAAGATGTCATGGAGCAAGGCTAAACGATGACGTGTTACAAGTAAAGGTTGGCGGTAAAAATATTTTTGAAGTAACAAGTATGTCAATCAAGAATCTAGTACCTTTCTTTAATAATTTAAAACTTTCAAAAGAAAAAGAAGAAATAGCTAGATTAGTTATAAAAGAAATAAAGGATAGACTTAGTTTCTTACAAAATGTAGGACTTGGATATTTAACATTATCAAGAAATGCAGGAACACTTTCAGGTGGAGAAGCACAACGCATTAGACTTGCTACTCAGATAGGTTCACATCTTTCAGGAGTTTTATATGTACTTGATGAACCGTCAATTGGTTTGCACCAAAGAGATAATGAAAAGCTAATTAACTCTATGCTTGAGATGAGAGATTTAGGAAATACATTAATAGTAGTAGAGCATGATACTGATACAATGCTTGCTGCCGACTATTTAGTTGATATAGGACCAGGAGCAGGAGACCGCGGTGGAGAAGTAATGGCTGCTGGTACTCCAGAAGAAGTAATGAAAAATCCTAATAGTTTAACAGGAAAGTACTTAACTGGGGAAAAATGTATAGAAGTTCCAAAAACAAGAAGAAAAGGTAGTAAAAAATATCTAAAAATTAGAGGCGCTAAGGAACACAATTTAAAAAATATTGATGTAGATATACCTCTTGGAACGTTCACTTGTGTAACAGGCGTGTCTGGATCTGGGAAATCAACATTAATAAATGAAATCCTTTGTAAGGCAGTTTCACAAAAAATATATAACAGTAAAGATAAACCAGGTAAACATGATAAAATACTTGGAATAGATAACTTAGATAAAATAGTAGCTATATCACAAAATCCAATTGGAAGAACGCCAAGAAGTAATCCAGCAACATATACTGGAGTATTTGATGATATAAGAACACTATTTACAACTACAAAAGAAGCTAAAATGTATGGTTTTGAAAAAAATAGATTCTCATTTAATGTAAAAGGAGGAAGATGTGAAGCATGCCGTGGAGATGGTGTCAAAAAAATAGAAATGCATTTCCTACCAGATGTTTACGTACCTTGTGAAGTATGTCATGGAACACGTTATAATACGGAAACACTAAACATAAAATATAAAGGAAAAAACATAGCGGATGTACTAAATATGAGAGTTTCAGAAGCTTTAGAATTTTTCGAGAATATACCTAAAATAAAACACAAATTACAAGTTTTAGAAGATGTAGGACTAGGATACATTAAATTAGGACAAAGTGCACCTACACTTTCAGGAGGAGAAGCAGAAAGAGTAAAACTTGCCAAAGAATTACAGAAAAAGGCAACAGGTAAAACATTATTTGTACTAGATGAGCCTACTACTGGATTACACACTGATGATATAAAGCGTCTACTTGATATTTTACAAAAAATAGTAGATAATAAAGATACAGTAGTAATAATAGAACATAACCTTGATGTAATAAAAGTTGCTGACTACATAATTGATCTTGGACCAGAAGGTGGATCAGAGGGTGGAGAAGTAGTTGCAAAAGGAACACCTGAAGAAGTAATGAAATGTAAAAATTCTTATACAGGAGAGTTCTTAAGAAAAATAATAAAATAGAAAAGAGTGTGATCCTAATGAATGAAGAAATAGTAAATAATGTAGCTATGAATAGAGTAGCCATAGATTTAGGATTTATTCAAATATACTGGTATTCCATAATAATTTTAATAGCAGTATTAATTGGCGCTACAGTAGTATATATAGAAGCAAAAAAGCAAAAAATGAATCCGGATGATTTTACTGATTTATTCTTTTGCACAGTAGTATGTGGATTACTTGGAGCAAGAATATATTATGTAATATTTAACATAGATTATTATCTAAGCAATAAACTTGAAATTTTAGCAGTATGGAATGGAGGCCTTGCTATCCATGGTGGAATAATAGGTGGAGCACTATACTTACTCCATTTTTGTAAAAAAAGAAAATATAATATGCTAAAATTATTAGACATGATGGTAGTTGGATTAATAATTGCCCAATCAATTGGAAGATGGGGCAACTTCTTTAACCAAGAAGCATTTGGCCCAGCAACAACATTAAAAGAATTACAAGATTACATGATTCCAAACTTTATAATAGATAGAATGAAAATACTAGGTGTATACCATGAACCAACTTTCTATTATGAATCTTTATGGAATTTAAATGGTTTTATAATATTAAATATGGTAAGAAGATTAAAAAAATTAAAAGTAGGAACACTTACCGGAGTATATTGTATATACTATTCAATAGGAAGACTATATATTGAGTCCCTTAGAATGGATAGTTTAATGATAGGACCATTTAAACAAGCGCAAATAATATCTATACTATTAATTGGTCTAGGAGTATTCCTAATAGTTAGAAATATAAAACAAAAAGATAGAGAATTATATCATAATATATCAAATTTAAAGAGAGAAGAAATTTAAAATAAGGAGTGACAGCATGAGAAAAAAAGTAGTTGTTTTCGGTGGAGGAACAGGTTTATCAACTTTACTAAATGGATTAAAAGATTTTCCACTAGATATTACTGCAATAATTACAGTATCAGATAATGGACGTTCTACAGGAAGACTAAGACAAGAGTTTAATACACCAGCAGTAGGAGATATTAGAAAAGTAATATCAAATTTATCTGATACAGATGAAGATATTAAAAAGATGCTTGAATATAGATTTCAAACATCAAGTGATCTTAATGGTCATGCAGTAGGAAATTTAATATTAACATCAATGCTAGATATTACAGGTAGTTTAAAGGAATCAATAAAACACTTATCAAAATTATTAGATGTTAGGCATACAGTATTACCAATATCTGAAGATAACGAAATAACACTTATGGCAACTACCAAAGAAGGCAATATAGTTGAAGGAGAATGTGAAATTACAGAAACTAATGAAACTATAGATCACATCTTTTATAAAGAAGAACCAAAAGTATTAGATGAAGTAATTGATGCAATAAAGGAATCAGATTTAATAATATTAAGTATGGGAAGTCTCTATACTAGTCTTCTTCCTAATATAATATGCAGAAGTGTATTAGATGCAATTGACAAAACTACATCTCCAATAATGTATGTATGTAATGCAATGACTCAACCAGGAGAAACAGATGGCTTTACTGTAGGAGATCATATCGAATTAATTAATAATTATCTAAATAAAAGAAAAATAGATGTAGTAATAGCAAGTAATTCTAAAATAGATCAAAAAATAATTGATAAATATTCATCTGAAGAACAAAAAGATCCAGTATTAATCGATAAAGAAAAAATTGAAAGCTTAAATGTAGAACTTATTGAAGCAGACATATTTAAAGAAGAAAATGAACGATTAAGACATAATAGCATAAAACTTGCATCATTAATAATGTTTTATTTAATGAGGGATTAAAATGTCTTTTACAACAAAAATAAAAAATGAAATATCAGAAATCTATGATACTAGATCTGAAATGATAGCAGAACTTTCAGGATTTATACGAAATAATGGTTATCTAGAAGATGAAATACTATATCTTACAACAGAAAATAAATTTATAGCTGAAAGAATAGTTAAGTTTTTAAGAGATATTTATGATATTAGCGTAAAAATAGGAAAGAAAGATAATGTTAACTTTTCAAAAACAAAATTGAATCTATTAACAATAGATTCAAAGATAAATAAAATATTACAAGATGTTGGCTATTTTTCAAATAATAATACTTATTTAGATACTCCTCCAACATATATAGTTGGTGCTAATGAAGAGATTAGAGCTTATTTAAGAGGAGCATTCTTATGTCAAGGAAGTATCAATGATCCTAAATCTTCTTATCATATGGAATTTCTTGTAGATAGACCAGATGAATCAGTATTCATTCAAAGATTATTAAACATATTTGATTTAAATGCAAAAATATTAAGTAGATCAAATGGATACATGATTTATATAAAAGAAGCAGATAAGATTAGTGACTTTTTAAAGATAATTAGAGCTCATAATGCAGTTTTATATTTTGAAGATATAAGAGTATATCATCAAGAAAAAAATATTGCTAACAGATTAAATAATTGTGAGCAAGCAAATATTGATAAAATAATTCAAACGGCAAATATTCAGTTAAAATATATAGAAATAATAGAAAAAAACTTATCGCTTGAATTACTTGATGATAAAACAAAAGAAGTATTAGAATATAGAAAAAAATATCCAGAAGCATCATTAAAGGAATTAAGTGAAATTATTTCATTAGAAACAAATAAACCAATAACAAAATCCGGATTAAATCATAGATTTAGAAAAATGAAAGAATTAGCAGAAAGATTAGAAAAAAACTAATCTTTTAATTTGTAATAATTTTATCTATTAAACCATAGTTTAAAGCATCATTACTGCTCATATAATTATCCCTTTCAGTATCTTTCTCAATTGTTTTAATATTTTTACCAGTATTCTTAGAAAGAATTTTATTAAGCTTATTTTTTAATTTTAATATATGCTCACATACTATTTTAATTTCAGTTGCTTGTCCTTCAGCCCCACCTAATGGCTGATGAATCATTATTTCACTATTAGGTAAAGCAAATCTTTTCCCCTTCTTGCCACTACTAAGAAGAAAAGCCCCCATAGAAGCAGCCATACCTACACAAATAGTAGAAACATCACTTTTAACAAAATTCATAGTATCATATATAGCAAGTCCGCTTGAAACACTGCCACCAGGAGAATTAATATAAATAGATATATCATCATGATTGATAGAATCAAGATATAAAAGCTCTGCAATAACACTACTTGAAACACTATCATTAATTTCTCCACTAATTAAAATAATTCTATTTTTAAGTAATCTAGAAAAGATATCATAACTTCTTTCACCCGAAAGTTCATTCTCTACAACTATAGGAACTAAGTTCATAATCATCACCTACAAATATTTTAATGTAAATAATATAAAAATATACATTTAAAAATACGTCAAAATATGCTACAATTGTCATAGAATAAAAGAGGGTGATTATATGGACAATGTTAAAATAACAATTAACGGAGTTGACTACTTCACAAAAAAGAATACTACTCTTGAAGAAATAGCTAAAGAATTTCAAAAAAACTTTAAACATCCAATTTTAGCAGCTAAAGTAAATAATGCTTTAAGAGAATTAAATTATAAAGTAAATAAAAATTCTGAAATAATATTTTTAGATTTAAATACACGTGATGGAAATAAAATGCATGTAAATGGTCTTTTATTTGTTTTAAGTGTGGCTATAAAAGAATTATATGGAGTAAGATATGATATAAAATCAGAACACTCTATCGATAAAGGTTTATATATAAAAACTAATTTCGAACTTACAGAAAATAGATTAAACGACATAAAAGAAAAAATGAAAGAAATTATAAAACAAAATAGACCAATAAAAAAATTAATAGTAGATAGATTAGAAGCAAGAGATTATTTTAGTAAAATAGATTATAAATCAAAAGTAAATATATTAAAATATACTACTAATACATATATAACACTATATCAACTAGGTGATTTTTATGATTATTTTTATACTAAAATGCCAATATATACAGGATTACTTGGAGAATTTGATTTAACATATCTATCTACAGAAGGATTAGTACTAAGATATCCAACAATATATAGCAATGATGAAATAAAAGAATTTCAAAACCATCCAAATATGATGAGAGCTTTTGATATTAGTTCTAAGTGGAATAATTTAATGAAAGTACGTGATGCATCTGAATTAAATGCATTAGTATCAACAGGAAAAATAGATCAATTTATAAAGATAGCAGAGTCTAGACAAAATGATGAATTAATAAATTTAGCTAAAAAAATAAAAGAAAATAAAAAGGTAAAAGTAGTACTACTAGCAGGTCCTTCATCTTCTGGTAAAACAACAACATCTAAAAAGATATGCATGTATCTAAGAAGTTTAGGTTCAAAACCACAAGTGATTTCAATGGATGACTATTTTGTAGAAAGAGATGAAACACCACTTGATGAAAATGGTAAGCCAGATTATGAATGCTTAGAAGCCGTAGATTTAAAATTATTTGATAAAAATGTTGAAGCACTTTTAAATAATGAAGAAATAGATATACCAACATATAACTTTTTAACAGGAAAGAAAGAGTTTTCTAAAAAAATGAAATTAGAAAAAACAGGAGTGCTAGTAATAGAAGGAATCCATGCACTTGATGAAAAAGTATTAGCAAACATACCTAGAGAAAATGTATTTAGAATTTATATTTCGCCACTTGCAGAATTAAACATAGATAATCATAATTATATATCTACTACTGATAATAGATTATTAAGAAGAATTGTAAGAGATAATAAAACAAGAGGACATAGTGTCAATAGGACAATATCTACTTGGCCAGAAGTAAGAAAAGGAGAAGAAAAATATATATTCCCTTATCAAGATAATGCAGATTATACATTTAACTCTGCACTTATATATGAAATAGGAGTATTAAAAACATATGTAGAACCACTTCTATATTCAGTAGATCCTAGGGATAGTTGTTATGAAGAAGCAAAAAGATTAATTAACTTCTTAGGTTTCTTCCTTCCAATACCATCTGATGCAATACCAGATGAATCAATATTAAGAGAATTTATTGGTGGAAGTTTCTTTACTGACTTATAAAATAATAAGATGTATTATAGAGTAATACATCTTTTAAGTTGCAAAACTCCTAAACATATGTTAATATATTACTAGTTTAGAAATGGAGGCAGTTTATGAAAGTATTCCTATTAGTAGTTTCAATTCTTTTAATAATAGTTGTATTACTTCAAAGTGCTAAATCAGGAAGTGCAGCTAAAATATTATCAGGTGGTACTACAGATTTATTTGCAAAAAGAAAAGAAAGAGGAGCTGAGAAAGCTTTAACTCGTATAACTTTTATATTAGGATTAACATTCTTTATAGTTTGTTTAGTAGCCTCATTTTAAGACCTATATTGGTCTTTTTTCTTTGTATTTTTTTAAGACAATGATATAATATAGTAGAAGGTGAAGAATATGAATGAAAAGGTCGTTGAAATTTTAAAAAATAGTAAGAAGGCACTAAATATTTTTGAATTACAGGATGGATTAAAAATAACTAATGTAGAGGATATTAAACAATTACAAAAAGTATTAGATGATTTAGAAAAGAAGACGATTATATATCATTCTAATAAAGATAGATATATGCTTCTTGAAGATAGTCATTTAAAAAGAGGTATAATGAGAGCTAATAAGAAAGGCTTTGGTTTTGTTGATATAGATGATTCTGAAACAGATGTTTATATAGCAGAAAATAATATGAATGGTGCACTTCATGGAGATATAGTACTTGTAGAATTAACAAGTAAAAAAGGTATTGCTAGATTAGAAGGTAGAGTTTTAAAAGTCATAAATCGTGAAAGAGATACTTATGTAGGAGAAATTAACTTTAAGAAAGATAAAGGAATAGTAACACTTGATGAAAATAAATTAAGAATTAAAATAGAAATTCCTAAAACAAAAACTCTAAATGCAGTAGATGGACATAAAGTAGTAGTAAAACTAGGAAAGAGAAAGGATAATCATACTTTTGAAGGTGAAGTATTAGAAATAATAGGACATAAAAATGATCCAGGAGTAGATATTCTATCAATTGTTAAAAAATATAAAATTGAAACAGAATTACCAGATGAAGTAAAACAAGAGCTAAGAGATATTCCATATGAAGTAACTAGCGATGAAATAGTAGGAAGAAGAGACTTAAGAAAAGAAATGATCTTTACTATTGATGGTGATGATACTAAAGATATAGATGATGCTATTTCAATAAGTAGAAAAACAAATGGCAATTACATATTAGGTGTTCATATAGCCGATGTTTCATATTATGTAAAAGAAGGAACAGCACTTGATAATGATGCTATGGAAAGAGGAACATCTGTATATTTAGTAGATAGAGTTATACCAATGCTTCCACATGAATTATCAAATGGTATATGTTCATTAAATCCAAATGTAGATAGACTTGCAATATCATGTGTTATGGAATTTGACAGTCATGGTAAACAGGTAAATTATGAAATATTTGAAAGTGTAATTAAATCTAATATTCAAATGACATATAAAAAAGTTAACAAAGTATTAGAAGAAAATGAAATACCAGAAGGTTATGAACCTTATGTAAATGCACTTAGAATGATGAAGGAACTTGCAGATATTTTAAGAAAGGCAAAAGAAAATAAAGGATATATTGATTTCGAAGTAGATGAAGCAAAAATTTTAGTAGATAAAGATTGTGTTCCAACTGAAATAACATTAAGAAATAGAGGAACTGGAGAAAAACTAATTGAAGACTTTATGATAGCAGCAAATGAATGCGTAGCAACTCACATATATTTTATGAATTTACCATTTATATATCGTGTACATGAATCTCCAAAAGAAGAAAAAATAAGAAGTTTCTTAGGATATATAGGAACACTAGGTTATAAAGTTCAAGGTGATTTAAAAGAAAATACACCAAAAAATATTCAAAGAATTATTAAACAACTAGAAGATAAAAAAGAATTTAAAATATTATCGAGTCTTCTTCTAAGGAGTATGCAAAAAGCTGTTTATAAACCAGTTAATCTAGGTCACTTTGGTTTAGCAAGTAAATGTTATACACACTTTACTTCACCAATAAGACGTTATCCAGATACAACTGTACATAGACTTTTAAGAACATACTTATTTAATAATAAATTAGATGATAATACAATTAGACATTGGGAAGAAAAATTAGTATATATAGCAGATCATTCTTCAGCTACTGAAAGAGCAAGTGTAGATTGTGAAAGAGAAGTTGAAGATATGAAAATGGCTGAGTATATGGAAAAACATATTGGAGAAGAATTTGAAGGTATGGTTTCTTCAGTAATGAGTTTTGGTATGTTTGTTGAATTAGATAACTTAATTGAAGGTTTAGTTTCGGTTAAAGATATGAAAGGATTCTTTGATTATAGTGAAGAAAGAATGAGTCTAACAAATGAAAAAACAAAAGAAAAATATACTATTGGTGATAGAGTAGTAGTAAGAGTAATTAGGGCATCAAAAGAGGAGAAAACAATAGATTTTGAAATAGTTAAGAGGGTATAGTATTATGAGCAGTAAAAAGAAAAGAAAAATTAAAAAGAAAGTAAGAGTAACTTTAGTCTTAACATTCCTCCTATCTCTAGCGCTAATATGTGGTGGAGTATACTTACAATACAAAGAATATAAAAAACAAAGTAAAAAAGAAAAAACTCCAGTAGTAAAAAAAGAAGAAAAAAAAGAAGAATAAAAAAAAGAACCTAAAGAATATAGGGCTTCAATTGTAATGGTAGGAGATGCTTTAATTCATTATGGTGTATATAATGATGCTAAACAAAGTGATGGTTCATATGATTTTAAACCAATGCTTGAAAGTATTAAACCAATTTCATCAAAATATGATTTAGCTTATTATAATCAAGAAACTATTCTGGGAGGAGCATCACTTGGATATTCAAGCTATCCAATGTTTAATTCTCCACAAGAAGTAGGAGATGCATTTATAGATGCAGGATTTAATATGGTAAGTTTAGCCACTAACCATACTATGGATAAAGGAGAAAGAGGTGTTTTAGCTTCCGTTGATTATTGGAAAAAGAAGGAAACAGTAGCAGCATCTGGACAATGGTCTAGTGAAGAAGAAAGAACATCTTCAGTAGCGAAAGTATACGAGGTAAATAATATTAAGTATGCATTTATTTCATATACTATTTGGACAAATGGCTTGCCAACACCAGCTGGAAAATCTTATTTAAGTAATGTATATAGTGAAGAAAAAGCAAAAGCCGATATAGAAGCTGTAAGAGATAAGGTTGATTTTGTAATAGTTGCTATGCATTGGGGAACTGAGTATTCATTTAAAGTAGATGCAGCTCAAACAAAAATAGCTAACTATTTATCAAACTTAGGAGTTGATTTAATAATAGGAGCTCATCCACATGTTATACAAACTGTAGAATATATTAATGGTGGAAAAACATTTGTTGTTTATTCACTAGGTAACTTTATAAGTGATCAAAATGATATAGACAATTTTACTGGTTTAATGATGGAAGCAAGCTTGAAAAAAGTAGTAAATCCTGATGGTACAGTAACTAAATCTGTAGTTGACCCAAAAGCAGAGTTAATATATACTACTACTGTAAAAAGAGGTGGAATGAATCATAATTTTAAGGTTGTACCTTATCCACAACTAAATAATACACAACTAAATAATTATCAGTCATATTATGAAAAGTATAAAAAGATAGTAAGTGAGAGATTTGAAAATCTAACTTGGGGCTTATCAGGGGAGTGATAAAATGGAAATAGAAAATAGAAAAGCAAGACATGATTATTTTATTGAAGAAACTTATGAATGTGGTATAGCATTAGTAGGAACAGAAATAAAATCAATTAGACAAGGAAAAGTTAATTTAAAAGATAGTTATGGAATAATAAAGAATAATGAAGTTTTTCTATTAAACATGTTTATTTCTCCATACAAAGAAGCAAGTATTTATAATGTTAGTGAAACAAGAACAAGAAAACTTTTACTAAAGAAAAAGGAAATAAAGAAAATAAAACAAGATATAGAGCAAAAAGGTTTAACTCTAATACCTATAAAAATGTACTTTAAAAAAGATAAAATTAAAGTAGAATTAGGTATATGTAGAGGTAAGAAGAACTATGATAAAAGAGAAACAATTAAACAACGTGATGAAAAAAGAGAACTTGAAAAAATGCAAAAATATAGATATTAAGTTTTATCCACTATTATTGTTAATTATTTTATTAACAATAATTACAGGATGTGGAAAAGAAAAATTCACAGAAAACTTATTCACAAAAACTGTTAAAAAAAATAATTTTGTAGTAGCAGAATTACCTGAAGATGAAAAAACTATATTTTTAGCAGTCTCAACGCATTATCAAATAAGTCTATATAAGTTTAAAAATAGTGAAACTTGCTTAAAAAAATTTAAATTAAAGAAAAAGGAGTACAAAACCAAAAAATCGAATATAAAAGATAAGAAAATATACTTTTATGTAGAAAATGATAATGTTTATACACTAATTTATAGAGAAAATAATTATTATATTGAAGTTGAAACTCCTAAAAATTATAAAAAAGATGTAATTAAATTATTAAAGAAAATGGATTTAGAATTATAAATCCATTTTTTCTAGCTTTACTTTTAACTAAAATTTTAGTATAATTTCGTCATGGGGATGTAATGGTTTCGACAGTATTATTTTCGCATAGATGGCAAGTCGAATGTTCACGTTACGAGCACAAAAAAATAAACGCAAATAAAATTAAAAATGCTGTAGCAGGATTATTTGGTGGAAACCAAGCTCTTGCTTTTGCCTAATATAATATAGAGGTCGGCGTCTCTACTATTCTTACCTAGTGAATAGATAGGGATTCATTTTTATAGGTTATGTCTACTTTTTGCCTAGGAAGTAGAAAGAATTAATTGGCTGGTACATTTATTTTGTCGTTAACTACTTGATAGATGTATGAGAATATTTAGTTAACTAAACTTGTAGAGGTTTATGTAGAGGTAATATTGGACAGGAGTTCGATTCTCCTCATCTCCACCATTGACGAATCTGTTCGAACTATTCGAACTTTTAGATAGATATCAATCAGAAATGATTGATTTTTTCGTTTTATAAGAAAAAATCATAGAAAGGCTGGTGTCTATGATAAAAATAATTAAAGAAGAAATTGAGATTGATGAATCTTTAGTTTTAAGATTAAATGTTATATGTGATTTTTGTAATACTACTTTCTCAATAGAAAATGGTAGTATTAGGAAGATAGAACATACTAATTTAACTTATATTGAACCCCATAGAATTATTATTAATAATAAACTCTATCTAGCATTTAATTATTCAAATGAAATCTATGCTCATAATCTTGGTAAGAAGATAAAACTATCAGAACTAGAAAATTATATAAAAGAAAACTAAATACTAGTACCCTAATCAGGGAGTTAAAGTATTGCAAACAAATATAAATTAGTATATAATAAATATCGATTTTATTGGAGGTGGGTTTTGTGTTTGACAAAACAAAATTAAAAATATTAAAAAAACTTTTAGAAATAGCCTATCCTGGACGTGATATTAATGTTGAAAAAATCGGAAAACATTTTATTATGACACAAGGAGATCATGTTGGTTGTAATGATTTTATATTAGAAGGACAATATACTTATGATCAAGTAATGGAATTAAATAAAATGACAGGATATAGTGCTGGATTTGGATTTTGTAAGGAATTAGGGCCAATTGCATTTATCGGTGTACCTAATTCAAGATGTGTACAAGCAAGTGGGTATTTTGATTATGATGTACAAGAATATGGAGATTCATTAAAAGAAGGTCAATATTATTTTGAACAATATAGTGATGAAGATGCAAAAAGAATTGGTAATTATACTGTTTATGGTATGGGAAATCCAAGAATCTTAGAAAATGCAGCACCAATAAAAAAACTAAATAAGTTTGATGATTATCGTTATCAACGCAAAGATGAATTTAAAGAAGGATTTAATTCAGATGTTTTAGAAATGGATATTAGATTAGGTGGAACATATGGATTTTATGAAGCAAGAAAATTTGCATATGGATCTACAGGTGAATTTACAGGTTCTTCTGGAGAAAATGTACCTATTAAATTTGCTATTGTAGGAAATAATCAACCTGTTGGAATTTTAGGTTTATGGAAACATTATGATAATTCAATGTTTAGAGAGGTTTGGGGAAGTAATGAAGAAGAGCCAGAGACTCAACCAATTCGTTTTATTTCAGATGAAGAAGCTAAAAAGATAAATCAATTTAAACTATATTATTTTACACCAACACATTCATTTGGAAAAAAACAATATACTGTTGAAAAAAAAGATAGAATGTTTGATAAAGGTTTCGATTTTACAATGAGTGATGGAACTGATTATCGCCTTCAAGAAGTGCAAAAGAAACAAGAAAAAGTAAAAACATTAACAAAACAACAAAATAGTAATCAATAATATATTAAGAAAGTAGCATGAAGTTATTGCTACTTTTTCTATTCTTTGGTAAAATGAATATAGTGATTGATATTAATCAATCGTCTTTAGCGGGTGAGTTGTAAACCACTTCGTCGTTCGCACCAATTTTTGAATTACAAGAACTTTACTGTTCTTTTTTTGTTTATGACTATAATCCATGATAAAATAGATTGTAGGAGTGTGATTATGATGAATGGAAATAAAATAATTGTTCATACTTTGATAAAGACAAAAGACGGATATTTAGTTACGAAAAGGTCAAAACTGGAAACAACATTTCCTGAATATTGGGATATACCTGGGGGATTGGCTGAATATGGAGAATTGCCTAGAGAAGCAGTGATTAGAGAAACAAAAGAGGAAGTTGGTTTAGATATTGTTCCAACAAGTGTCATACATGAAGATAGCAATTTAGATAAATCTAAAAATCTTATTTTTATTAGATTAGTATATTTATGTGAATTGAAATCAAGAATTGATGATATAATTTTGCAAGAAGAAGAACATTCAGAATATAGATTTATTAATTCACTAGAAGAATTAAAAAATGAAAAGATTTCACCATTTCTTATAGAAGTATTTAATAATTTATAAAAGTGTGATATATATATATAGAACTGATATTTATTAGTTTGTTCCTTATAGATATAAGTGTTCAAAATAGGCTCTTGTATCGCACCATAATAGATTTTAGTCGAACTAATCGACTCTATATAAATAAAGGTTAATTTGTGTTAACCTTTTTATATGCTTTAAAAAAATATTGTATTGAAATTAATATAGTAATTATTAATAATCTGAAAATACATATAATTTATAAATTATAATTATATTCTAATGGTATAATTATATATGGAGATGAATTTATGAAACAGAAAGAAAAAAAATACTTTTATGAAATGGATAGTGTAGCACTAAATGTAATCTCAATTGTTCTATTAGTTATAATGTTAGTTATCACTAAAATTATTTATGGATTAGATATTTCGAGAACTAATTATAATATAGGTTTAATATTATTAATTCCTTATTTACTACTACATGAAATACTTCATAGTATTGGGTATGTTGTTAATGGAGCTAAATTTAATAGAATTACATATGGGATTCATCTAGAAAAAGGAATATTATGTTGTTCATGTAAGCAAGAAGTAAAAAAACATACTATTCTTTGGTCATTAATGTACCCATTCTTATTTATAGGTGTAATAACCTATATAATTGGAGTTATATATAAAATAGATATTTTAGTTATGCTATCAATTTTTAATATATCTGGATGTAGTGGAGATTTAATAATGTTTTTAAATTTTTTAGGATTAAAGAATTTTAAATTCTTTGAATATGATAATCCACTTGGATTTGGAATAGTTACTGAAGAAAACATGGAAAATAAGAAGATGTTTGCTTTAAAAAGAATTGAAGAAGATAATTTTAAACAAACAGTTAGCACAAAAGTTTCAGTAAGTAAAACAAGTATTATTGTGTTAATATTATATTTTACTTTATGTTTGATAAGTATAATTATTTAATTCATTATAAAAAGATAGATATAATTAAATCTATAACCCTTATTGATAAATAATTATTAAATTAAACTCAACCACAGGTTCGTGTTGTTTTTAATAAAATAATAGTATATTAAAAGCATGAAAGGAGAAAAATCATATGGATTTAATCAAAATTGGTAAATTTATTAGTAGAAAAAGAAAAGAAAAAGGTATAACACAGAGTGAACTTGCTGAAAAGTTATATATTTCTGATAGAGCAATATCTAAATGGGAGAATGGTATATGCTTACCAGATGCAGGTAATATGCCATTACTTTGTGAAATACTAGACATTACCATTAATGATTTATTCAGTGGTGAAGTGGTTGATATGAAAGACAAAGAAAAAAACTTAGAAGAAAATTTATTAGAAATGACTAAATTAAAAGAGGAAAAGGATAAACAATTATTGAACTTAGAAATAGTTATAGGAATAGTATCAACAATAACTTTTTTAACATTAGTATTTGTTGCATCATTTATAGATATGCAATCATGGTTAAGAATTTTATTAATTTTAATAGGATTCGTTACATTTTTTACTTCTTGTTGTTTTGCTATTGGAATTGAACAAAAAGCAGGATATTATAAATGTAATGAATGCAATCATAAATATGTACCAACATATAAAAGTGTTTTCTTAGCTGCACATAATGGAAGAACCAGATATATGAAATGTCCTAAGTGTGGTAAGAAATCTTGGCAAAAGAAAGTTATGAAATAACAAGAGAAAGATTCTATCTTTCTTTTTTTATGGTTAGCAATTTTTAAAGTTAATCATATATTATTAGTGGTGATAATATGAATTATGATTATAAATTTGGAAATAACTATTATAAATATAAAGGTAGGACAGGAGTAAAAAGTACAGTATACAATATCTTGGCCCCCGAACAATCACAAAGTGATCAGCCTGGTATGGAATACTTAATGAATCCTCTTCCTATATTTGATAATCCTAACTATAAAGGAAGCGGCAAGCTAAAAGGAAAAGTTGCAATAATTACAGGTGGAGATAGTGGGCTAGGAAGAGCATGTGCAATTGCATACGTAAAAGAAGGAGCTAAGGTAGTAATTGCTTATTATGATGAAGATAAAGATGCATATGATACTAAAAGATATATTGAATCTTTAGGAGGAGAATGCTTACTAATAAGAGGTGATATAACAAGTCATAGATTTTGTAAATATATTGTGGATTATACAATTAAAAACTATGGTAAAATTGATATATTAGTAAATAACGCAGGTGTTCAATATCAACAAGATAGTTTAGAAAATATAAGTGATGAACAATTAGATTGGACATTTAAAGTTAATGTTTATGGTATGTTTTATTTAACGAAAGAAGTATTGCCATATTTAAAAAGTGGAGCATCAATTATTAACTTATCAAGTGTAACTTGCTTTTATGGAGATCCACAACTAATAGATTATGTAAGTACAAAAGGTGCAATTGTAGGATTTACTAGAGCACTTGCAAGAAATCTTGCTTTGAAAAATATACGTGTTAATGCTATAGCACCAGGATTCTTCTGGACACCACTACAACCTGCATGTTGGCAAAAAGAAAAGATACCTTCATTAGGTTCAGATGCAGCAATGGCTAGAGGTGCAATGCCATATGAATTAGCATCCACATTTGTATTCCTAGCAAGTGATGACTCAAGCTATATGACAGGCCAAGTGATTCATAATAATGGAGGCCAAGTAATGGGATAAAAATATATTTAAATAATATATTTTTTTTGTATTGACAAATGTTATATACTGTTATATACTGTTATACGTAAGGAGGAAAAATTATGAGAATGCTTATAAGTAATAGTAGTTCAACCCCCATATATGAGCAAATAAAAAACTCCATCATAGAACAAATAATGAATGATGAATTAAAAGAAGATGAGGCAATACCTTCAATTAGGAATCTAGCTCAGGATATAAAAATAAGTGTTATGACAATAAAAAAGGCATATGACGAATTAGAACAAGAAGGCTACATTGTCTCAAGACAAGGTAAAGGAAGTTTCGTAGCACCAAAAAATACAGAACTTGCAAAAGAAAAGGCACAACAAGATATAGAAAACTATATATCAAGAATTATAGATATTTCAAAAAAATATAATATAGAAAAAGAAGATGTAATTGAAACATTTAATCTATTATACGGGAGTGATGAATAATGAAGAATGCAATTGAAATAAAGAATTTAAATAAAAAGTATCCAGAATTTGAATTAAAAATAGATAAACTAAATATTCCTTCTGGAACAGTTATTGGTTTAATTGGAGAAAATGGAGCTGGAAAAACTACTTTAATAAAACTACTTTTAAATATTATTAAAGAAGATAAAGGTAATATAAAAATATTTGGTAAAGACTTAAAAGATAATGAATTAGAAATTAAAGAAGAAATTGGAGTTGTCTTAGATAATACATTCTTTCCTGAAATATTAAATCCTAAAAATATTAATTCAATAATGAAAGATATATATAAGAAATGGGATAGTAAGTTATTTTATAAATACTTAAAAGAGTTTGGTATAAAAGATAATCAAATTTTAAAAACTATGTCTAAAGGTATGAGAAAAAAAGTTGAGATAGCAACTGCTCTTTCACATCATCCTAAATTACTTATATTAGATGAAGCAACAAGTGGGTTAGATCCTATAGTTAGAAATGAAGTTTTAGATCTATTTTTAAACTTTATAGAGGATGAGGAACATACTATTATTCTTTCAACACATATAACAAGTGATTTAGAACACATAGCCGATCACATAGTTTTTATAGATAAAGGAAACATAGTATTAGAAAAGCAAAGAGATGAAATAGTTGATAATTATGCAGTATTAAAATGTGATATATCTGAATTTGATAAAATAGATAAAGCTGATATTATATCATTTAAGAAAAATAAATATAATTATGAAATATTAGTTGATGATATACAAAAATGTAAGAAAAAATATAAGAACTGTGTTGTTGATAAAATAACACTTGAAGACTTAATGTTAATAATGATTAAAGGAGAAAAATAATATGAATGGTATGATTAAAAAAGATTTATTTATGATAAAAAACAATTATAGATCAATTATATTTACTATTGTTATTTATATATTTTATACAATAATGTTTAAGATGGATATGTCATTTCTTCTTCCTTTTATGAGTCTGATGATATGCATTTCAACATTTAATTATGATGATTTTAACAATTGGCATTCATTTGCAACTTCACTTCCTAAAGGAAAACTAAATGTAGTAAAATCTAAATATGTAATTTCAACAAGTCTTATAGTAATAACTGCAACTGTTAGTATACTAATAAACTATTTAATTAATAGTATTAGAAATATAGGTTTTGATATTTCTATTTCAGTACTTTGTGGAGAACTATTAGCCATAGTATTTATAATGGCTTTGATATTTCCAATAATATTTAAATATGGGGCAGAAAAAGGAAGAATTGCTATGGCAGTAGCAGGTCTTTCAATAGCAGGTATTGTAGCCTTAATAACTAAAGTTTTTAAAATTAAAATATCTCCTAATGTACTTACATTTATAGATTCACATATATATATAATATTTATAATATTAATTGTTTTAATGATTGGAATATCATATTTTATATCTAAAAAAATATATTTAAAAAAAGAGTTTTAAAAAGGACAGGTAACTGTTCTTTTTTCTATGTTATAATATTAATGTAAAGGAGAATGAAGATGAAAGAAGTACAAGAATTTTTAAAAGAATGCGGAGTTTATTATTTAGCAACCTTAGATGGGGATAAACCTAGAGTAAGACCATTTGGAACAGCCGAAATATTTGAAGATCATTTATATATCCAAACAGGTAAGAAAAAAGATGTTTTTAAACAAATAGAGAAAAATAATAATGTAGAAATATGTGCATTTAAAAATGGAAAATGGATTAGAGTTAGAGGTGAATTAGTAGTAGATGATAGAATCGAAGCAAAAAAAGATATGCTTGATAAAAATCCTGATTTAAGAGGTATGTATGATGAAAATGATGATAATACAGTAGTGTTATATTTTAAATTTGGAGAAGCAACAATATCATCATTTACAGAAGCACCAAAACAAATTAATTTTTAAAAAAAATAGTAACTCTCAGGTTCTGTCCTGTAGTTTTAAAAATAAAAGTCATATAATTAAGTCATGAAAGGAAGGATAATATGAATCAAGAAAAAATCGGAAAGTTTATTAATGAGTGTAGAAAAGAAAAAAAACTAACACAAGAACAATTAGCAGAAAAGCTTTGTGTTACATCAAAATCTATAAGTAGATGGGAAAATGGAAATACTATGCCAGACTACTCACTATTAAAAGATTTATGTAAGGAACTTGGAATCAATGTAAATGAATTATTATCTGGACAAAAAATTAAGGAGAGTGATTATATGACAAAAGCAGAAGAAAATTTCATAAATTTAAAAAAGAAAGTAGATAGAACAGTAACTCTATTAGATATTATTAATATAGTTTTATTTATAGGAATGGTAGGACTATTTATTGCACATATGTATTTTAATTGGTTATATAGAGGGCCTTGGGATGATTCAAATATTAAACATATAACAGATATATTATTCTATATTTCTATTGCTTGTACAGCTGTTACTGGAATGCTTAGATATGAAGTAAAAAAATAAACTATTAAACAGTCTCAAAAGACTGTTTTTTTGTTATAATAAATAAAAAGATACCTAATTCTCGTTTTATGTCCTATTACAAAAAATTTAAAAGTAGTAAGATACAAACGAAAGGAGAAAAAATATGAATCAAGAAAAAATCGGAAGATTTATTGCTGAATGCCGTAAAGAAAAAAATATTACGCAAGAAGAGCTTGCAGAAAAATTAGGAGTAACTAACAGAAGTGTAAGTCGCTGGGAAACTGGTAAAAATATGCCAGACTATTCTATTTTAAAAGAACTATGTAATATTTTAGACATTGATGTTAATGAATTCTTAACAGGAAAAAAAATAAAGAAAGATGAAATAGAAAACAGAAAAATAGATAATCTTGATTTAATATTGAAAGAGTATTATAAAATGAAAAAACAAAGAAATAGATTTAAAGTAGCAGCAATCGTATTTTTAGTAATAATATTTCATTTAGCCATAATCATAGGCACAATAGTTATGTTAAATAATGGTTATAAAAATAGACTGCACATAACTACTAATAAAATGGATTACAATGATGTAATTGGAAGTAAATCTAAAGGTATTTATAAAGATAAATGGGGAATAAAAGAAGAAATATTTCCTAAAACAATAAGTAATCTAAATGCAAAAGAATTTAAAATGATTTGTGATGATTTCTTAGATCAACAATTCTTATCTTATTTAGTAGTAGACTATAATGAAGAAGATTATAAAAAAGAAATAGAAAGATTAACAAATTATGGAATAAAAAAATATAAAGGATACTATAATGTAACAGGATTTACTAATTATGAATTAGTTGCTATGGAATCAGATGAGTATTATGGATTTATATATGCTATTACAGATGGTAAAAGTAAAATAATTTACGTAGAGTTAATATTTTGTAATTATACTATGGATATAGACTATGAAAATGAAATACCAAAAGAATACTTACCAGATGGATTTAATGCTAAAGAGGATAATCCTTATAGAGTAAAAATTATGGAAAGTGGAAAATAATTATCCACTTTTTTTTGTCAAAAAAGAATTAAATTATATACAAAATCTCAAAAAAATACTATACTAAATAAGTAGTAATAAGGAGGATTCAATGAAAAAGAAACCAGTAATATTATGTATATTAGACGGATGCGGAATAGCACCTAAGAACAAATATAATGCATTTGATAATGCTAATACACCAACACTAGATTATATAAATAATAATTTTTCTCATACGATTTTAGAAGCTTCGGGTAAACCAGTTGGACTTCCAAATGGACAAATGGGAACAAGTGAAGTAGGACATATGAATATTGGTGCAGGAAGAATAGTATATCAATCATTAGAAATGATTAATAAAGCAATAGAAACAGGGGAATTCTTTGAGAATGAAAACATCTTAAAGGTAATTAATCACACTAAAGAAAATAATTCTAAATTGCATTTAATGGGATTAATTAGTGATGGAGGTATACATTCTCATACAGATCACTTACTTGCAATAATAGATATGTGTAAGAAAAATGGTATAAAAGAAATATATTTTCATCTTTTTACAGATGGTAGAGATACAGGAATTCATACAGCTCAATCATTTATTAAAAAGTTAGAAGATAAAATAGATGAAACAAAAATAGGAACTATAACTACAGTATCAGGAAGATACTATGCTATGGATAGAGATAATAACTATGATAGACTAAAACTAGCTTATGATGCTATATGTTATGGAATAGGACAGCATTATAATACTGTAGAAGAAGTATTTGATGATCAGTACAATAGAAATATTACAGATGAGTTTATATTACCAAGCGTAATAAATGATGGAAAATTATCAGATAATGATGGAATAATAGTTTGGAACTATAGACCAGATCGCTTAAGAGAAATGTTTACAGCAATTACTAATCCAGACGAATGTCCAATGGAAACTACTAAGTTTAATAATATTAAATTTGTATCAATGATGCCTATTAATGAAAAAGTAAAAGGATTAACTGCTTTCGAACATCAAGAAATAACTAATGGACTTGGTGAATATTTATCCAATTTAGGTCTTTCACAACTAAGAATAGCTGAAACAGAAAAGTATGCTCACGTAACTCATTTTTTTGATGGAGACAAAGATTTAGATCTAAAAAATGCTAAACAAATATTAATACCATCACCTAAAGTTGCTACATATGATTTAAAACCAGAAATGAGTGCAGAAGAAATAACTAATCATTTAATTGAAGAATTAGATAAAGATTATTTAGATTTTGTAGTGTTAAATTATGCAAATGGTGATATGGTAGGTCATACCGGTGTATATGAAGCAGCAGTAAAAGCCGTTGAATTTATGGATAAATGTATAAAAAGAGTTTATGATAAAGTAGAAGAATTAGATGGATTAATGGTTATAACAGCTGATCACGGAAACTGTGATGTAATGGTAAATGAAGATGGAACAATATGTACAACTCATACAACTAATCCAGTACCATTTATGGTAACAAAAAAGAACTTAAAATTAAGAGAAAACGGAAAATTAGCGGATATAGCACCAACAATCCTTTGCCTAATGAATTTACCAATACCAGTAGAATTTGATGGCGAAAATTTAATAGAAAAAGAATAAAGATATTTAAGAATATCTTTTTTTATATGATATATGATATAATATGTAAAGGTGAATAATATGAAAGAGTATTACAGAGAGACTAAAGAAGAAGTTCTAAAAAGTTTAAAAACAAGTATAAAAGGATTAACACAAAAAGAAGCTCAAGAAAGAATTAACAAATATGGTTATAATGAATTACCAAAGAAAGAAAAAAATTCAATTTTTAAAATATTCTTAGGAGAAGTAAAAGATCCTATTGTAATACTAATGTTGGTAGCTGGAATTTCTTCATTTATAGTAGGTGAAGTAGTAGATGCGCTTGTAATTTTCTTTATTATAATAATTGATTTAATAATGGGAACATATCAAGAAAGTAAAGCAGAGAATACTGCAGATGCACTTCAAAATCTAGTAAAAGAAGAAACTAGAGTAATTAGGGATGGAAAAGAAGTTAAAGTTGACTCAAGATTGATAGTGCCTGGAGATGTAGTCTTACTTGAATCTGGAGATAAAATATCGGGTGATTTAAGAATACTTGAATCGAGCAATTTAAGAATAGATGAATCAATATTAACAGGTGAATCAGTAGCAGTAGAAAAAGATGAAAAGGTTTTAAGTAAAGATAATCTAAATATAGCAGAAATAACTAATATAGCATATGCAGGAACTACTGTAATTACAGGAAGAGCAAAGGCTGTAGTTATAAAAACAGGATTAAATACTGAATTAGGTAAAATAGCAGAAACTTTAAATGAAACAAAAGAAGAAAAATCACCATTAACAATTAGAGTGGAAAAGTTTTCAAAACAAATAACATTTTTAGCAGTATTTATAGCTATAATTGTAGCTGTGGTACTTCTAAATAAACATGTTTCGTATCAAGAAATATTTCTTTCAGTAGTAGCATTATCAGTAAGTGCACTTCCTGAAGGGTTACCATTAGCGCTTACGATGGCATTAACAATAGCTTCTACAAGAATGTCAAATAAAAAGGTGATTGCAAAAAAACTACATTCAGTAGAATCACTTGGTAGTACTACAGTAATAGCAACTGATAAAACAGGAACATTAACTTGTAATGAACAAACTGCAAAAAAAATATTACTTCCAAATGGCTATGAATATGAAATATCTGGTACTGGTTATGAAACAAAAGGTGAAGTAACTGGATCAAATATAAAATTTGCTAAAGAAATAGCACTTCTTGGAACAATTAATAATGAGGCAGTACTAAATGAAAAAGAAGCACTTGGAGATTCAATTGATATAGCGTTCAAAGTACTAGGAAGAAAGATGGATATCAAAGAAGATACAATTGATATCATAGATATGATTCCATATGAATCAGCTAATAAGTATTCAGCAGTATTTTATGAAGATAAAAAAGAAAACTATGTAACAATAAAAGGATCCTTAGAAAAAGTATTATCATTCTGTAATAAGATTAATTTTCAAAATAAATTTGATGAAGAATTATTAATTAAGCAAAATGAAGAACTAGCTAGAGGGGGATATAGAGTAATAACACTTGCTAAAGGTAAGGTAAAAACAAAAGAAGAATATAGTGAAGAAGATATTAAAGATTTAACATTCATGGGAATGGTAGCATTTATAGATCCTATAAGAAAAGATGTGGCTAAGTCAATCAAGGAATGTAAAACTGCCGGAATAAAAGTAATAATGATTACAGGAGATCATCCATTAACAGCTTTCGCTATAGCAAATGAATTAACCATAGCACAAGATCTTAATGAAGTAACTACATCAAATGAGGTGGAAGAATACTTTAATAAAGGTGAAATTGAATTTGATAATTTTATAAAGAGAAAGACAGTATTTGCTAGAGTAACACCAATCCAAAAATTAAGGATTGTTGAATCTTTAAAAAGAAGCGGAGAATTTGTAGCGGTTACAGGAGACGGAGTAAATGATGCACCAGCATTAAAAGCGGCCAATCTTGGTATAGCTATGGGAAGTGGAACTGATCTTGCAAAAGAAACAGCAAAAATGATAGTAATAGATGATAGTTTTAAATCTATAGTAGCTGGAGTAAAAGAAGGAAGAATTGCATACTCAAACATTAGAAAAATTACTTATTTTTTAGTATCATGTGGTTTTGCAGAAATATTATTCTTTTTACTATCAATAATAATGGATTTACCAATGCCTCTTGTAGCAATACAACTTTTATGGTTAAATATTGTTACAGATGGATTACATGATTTAGCACTTTCATTTGAAGTTGCTGAAAAAGGTATAATGAAAGAAAAACCAAGAAATCCAAAAGATAGTCTATTTGATAAAACAATATTTGAAGAGATAATCTTTTCAGGAATAATAATTGGCATACTAGTATTTGCCTTTTGGTATTATTTACTAAAAGTAAAAAATATAGATGTACAACTAGCTCGTACATATACAATGGCTTTTATGGTATTTATTCAAAATATGCATGTATTTAACTGTAGAAGCGAGAAAAAAAGTGCTACTAGTATTAATATAAGAAAAAATCCGATGGTATTAGGAGCAGTACTAATATCAATGACACTACAAATAATAATCATGAGAGTACCATTTTTAGCAAGTATTTTAAAAGTAAAACCAATAGGTATACTTGAAACTATTATGTTACTACTTTTATCTACAATAATACTAATAATTATGGAACTATATAAAAAAATAAGATATAAAAAACTAGAAAATGAAAAAATGTAAACTTATAGTAGCAAAATAATTTTGCAACTTAAAATTGGTAGTTTAAAAATATAATTCAGCATATTATTAATGTGTTGAAAGGAGGAAATCTAATGAAATTTGGTGACAATCTTAAATTATTAAGGAAAACTAAAAAAATGTCACAAGAAACTTTAGCAGAAAAAGTAGGAGTATCAAGACAAAGTGTATCTAAATGGGAAACAGGAGAAGCATATCCAGAAATGCCTAATATAATAGCACTTTGTACAATATTTCATTGTGAAATTACAGATTTAATAACAGAAAATATGATTGACATTGATTCATTAGATGAAGAAATTAAAATGAATGTTGTAAAATTAAAGAAAGAAAAACAAAAAAAGTTGAAAGGATTAAGTAAAGCTATATTTGTAATAGCAAGAATTGCAAAGATTGCAACTATAGTAGGTATTATCTCTTGTATTATAGGAATGGTTTGTATAGGATTCTGTGGATTCAATACAAAGATTGATACAAATAAGCATGAAATAACTATATTTAAAGAAAAAATTAACTATGAAAAAAAATCAGATAAAATTATTCTTAAACAAAATGGAAAAGAAGTAGAAAAAATTAATAATAGAGATATAGATAAAATAGAAAAAGTAGTTGATAATCATTCGATTAAATACATGATTATATTTCTAGAAATTGTTATTGTATGTTTAATTGCTACATTATTTGCAGGTAGTATTACATTGAAAAATCTAGAAAAATTATTTATGAATATTCATGATGGTGATACACCATTTACACTAGAGAATGTTACTTATGTTAATAAAATAACAAAGTTTATGATTATTGCAATTGTACTTCCTATGGTTACAGGTATTATATTCCCAGCAATATTTGGTATAGAGATAACATCAGAGATTAACTTAATAGATGTACTAATTATTCTAGTAATAGCTGCACTAGGTTATATATTTGAATATGGATATGAAATTCAAAAAGACTCAAAAGGAAAAATGTATGGTGATGAAAATGAATAAGACAGATTTTCTAAAAGAGTTAAGTGAAATAACTAAATTTGATATGGAAAAGTGTGAAATAATAAATGAAGTGATTGAAAATAATTGCTTTATTGGTAAAAATAATAAAATTAAACTAGTTGATGATTTAGTAGAAAGACTCGGTATTACTGAACAAGAAGCAGAAGATATTTATGAGAAAGCTATGGGAATTATTGCTAGTGGATTGAAAGAGAAAATTAAACATCCATTCAAAGATAAAGATTAAAATATTAGAATATATTTATTAAAATGACGTAAACTACTAGATATAACACTAGTAGTTTTTAATTGACATACTAAATTTAATTGAATAAAATTTAATTATATAAAACTTAAAAAGGAGGAAGTATGTACGATATTATAATAATAGGTGCAGGACCAGCAGGGTTAACGGCTGCACTTTATGCAAGAAGAGCAAATAAAAAAGTATTAGTACTAGAAGCAAGTAGTTATGGTGGACAAATACTAAATGCTTCTAAAGTAGAAAATTATCCTGGAATTGAAAGTATTAGTGGTTTTGACTATGCTACTAATTTATATAATCAAGTAAAAAAATTAGATTGCGAAATAAAATTTGAAACAGTAGTAAAAATAGATGAAGAAAGAAATGTATATACAAATAAAAATGAGTATAAAACTAAAACAATAATTATAGCAACTGGTTCAAAAAGCAGAAAATTAAAACTAGAAAACGAAGGTAAACTAATAGGAAAAGGTGTATCATATTGTGCAACTTGTGATGGAAACTTCTTTAAAAATAAAATAGTTGCAGTAAATGGTGGTGGAAATACAGCTTTGGAAGATGCAATATATTTATCTGATATAGCTAAAAAAGTATATTTGATACATAGAAGAGATGAGTTTAGAGGAGAAAATAAGTATTTAACTGAAATAAATAATAAAAAGAATATAGAAATCATATTAAATTCAAATATAATTAAAATAAATGGTGAAGAAAAACTTGAAAGTATTGAACTAGAAAATAGTAATAATGAAAAGCAAACACTTGAAATAGATGGTTTATTTATTGCTATAGGTCAAGAACCTAAAAATGAAATATTTTCAAATATAATTAAACTAAATGATAAAGGATATATAGAATCAGAAGATGGTGTTCATACAAATATAAAGAAAATATATGTAGCTGGAGATGCCAGAGTAAAAACACTAAGACAATTAACTACAGCAGTATCAGATGGATCAATAGCAGCAACAATGGCTATAAAAGAAATGGAGGATTAATATGAAAGTAGTAGAAATAAAAGAAAATGAGTTTAAAGATAAAATTAAAGGTAAAAAAGTAGTAGTAGATTGTTATGCTACATGGTGTGGACCTTGCAGAATGCTATCACCAATTATTGATGAAGTAGCAAGCTCACTAGAAGATGTAGAATTCTATAAGTTAGATGTAGACGATGCAGAAGAAGTATCAAGAGAATATGGTATTATGTCTATACCAACAATATTAGTATTTGAAGATGGAAAGCTATTAAAAAAACAAGTAGGCTTTATACAAAAAGAAGAGTTAGAAGAATTTATAAAATAGTATAAAATAATAGTTATAAAAAACTATTATTTTTTTATATACATTTAAATGAATTAAAATGTAATAAGAGTGCATAAGTATGAATTTAATCAATAAAAAAAATACTATTTTAATATTCTAGTAACTAATTAGTAGTTGTAATAAACTTATAAAAATGTTATTATATTAATATGTATGGGGATTTGCTATTGAGTGTGATTTTTTTAATAATAAGTTTAATATAATTACCTCTAAATCTCTGACATACAAAAAATAAAAATAACTATAATTAGTAGTATTATATAAATGTATAAGGAGTTTAATATGAATATAACAATGACAGACTTAGTTTCCATAATAAAGAAGTTAATTGATATTTCTTTAGTTTGGATGATATTTTATTTTATATTAAAAAACATAAAGAACAATGTAAAATTATCACTTATTTTTAAAGGTGTAATAATAATAATATTTTTAAAAGTTATAAGTACAATATTTGGATTTACAACATTAGGTTTAATACTTGAATATGTTATCATGTATGGACCATTAGCATTAATAATTATTTTCCAACCAGAAATAAGAAATATTTTAGAGCAATTAGGAAGAAATCAATTATTAGGTCGCCATAAAGTATTAACCGTTGATGAAAGAGAAAAAGTAGTTTATCAAATAGTTAGTGCTATGGAAACACTTAGAAAATCTAAAATTGGTGCATTAATAGTAATTGAAAGAGATATAAGTCTAGGGAATTATATAGATAGAGGAAAAAAATTATATGCTGATATATCTAGTGATTTACTAATATCAATATTCTTCCCAAACAATCCACTTCATGATGGTGGAGTAATAATTCAAGGAGATAGAATTTCATGCGCGGGTGCAGTATTCCCAACTAGTACAAGTTCAAAATTAAATAAAAGACTTGGTACTAGACACAGAGCTGCAGTTGGTATTACAGAAGAAACAGATTGTATAGCATTAGTTGTTTCTGAAGAAACAGGAAGGATGTCTATTTCTATAAAAGGAGAATTATATTACAATCTTACAATTGATGATGTAAGAATGATGTTAATTGATGAATTAAGACCAAAGAAAGAATCACTAGAAGATGAAGAAATAGATGAAGAATTTATAGAAGAGGAAGAGATATATGAAGAAGATAATTAAGATTTTTGCAAACATATTTCATGGTATTTATTCTGTCTTTGATAAATGGATAATAACGCCAATAACAAAATTTATTTTGATGATAATTAATTTAGGAAAAAATAATAATAAAAGTTTAGAAAAACTATTAAATAAAAAATCTACATTAATAGTTATTTCACTACTTTTGGCATTCACAACTTTCTATTTAATAGATAGAAATAAAAATGTTACAATTGATCAATATGCAGAAGTTTTATACAAACAAAAAGTAACACCATCATTTAATGAAGAATTATATGTTGTAGAAGGATTACCATCAACTGTAGATATTACACTAATTGGTCAAAAAAGACATATATTCCTAGCAAAACAAACACCATCTTCTGGTGTAACAGTTGATTTAACAGGATTAAAACCAGGTAATCACAAAGTAAACTTAAAGTATTCACAACAGTTAAAATCAGTTGATTATAGACTTGACCCATCAACTGTTACAGTAACAATTTATGAAAAAGTATCACAAACTAAATCCTTAACATATGATATCTTACATAAAGATAACTTAGATTCAAAACTTTATATAAAAGACGTAGAACTAAGTAGGGATAATGTTATTATTAAAGGTGCTGAATACAAATTAAAGAAAGTTGCTACTGTTAAAGCACTAATTGATGTAAATAACTTAAACAATCCAAAAGCAGGAGAAATAAAAGTAAAAGATGTACCACTAGTAGCTTATGATAATAAAGGTGAAATAGTTGACGTTGAAATAGTTCCATCAACAATAGAAGCTACATTAACAATTACTTCTCCAAGTAAAGAAGTAGATATCAAAGTAATACCTAAGGGTGACTTAGCATTTGGTAAATCAATTAAATCAATTACACCAAGTATTAACAAAGTAACTATTTATGGTGAAGAAGATGTAGTATCTGGAATTGATTCAATTGAAGTTCCAATAGATGTAAAAGGATTAGAAAGTGATAAGAAATATAATATTACATTAACTAAACCTTCTGGAATAACTGAACTAAGTACTAAAACAATTACTATTAAAGTAGAACTTGATGCTTCTGTAAGTAAAGAATTTACTAATATACCTATAGAAACAGAAAACTTAGATAGTAAATACGCAGTACAAGCTATTAACAGAGAAGATAGTACAGTAACTGTAGTAGTAAACGGAAGTAAAAACACAATAGATAATATTTCAGCTCAAAATATTAAAGCATACATTGATTTAAAAGGTTATGGTGTAGGTGAGCATGAAGTAGAAGTTAAAGTTAAAGGTGATGACTTAAAACTATCTTATACTTCTAAAACAAAGAAAGTAAAAATCAGAATTACTGAAAAATAAAAGAAACTACAATGAAATTTTCATTGTAGTTTTTATTTTTCATCAAAGAAAATTGATATTGAAATTAGTCCACTAATTCCAACTAATATATAAACAATTCTTGCAAGCATAGTTGTTGTACCACCAAATATAGTAGCAACTAAATCAAACTCAAATGCACCTACAAGAAGCCAGTTAATTGCACCAATAATAACTAGTACAAGTGCTATTTTTTTTAAAATTTCCATATTACCATCCTTTCCTCTAAAATTATTATTTACAAGTATTCATAAAATATACGAATAAAAGAAAATAAATATCATATATTTAAATTGAAATACAATTAGAGGTGAATAAATGAAAAAAATAATAGTATTAATACTTATATGTTTACTTTTTGCAGGATGCGGAAAATATAATCAAAATGATATTATTAACTCACTAGATAAAAAGATTAATGAAAGAAGTTATGACTTAGAAGGAAACTTAGAAATAGTTAATAATGATGAAGTTTATAACTATGATATAAAAGTATCCTATAAAAAGCCGGATAACTATAAAGTAAATTTATTGAATAAAGCTAATAATCATGAGCAAATAATATTAAAGAATAGCGAAGGTATTTTTGTAGTAACACCTGCACTAAATAAAAGCTTTAAATTTCAAAGTGATTGGCCTTATAATAATTCACAAATATATCTACTTCAATCACTAATTAATGATATTAAAGCAGATGAAAAAAGAGAATTTAAAGAATTAGATAAAGAATATCTCTTTAGAACTAATGTAAATTATCCAAATAATAGAAAACTAGTAAAACAAGATATAAAATTGGATAAAAACTTAAAATTTAAAGAAGTAAAAGTAAAAGATGAAAATAATACACCACTAATGACAATGAAGTTTAAAGATATAGACTATTCTCCAACTTTTAAAAAGAATTATTTTGATTTAGATACAGTAATGGATAAAAACAAAGTAACTGAAAAAGAAACAATGAAACTCCAAGATAGTATCTATCCATTAGTATTACCAAGTGGAACAAAATTATCAAATGAGGAAAAAGTTACCAAAACAGGAGGAGAAAGGGTAATATTAACATTTGAAGGAGAAAAACCATTCCTATTAGTAGAAGAGACAGCAAACGTGTTTGATGAATTTACAGTAGTACCAGCAAATGGAGAACCATTTATACTACAAGATAGTATAGGAGTATTAGGTGAAAACTCTCTAAATTGGACATCAGGAGGAATAGAATACTATATGGTTAGTGATGTACTGAATCAAGATGAACTAATTGAAATAGCATCTTCAATAAGCAGTCTACCAACTATGAAATAAAACTTTACTTTTTTAATCAATATATGATATACTTTTATTGGTCGGTGATATTATATGGGGAAAAAAAGAAAAGGACAAAGAAATAAGAATTTAAGAAGTCAACATGCCAAGATAGATAGACAATATGAAGGAGAAAACTTAACAATAAAAAAAGTATTAATAGTAATACTTGTAATTGGGGTTTTATTTGGATTATTCTATTTATTAACAATTGGAATCTTAAAGAAGCAATCAAAAATTAATAGAACTAGTAATACACCTATTCAATATAGTGAAATTCTAGCAGGAGAATCCTTTACACAAAAGAAAAAAGAATATTTAGTATTCTTCTATAATAGTAAAGATGAATCTGTAGAAGAAAATCATACAATTATATCTAATTATAAAGATAAGAAAGATTCACTTACACTTTATACTGTTGATATGAATGAAGGTTTAAATAAGAATTACAGAAGTGAAAATGAAGATAATTCCGAAGCAAAAGAAGCTAGTGAATTAAAGATTAGTAAAACAACTATTATTCATATTAAAGATGGAAAAATAGTAGAATATATCACAGAAGATTTAAAAGGTTATTTAGGAGTAGAATAATCTACTCTTCATGCCTCAATAGCTCAGTTGGTTAGAGCACTTGACTGTTAATCAAGGGGTCCTAGGTTCAAGTCCTAGTTGAGGCGCCATATGTATTTAAAGATAGTATTAACTATCTTTTTTTTTCTAAAATATTATGATATTATATATATATTGAATACTGAGGTGATAAAATGGCAAATAAAAGTAAAAAAGATACAACTAAGAAAAATAATAAAATAAAAAAAGAAGTTAAAGAAAAAGATACTAATAAAGAGAAAATAACTAAAAAAGAAATATATGAAAAGAATAAAAAAGAAAAGCAAAAAAATAAAGAAAAAGATTTTTTCTCTACTACAGAAGTAGTTATAATAACTTTAATAGCCTTAATAGTGGGTATATTTTCAGGAACATTTATAACTACTAAATCTAATAATAAAACAAATTCTAAAGAAATAAGAGAATTTATAACTACTTACACTACTGTAACAAATAATTACTATAAGAAAGTAAATAAGAAAAAACTAGTTGAAGCAGCAATAAATGGGATGTTTGATTATTTAGGTGATCCACATTCTATCTATATGGATGAAAAAGAAACTGAATCATTTAATCAAACAATGGAAGGAACATACAAAGGAATAGGTGCCACTATACAACAAACAGATGATGGAATTAAAATAGTTGGAATATTTAAAAAATCACCAGCTGAAAAGGCAGGATTAAAAGAAAATGATTATATAATAAAAGTTAATGGCAAAAAGACAGAAGGAAAAACAGCAGATGAAACAGTAAGAATGATTAAGAAAAAAGATAAAGCTGTAATAGTAGTAAAAAGAGGAGATGAAGAAAAAAGTTTCGATATTACACTAGAAGTAATTGATATACCATCAGTTGAAGGTAAAATAATTGAAAAAGATGGTAAAAAAGTAGGAATAATAACATTAAGTATATTTGCTAAAAATACTGGTACACAATTTAAAAATGAATTAGATAAACTTGAAAAAGATGGTATGGAACAACTAATAATCGATGTTAGAGGTAATACAGGTGGATACCTAGATCAAGCATCAGATATAATATCAAACTTTATGGATAAGAGTCATGTAATATACCAAGTTGAAAGAAAAGGAAAGAAAACAAAATACTATTCAACAGGTACAACTACTAAACAATATAAAATAGCAGTATTAGTAAATGGAGGAAGTGCCTCAGCTTCAGAAATCCTAGCAGCTGCACTGAAAGAATCTTACGGAGCAGAAGTAATAGGAACAACTACTTATGGTAAAGGAACTGTACAAACAACTACAAAACTAGAAGGAGGAGCAAGCATAAAATATACAATAGAAAGATGGTTAACTCCTAAAGGAAATTCTATAAACGAAACAGGAATAGCACCTACTATAGAAGTAGAACTAAGTGATGATTATTATGAAAATCCAAAAGAAGAAAATGATAATCAATTACAAAGAGCTTTAGAAGAAATCACAAAAAGTAACTAGTATTAGTTACTTTTTCTTATGCCATAAATAATTAGTTGTTTGCCTTTAGTATCACTACAAGTAGTCAGAATAATTTCATGATTAGTTTTTCGTTTTCCAGTTATATAGCCATTTTTTTCTACTTCTTTTACTTCGCTAACAATATAACTATAACTCTTATTATAATAATTAAGATATATTTCATCATCTACATCTAAATATTTTAAATTATTAAAGTAAGCCTTGGTACCAGTACCAGAATGAGCTGCTAAAAATATAATACTAGATTCTTCACTAGGGAAAACAGAACCATCCAAAATAGTAACATTTTCTTCTATATTATTTTTAGTACTATTTGGGGAATATAAAGGTTTATTTAAATTGATTTTTGGAATATAAATATTACCGATTAAGTCTTTATCTTTAATTATATTAGTTTTACTATCTATTTTTTCCATATTAATTTTATTAGGGAAAGATGATGATATTATATGGTCATAATTAATATTGTAAGAAAAACTATTTATTTTATTAACAGTAACTAATAATATAAGATAAAAAAGTATTACAAATATACTAACAATAACTTTATTTTTTAACATATAAAACCATTAATACAAATAGAATTAAATGTATTATTGAAACATTAGGTAAATTATCCCTAGTATCTGGTACACTTATTTTATAATCTAAGAGTTCAATTTTTTCAGGTTTATCATCAAATACACTAACAGCAAAGTTATCAACATGTTTATAACCTTGTTTAGAAGTAACTTGCCTAAATTCATATTCACCATAAGGAAGTCTAATCTGCGCTATACCTTTATCATTAGTAACAATAGTATTTATATATTTGTCATTAGAATAAACATCAAATATAACATCTTTTTCATCACTTTTACTATCACTAGTACCATATTCCTTATGTATAACTAAGTCTTTTTCAATTATTTTATTAGATAACTGTAAGTTAACTTTTGCATTATCTAAAGTTAATTCTACTTCATAAGTATTATCATCAATAATATAACCTTCACCAGCAGAAGTTTCTTTAATATAGTATTTACCTAGATCTAAATTTTTAATCTTAACATTACAATTATCATCAAGTCCTAATTCAGAAATAAAATTAGAGTTAGAATCATAAATACTAAATTTAGCATCACATAGTTTTCCATTTCCAGTAGATATATTCGTACCAGTATCTTTATCAACTTTATTAATATTTATCTCTGTATCAAATATATTAACACTAACAGTAAAGGTATCTTTATCTATATAACCAGATGTCATAATATTTTGACTATTTGGACTGTAGTAAAAAAGAACAGGATCACTATTATAACTATTATCTCTCTCGAAAGTAAAAGTATAATTACCTTCATTAAGTTTAGAAACATCTATTTTGTTACCATCTATGGTTATACCTTCATCAACATTTTTAAAATACTTTAAAGAATCAGTATCATCATAAATATAAGTTTCACCTTTCTTTAAGTTATAAGTTTTACCAGCAATACTAGGTATTTTCTCATGTTTATCAACTAAACTATATATTTCATTAATTTCATCCTGAAATATATCAATCTTGTTACCATTTAGTGTATCAGTAAAAAAGAATGCTCCACCATCTGTAGACTCTCTCCAGATTAGTAACTGAGTAATAGCGTACCACTTACTATCAGTGTGATTCTTATAACCATAACCATAATGAGCTATTAAACTCATTTTCCTCCATTTATCATTACTAATATTTTGAGGTGTTATACTACTATCATAACCAGCATTTTGATCAAAGAAAGCAAAAGGTTCTATACAATAAGCTTCCTTATTATCAGATACTCTTCTAAAGAATCTAGCTTTCTGAAAATGAGTAGAATAGTTTTTTACACGAATACTCTTAGTATAGATACCATCTATATATTCTCCTTCATAAAACTTTTCTTCCGCATTAACAGTGCCACTAATTAAAAATAGACATAATATTGTCACAAAGAATAATATTTTTTTCTTCATAAAATTCCTCCTTTTCTTTCTGACGTGGAGTATAATATGTTAAAAGAAATATTTAATCAAATAGCCAATTTCATAAATTCATGTTAAAATAAGTTTGAATGTGTCAAAATTGCATAGGTGAAAAATTAAAATTCATCTAAAATAGTTAGCCAAATATACAAAAAAGAGGTGTTTATATGACAGATATAGAAATAGCTCATAAAGCAAATAAAAAAGATATAAAAGAAATAGCACAAAAACTAAATCTAAGTGAAGAAAACTTAATCCTATATGGAAATGATAAAGCTAAAATAAATACATTAAAGTATAACCATGTAGGAAAACTAATACTAGTTACTGCAACGAATCCAACCCCATATGGAGAAGGTAAAACGACAGTTTCAATAGGTTTAGCTGATGCACTTAATAAATTAGATAAAAAAGCAGTACTAGCCTTAAGAGAACCATCGATGGGGCCAGTATTTGGAATGAAAGGTGGAGCAGCAGGCGGAGGATACAGTCAAGTTATACCAATGGAAGACATTAATCTATTCTTTACTGGAGATATGCCTGCAATTGAAGCAGCTAACAACCTAATTTCAGCAGCTATTGATAGTCATATATACTTTGGGAATGAATTAAATATAAAAGACATTACTTTTGAAAGATGTTTAGACGTTAATGATAGAGCATTAAGAGATGTAAATCTTTCGTCAGGAAAAACAAAATTTACAATAACAGCAGCTAGTGAGATAATGGCTTTACTATGTTTATCGAAAGATTTAGATGATTTAAAAGAAAATGTTGGAAATATAATAGTTGGTTATAATGAAAAAAATGATTTTGTTTATGTAAAGGATTTAAAAGTAGAAAATTCAGTTGCCGTAATATTAAAAGATGCCATTAAACCAAACTTAGTTCAAACACTTGAAAATACTCCTGCAATAATACATGGCGGACCTTTTGCAAATATAGCACATGGTTGTAGCAGTATAATAGGAACTAAAACAGCCTTATCCTTGGGAGATTATGTTATTACAGAAGCTGGATTTGGTTCAGATTTAGGAGCAGAAAAATTTTTTGATATAAAATGTAGAAAAGCAGGATTAAAACCAGATTGTGTTATTTTAGTAAGTACAATTAAATCATTAAAATATAATGCAGGTGTCAAAAAAGATAATATATTAGAAAAAAATGTTGAAAAAGTAAAAGAAGGACTATCTAATTTAGCAGTACATGTCGAGAATATCAAAAAGTTTTCCTCAAATTTGATAGTTGTTCTAAATAAATATTCCACAGATTCTGTGGAAGAAATAGATACTGTTAAAAAATATTGTGAAGAAAAAAATATTCCTTTTGAAATATCCACAGCTTATGTTGATGGAGGAAAAGGAGCTTTATCACTAGCAAATAAAACATTAGAAGTATTAGAAAAAGAAAATAGTTTTAATTATATATATAATGAAGAAGATAGTATAAAAGAAAAAATAGAAAAAGTATCTAAAGAAATATATAGGGCAGAAAAAGTAGAGTATGAAGAACAAGCAGAAAAAACAATAAAATATTTAGAAGGTAAAAACTTATCTAAACTCCCAATATGTATAGCAAAAACACAGTATTCATTATCTGATGATCCTAAAAAATTAGGTGGTGGATACAAACATACAATTCATGTAAAAAATATAAAGTTATACAATGGAGCAGGTTTTATAGTAGTTTTCTTAGGTGATATAATTGCTATGCCGGGACTTCCAAAGAAGCCTAACTATTTAAACATTGATATAAAGAATAATGAGATAATAGGTTTATCATAAAAAATCCACAATAATTGTGGATTTTTTTAAAGAAAAACCACTAAATAATTAGTGGTTTTTTTATTAATTATTTGTTTGAACAGTTGCACCATCAACAGTAGGATTTTGAGGTTGAACAGTAGTTTCAGTGCCTATCTGTTTCAAATAAACTCTAATCTCATTTTTCTTTTCATCAACATATGCACCTATTTTATCATCCACTATTTCTAAATCCTTAGTTTTATCATAATCGATAACTGCAGTACAACCAGATAATTCATTAGGTTTTTTATTTTTTATTTCATTTTCATTAACAAATACCCTTAGAGTAGTAGATGTTTTTCTGAAAACTTTATTAATAGTTTTATTTCCACAAGTATAATGAACAGTATACTCAACGTTATTTAATACCTGTGTAGCTTGTTCTTCATAAACCTTAATAGTTCCAGTATAAAGCATATTACCATAAGTAATAGTGTACTGATATTCACCAGCAACATGTATATCAACTTTAGAAGTATCAAGTTTAATCAAAGCAGGATCAAGTGTATCTACCTTATTTTCTAAATAACTGGAAATTTCAGTAGGTAATTGTTCATTAACCTTAATTGAAAAATTCTTAATATATAATGTTTCTATTATCTTATCTTCTTTTTCTTTATCTTTAACTGTTATTGAGCCTTTATATTTTTTACCATTGTATTGAATAGTATAAGAATACTTACCTGCTTGAGTAACATTAACTAGTGAAGTATCAATCTTAAATGCTCTAAGAGCATTAGAACTAATTTCATCTATATTAGAAATATAATCCTTTACATCAACACTAATAGGCTCATTTATTTCAACTTCCATATCTTTTAAAACAGGAATATTACTTTTAAGTCTTGCAACTTGTCTTTCAACAACCTTAATATCTATTTTATCAGTAGAAGTATTAGATTTCATATTATTAAGTGCAATACCAGTAGTTGTAGATAGTAAACCAGAAAAAGTAAGTGATAAAATCAAAATTTTAGTTCCCTTATTTTTAATCATTTAATCATCCCTATCTTCATATAATTAATTATAATATAAAAAGTTTTTGATGACAATAACTAATTAGATATATTTTAATTACAAATATTGAAAAAACATCAGAATTATTTTATAATATGCTCAAGGAGGAGTATATGCTTACAGTTTGGTTTGTAATTTTCATATTACTTTTACTAATTGAACTCTTTACTGTAAACTTAGTTACAATTTGGTTTGCAATTGGAGCACTTGCTAGTATAGTGTCTACTTATTTTACAGATAATGTAATAATACAAATTGTAGTATTCTTAGTAGTAAGTATACTGATGCTTATAATTTTAAAACCTCTTACTAAAAGATTTAAAATTAAACATGTTGTTGCAACTAACTTAGATAGAGTAATTGGCATGGAAGCAATTGTAACTGAGGAGATAAGTAAGAATAAAGTCGGTGAAGTAAGAGTAGATGGAAAAAAATGGAGTGCTGTTTCAAATGAAACACTACCAAAAGATACAATTGTAAAAGTACAAAAAATAGAAGGTGTAAAACTTATAGTTAAGAAGGAGGATTAAGTTTATGGTTTTTCTAGTTATTATTATTATTTTAGTTATTATTATTGCAGGTGGAATTAAAATAGTACCACAATCAAAGGCAATAGTTATTGAACGTCTAGGTTCATATTACAGGACAATGAGTACAGGTTTAAATTATAAATTACCAATCGTAGATAGAATTGCAAATTCAGTATCATTAAAAGAAGTAGCAAAAGACTTCGCACCACAACCAGTTATTACAAAAGATAACGTTACAATGCAAATTGACACAGTAGTTTATTATCAAATTACTGATCCAAAATTATATACATATGGAATTGAAAATCCAGTTAATGCAATTGAAACATTAACAGCTACAACATTAAGAAATATAATTGGTGAACTTGAATTAGATGAAACATTAACATCACGTGATATTATCAATTCAAAAATGAGATCAATTCTTGATGAAGCTACAGATGCTTGGGGAATAAAAGTTAATCGTGTTGAAGTTAAAAATATCTTACCACCACGTGATATACAAGAAGCAATGGAAAAACAAATGCGTGCTGAACGTGAAAGACGTGAAGCTATCCTTAAAGCAGAAGGAGAGAAAAAATCAGCTATCTTACTTGCTGAAGGTGAAAAAGAAAGTACAATTCTAAGAGCTGAAGCTAAGAAAACTGCAAAAGTAAAAGAAGCAGAAGGTGAGGCTGAAGCTATATTAAAAATTAAAGAAGCTGAAGCTAAAGGATTAGAATTAATTAAAAATGTAAAATTAGATGAAGCTACTCTAAAATTAAAGAGCTATGAAGCGTTAATTGACATTTCAAAAGGAGAATCATCTAAGATAATTATTCCTAGTGATCTTCAAGGTATTGCAGCTGCAGGTACTGCTTTAAAAGAAATAGTAAAAGATAAAAAAAGTAAATAAAAACAAAAAAGGATCTGTAAATAGATTCTTTTTTTGTTTACAAAGATTTGTATAATATTAAGCAATATATCATTCATAGTAATTATTTCTTGATTTTTTTTATGTTTTGTGATATAATAAGCGCTATTAAAGGGGGAGTTTTATAATGAAAGACATTATAAAATATAGTGCTGCGATATTTGCAATAATTTTATTAGTATATTTAGGAGTTAATATATACAATTTTAAATCAAAATCAAATGTAAAGAAAAATGACAACTATACTCAAGCTTTACAAAAGAAAGACAATAATTCAAGTATGTCAATAAAAGAAGAAAAAGAGTATAATGAAGAAAAAATATCAGAAGAATCAAAAGAAAATAAACAAGATTCAAAAGATAAAGATAGTAAACAAGATTCAAAAGATAATAAAAAAGAAAACAACAATGAAAGTAAAAAGGAAGAAGCTAAGGAAACAAAAACTAGCGATAATACAAATAATCAAACTAGTGATAAACCAAATAATAGTGATAATGACAATAAACCAAATAATAATGATACTAGTACACAAGAAGAAAAACATGATACAAGTAAACAATTTACAGCTACTTTTTATATAGGTAAAAAACTATATGCAGAAAACTGTACAACTACAGGTGATACTTGTAAAGTAAAATCACCAACAATAAGTGCAGAAGGTTATGAAGTTTTAGGATGGAGTACAAATTCTAATTCAAAAACTGCTGAATTTAATAATAGTAGTGAAATCACATTAAATAGTAATAAAACATTTTATGCTATAATGAAAAAGAAAATAAATATAACTTTTACTAATGGTAAAACAAATACAAGTGAAGTAAAATCATGCTATATATATAATGATGAAACAGGCTGCGAAGTAACATCTCCTGAAATAAGTACTACTGAAGACTATATTGCTCTAGGTTGGGCTAATAGTTTAAATGAAAGACAAAGTAGTTGGAGTACAAAAACTAATAGAAAAGTATCTGAATCAAAAACTTATTATTCAGTTATAAGAAGAAAAACACCATTAAGAGTAGCATTTGTTGTTCAAGATGATAAAGCTGCAACAACTTCAAGTGTTGAAGAATTATGTTATCTATATAACAATGAAACTTCATGTAAGATAGTAGTTCCAACATTAAAAGCAAAATCAAATGCTGAAGTTTTAGGATGGAATGCAGATAGTAATGCAAAGACAGTTACACAAAAAGGTGGAGAAACTTTAAGTATAACTGAAAATAAAACATATTACTCCATAAGTAAATTAAAAGTTATAGTAACATTTAATAGAAATACTTCTTTTAATAAAAATACAGTCGGTAAAAATAATTCAAGTTATAATCCTAGTTTAGAAAATATTGCAGCAGAATGGTTAAGCTTTACCGAAACATCTTGTGAAAGTTACAATGGTAAAGGTTGTAAAATAAATAAAGTACCAGCAACATATTCTATAGGTAATGAAATTAGAGGTTTCTCTAAAACTACTGATGGAGCACCAATAAATGTATACCAAACAGTATTTAAAGAAAATACAACTCTATATGCCAGAATATATAACAACGCTAATAGAGGTACATTAAATACGTACTATTATGGTACACTAGGAAATATGCCAGTTGAAATGGATGCTAATTTAAGTCAACAATCTAGAAATATATATTGGAATTATTTAAATCAATTATATAGTGATATGCCACAATTATTTGATCCAAATGGTAAAATTACATTACTTGCAGAAAGTACATATAGTAGTGTAGTTTCAGGTTCATCTGCAGGAATTACAGGTGGGCATGTTCCTAACGTGTTAATTAATATTCCAACAAATGTAGTGTTAGATACAGAAAGAGAAGCAACTATAGTTCATGAATTAGCACATGCCTTTGGTGATATTTATGGAAGAAAAACAGGAAATTATCCAGAAAACAATCAAGAAATATTAAGTATATATAATAAGTATAAAACATACTCTTTAAAACCATTAAGAGAATATGCATATGTACATATAAATGAGTTCTTTGCAGAAATGTTTAGATTTGCATATGAAGAAAAATATCATAGAGGAACAGGAATAGGATCTCCAATATATGGATATACATATAAAACTACACCAGATATAATGAAAATAGTTGATAGATATCTTTGTGTAGCAAGAAATAATTATAATGAACAAGCTACTGGTTGTAGATAAAAAACACTTCAAAAATTGAAGTGTTTTTTTTATATAAATTTTATTAATATAATAATCCAAACTAATAAAAAAATTGGATTTAAAATTAAAAACTTAATATGTTTAGTCTTATGATGAAATATAAGCATACCTAACATTTCACCAATAGAACCACCAAATAAAGAAAAAGAAAGTAAAGAAATCTCACTTATTCTCATCTTATGTTTAATAGCTAAAAACTTATCTAATCCAGTTACAATAAATGATACTAAATTAATAAGTACTAAATAATAAATTAAATAATTACCCATGAATTTTATCACCTTGATATACATCACGTTTAACCATTTCTTTATCTATATCATTCAAAACACAAAACTTCTTTACAAGCCACTTAGGTTCAATTAAATCTTCTAATTTTGGATCACCTGTAATTCTATGTATAACGATCTCAGGTCTAAGCTCCTCCAATTGATTAATAACTATATCAATATATTCTTCTTTCGTAAGAATATGAAATTTATTTTCTTTATAATAATTCTCAAGTGGAGTATCTTTTAAAATACTAAGCATATGTATTTTAATACCTTGTATATCAAGCTTATTCAAATATTTAACAGTTTCAATCATTTTATCTTTATCTTCCAAAGGTAGACCATTAATTATATGAACAACAACATTTATATTTCTATCTCTAAGTTTTTTAACCATATCTTCAAAACATTGTAAAGAATGACATCTATTAATAAGTTTAGTAGTTTCCTCATGAATAGTTTGAAGCCCAAGTTCCACAGTTAAAAAACATCTTTCATTTAAATCTTCTAAATAATCTAAACACTCATCGCTTATAGCATCAGCCCTAGTACCAATATTTAAACCAACAACTCCATCTTGTCTAAGTATTGGTTCATAAACTTTTTTTAACTGTTCAACAGGAGCATAAGTATTAGTTCTAGCCTGAAAATATCCAATATACTTAGCTTCAGGCCACTTATTAAGCATCATAGTCTTAACACTAGAAAACTGATGTAATATGCTATCCTCTATATTTCCAGCAAATTCACCACTACCAGATTTAGAACAATAAATACAACCACCATAACCTACAGTACCATCAATATTAGGACAACTAAATCCAGCATTCAAACTAACTTTAAATACCTTAGAATTAAACTTATGTTTATAAAAATAATTAAGAGTATGATATCTTTTATTATCATCACTATATTTAAATTTATTTTTTTTCATTCTTTAATACCAACTTCTTTTCTTTACTATTATTTTTTTTACCTTCAATTATATTAAGTACCTCTTTTTCATTCTCTGTAAGTACTTCTAAATTTTTTAAATTATGATAAGCAATATCAAAATCATTTAATATATATTGAGTAGTAATTCTTTTACATTTAAAACACCAACTACTAGTTTTAGTAAACATAGTAATTCTTTTAGTAGGAGTATGTTGAAATAAAGAAACATTACCACAATAACTACAAATTTTATCAATATATTCAGTTTCATTTTTTCTTCTCATAAAACCATCTCTTTTTGTAATATATTATAACATGCAAGTCAAGTATAAACATATATTATAGACTTTTAGAAATAATTTATGTAAAATAAAAAAAGAACGAAGGTGAAGTTATGGATGAAACAATAGGTGTTAAAGGTGGAAAAAATGATAGAAGAAGAAGGCTAAAAATAACTAACTCACAATTAAAAAAACTACTTGAATATGATGAAGAAGATAGAAAAAAAAGAAAGGAAGAAAAACTAAAAAAGAAAAAAGAATTAGAAAGATTATTAAGAAGAAATGACATAATATCATTTATAAAAATATCCCCCCTAGTTTTAATTGGAAATATATTTAAGGAGTTTTCTAAAGAAACTCCTGAAAGAAAAATATTAAGAGAGTATGAAAAAGCAAAAAAAGAAGACTATTTATCAAACTATTATAAAGAATCAAAGAATATATATGGTGGAGTAATAATAGTAATAAAAGAGAAAAATACATATAAAATAATAGATTCAAAGTATAAAGAAGATGACCATAGATTTTTAAGTATAGAGGAAAGATTAAATGAAAGATTAGAATACAAAATAAAAATTGAAACTTTAAAGGAAACTAAGTCTATATCTGAAGAAGATAAAAAAATTCTAGAAACTCTTACTACAAAAGATATTATAGATAAATATGATAATAGAGTATTAAAGTTAAAGAAAGAATTAGAAAGTATTTTAGATGAGTATATTAGGATAACTGGTGAAAAAGATGTACTTGAGAATATAGATAGTATTGAAGATATTAATGAATTAAACTTAATAGCTAATAAAACTAAAGTAATTAAAGAAGAACTTAAAAATTTAAAGAAGAAGGAAGAACAATTAGATACAGGTTTAGAATTATTAGAGGATAACAATGATCTTCAATTAGAAAAGAATAATTATAATGCTAAGTTGGATATAGAAACAATACTTGATATAGATGAAAGTATAAATGAAGTAGAGGAAACAGAAAGAAAGTTAGAAGAAAGAAAAGAAGAAATAATTAATAAAGAAGAAAAAAAAGATATTGACATATCTAAATATGAGGACAAGGAATTATCTTTAGAGGAAATTAATGGTAATATGTTAATGGTTTTGAATGATCAAGAAAAACTAATAAAAGATATGCAAGAAAAACTTTCTAAAAGTATAAACTATGAAGATAAACTTAATATAAGATTTGAAACAATAAATGAATCTACTCAAAGAACAATTGAAGCAGCAAGAAATAAGATGAATGGTAATGGTCCATTTGCTCTAAGAGCTATTTCAGCAATTTCTACAATGACACTTGGTATGACTAAAAATATTCTTTTTCCAAGAATGACTACAGAAATAACTAAACAAGCGGTAATAGAAGATTTCTCAAAAGAGATAGAATCTGGAATAGATGAAATAGAGAGTGCAATTGGATCTATAAATAAAAATGTAAATGATATAGACGATATAATTTCTGAAATAGAAGAATTATACCCACATTATAAAGAAGTTGATGAGGTTCTTTCTAATTTATCAAATTTAAAAAGTGAATTACAAGACAAGAAAGAATCTCTTCAAGAAAGTAAGCAATTAGAACAACAATTATATGATAAGAATAATCAAAAAATTTTAAAAAAATAGAATATTGACACTAATAAATAAAGAAAATATAATTATTAATGGTAGGAGGTTTGTATGAATATAACTTTAATAGCTGCGATAGGTAAGAATAATGAGCTAGGAAAAAATAATGATTTAATATGGCATCTTCATGAGGATATGAAATTTTTTAAAGAAAATACAATGGGGAAACCAATAGTAATGGGTAAAAAAACATTAGATTCTTTACCTAAACTATTACCAGGTAGAAAACATTTAGTTTTAACTCATCAAGATATAGAAATAGAAGGAGTAGAAATATTTCATAGCAAAGAAGAACTAATGAAGTATTTAGAATCATATGATGATGAAGTAATGATAATAGGTGGTGCTTCAGTATATGAATCATTTATTTCAGATGCAGATAAAATGCTTCTTACAGAAATAGATGAAGAATGTAAAACTGCAGATAAATTTTTTCCAGAATTTAACAAAGAAGAATGGAATAGTAAAATATTATCAGCACATCTAGAAGAAGGAATAAAGTATAAACATTTAGAGTACAAAAGAAAATAAACACTTAAATGAAAGTGTTTATTTTTTTTAATAATTAAACTATGAAAAAAAGATATACTTTTAAAATTTTTACTTTTTATATCATAATATTATCTCAAAAGAATATATGGATAATAATAAGGAAATATCCACAGAAGTTGTGAATAATTTATTATAAAAATTGTTCTCTTGAACTTGAGTAATACATATTACATACTGATTTTGTTGTTTTATAATATAATAGACTAAATTGACTTTTTTTATAGAAGTTGTTAATATAATGAGTCAAAGAGAGGGGATAAATATGTTATTATATAGAGCTATTAATAATAAAGATAAAAATAACTTAGATAATAACAAAAAAATATATTGTACATTAATTAATTCATATCTTTCATTAAAAGATTTAGAATCTTCTGCAAAAACTTATTATGAAAAAAGAAAAGTAAAGAAAAAGAAAATAGCAATAATAGATAATGTGAATACTTGTATTAATGATAATATAGGTAATGCATTAGATACAATAGTTGGACATGTAGGAGGGCAAAAATTACAATCTGGAACATCTCCATGGATATCAGTAAGCAGTGACTTTTCCTTTGTTGCAGAAGAGTATTCAATACCACAATCAGGTAAGTATAATTATTTTAGAGAAAGAAAACCGATAATTATAATAGAAATACCAAATAATAAATTATTAAAAGAGGCAGAAGAAATTAAAAATATTAGAAATAAAAATAATAATAAAGATTTTTGTATAGATTTAAGAGATGGTAATTTAAACAATTTATTTGATAATGATGCAGTATTAGCACAAAAATATAATGAAAATATGTCAGCATATAATGTAGTAGATAGTTTTAATAGAGAAATGGTCAAGAAAACTAATGTAACAGGTTTTTCTAATTTCGCAGATAAATCAAAAGAAATATTAGTATTTGCTCAAATAAAGAAAGACTATATTAAAGCAGTACTAAGCCCACAATTAGTAGATATACTGTATGCTTGTAATGTTGATATAGAAGCTAATAAATATCTTATAATTAATAACTACAATGATCTAAATAATGATTTAATTAATCTAGGTGATTATCTTATTGGTAAAAACTTAATTGATTACTTAAAAGATAATTATAGTAATATTAAAGGAAGTAATATAGAAGAAAAATATAATCATTTAAAACAAGTAAAATTACAAATGATATCTAAGATAGTTGAATACATTAATAAGAAATATAATACTAATTTTGAAGCTACAAGAGTATTAGATAATGAATTACTTGTTAGATGTTATGAAAATATAGGTAATTTAACTAGAGTATCTAAAAATGATTTATTACTAATAGAAAAAGATAATCATATTTATACACATAACTTTAAGAAAAAAGGATACTATAATGAACAATTAGATAAGGTAATTTCTACACAAGAAGTAATGAATGAAATAGAAAAAAATAAAAAGTTAGTTAAGAAAAGAAAGTAGTATATAATGTAAAAACTAAACAATAACAGCTATCCTAGTTGTATATATACCTAACAACTATATAAAAACTCTATTTAATCATAAAAAAACTCATAAAATAATTGATTTATTGCAATAATGCTTTATAATAAAGCTATAGAGGGAATTTTATGAAAGTATTAAGGGAACTTTGGAATAATAGAAGTGATCCTAAGGGAAGAATTGATATTACTTTCTTTTTTGGAAATCTCTTCTTGTTATTCTGCCATATATTTTTAATGGTTATATACATACTAATTGGGCATATGTGTATGATATGTATAAATATTGTATCTATACTAATATATCTTACACAGTTTTATTCATGTTTTAGAAATCCCAAAAGGTATTCATCCATAACATTCTTTGAAATATGGTTTCATATGATTTTTGCCATCCTATCATTCGGATGGACACCAAGTTTTCAAAACTGGACTTTTGCCTTAATAGCAGCATACTTCTTACCAGCATACAGTTTTGATCATGAAAAGAAATCATCATTACAATCATTTATTTTTACTTTCATAATAATAATTACTTACTTTGTTCTATCAGTATTAATTCATGTAGTTAATATACCTATAGCAGTTTCACTTAACAATATAATGAAACGATTATTATTTACCGCTAATAACTTATTTGCTTTCACATCTATTACAATGTTTGCAATATTTTATACTAATTCATCAAGAAGAAAAGAATATGAATTAACAAGAAAAGCTGATTATGACGAATTAACAGATTTATATAATAGATATGCTATTATACAAATAAGTAAAAGAATAGTAAATGCAGATAGTACTAGAAAAAAATATAATGCTGCTATTATAGATATAGATTTCTTTAAAAAAGTAAATGATACATATGGTCACAATTCTGGTGATATTATTTTAAAAGAAATAGCAAGTATTTTAAAAAATCACAATAAAGACTTAATACCTGCTAGATGGGGCGGAGAAGAATTTGTTATTCTATCAACAACTGATGTATCATATTCTGATTTTAAAAAATTAATAGAAAGTTTAAGAATTAAAATAAGTAAGCATAAATTTAAAATAGAAAATAAAAATGAAATAAATATAACTGTTTCCATTGGAACAACAAAAGTTCAAAAAAATCAAGTGCTTAACGATGCAATAAAGGAAGCAGACAAAAATTTATATAAAGCTAAAAAAGCAGGTAGAAATAAAGTTATTAGTTAAACTTAAGATTATCTTAAGTTTTTTTAATTATAAACTTTACTTGAATATATAAAGTAGTAAAAATAATTTAAAATCATAATATATAAAGAGGAGAGATATATGTTATTTACTATTATAAGTATTATTATTATTTCAATAATTGGTACAATATCACACTTTTTATATGATATAAGCGGTCATAATAAATTTATTGGATTGTTTACTGCTGTCAATGAAAGTACATGGGAGCATATTAAAATAGCACTTACTCCAACATTCTTATGGGGATTAGTTGATGGATTAGTATATGGAATAGATGGAAATTATTTCTTAGCTAAATTTATTAGCTTACTAGTACTTTTAATATTAATACCATTACTATTCTATGGATATCAATATATATTAAAAAAAGATATACCAGTTTTAAACATTTTAATATTTTATATATCAATTATTATTAGTCAATTAGCATTTTACTATTTAATAAAAATGAATGAAGTCAAACCAATTATTAAATATTTATCATGTGTTGGAATATTCTTAATATTTGGAGGATATATGATTCATACATTATTACCAGGAAAAACATTTTTATTTAAAGATCCAATAACAAACAAATATGGTTATAAAGGTCATAAATAAAAATATGTTTATCTAAGTTTTGTCAAATTTAAATTTTTATGATATGATAATCACGACAAAAAGAACTGAGTTTCCTCAATTTTTAAAATTTTGGATAATAAGTCTATTTGTTTTGATATAAGCAATCTGAAGTACATAATTTAT
>JAGAWU010000028.1 GCA_017941235.1 Bacilli bacterium | reverse complement strand
TTTATTTTGATATTCAAAATGCTTTCAAGTAAACTAATAAGTAAATCTTTATTCTGCTCTTTCATAAATACTTCTTTAAATGCTCTATCATTCTTACATGTATAAAATTTCTTTTCTTCCATAACATTCCTCCTTTTCTTTCTTGGAAGTACAAATGTTATAAAACAAAACTAAGTATTAATCAAAAGACCAATTTTAAAAATTAGGAAGAAAAACAAACTAAAAACTACAAATTTCATCAAGTGAATTTGTAGTTTTGTTTTAATAAATACTCTCAAATATACAAAATTAGAACTCTTTATTTTTCCACAAAAAGTGCATAACTATTATGCACTAATTGTTCTTCTTAATTTTAATAATTAATAATGATATTAAAACCATAAACATGCCTATTAGACCTATTTCTTCACTATTTGTTTTTGTATCAGGAACTTCTACATTTCCTATATCGTTTTCTTTTGTTTCTAATAATTCTATTTCATCATCATTAGTAATATTAGTTTGTTCTTCCTCTATAACTTTGTTATCTATTACTTCATCTTTAACATCATTTTCTTTATCTTCTTTTTCTTTTGATTTTTTATCTGATTCTTCTTTTTTATTATCTTTTGTATCTTTTTCTTCTATTTCTATTTTTTCTTTTTCTTGTTCTTCTTCTTCATTATTTATTTTTTCTTTTTCTTGTTCTACTTCTTCATTATTTATTTTTTCTATTTTTATTTCGTCCTCTATAAATGTATTAAGTTTATTTTCATAAAAATCGTATGTAGTTTTAACTTTTAATTTATCAGTATTCAACTTATAGTTTTCATCTTCTGTTTTCACATCATATATTACTGTATTTTCCTTTTCAGATGATATGTTCTTAAACGTAAATTTGCCATCTTTATTGTATGCTTGATCAATTAATTTGTCATTCTTATATAATTTTAATAATATCTTATTATTCTCTAATTCATCTTGTGCTTTAATCTCTACTGATTCATTTTGTTTTTCTGCAATTGTAGTAAATAAATTTATATATCCCTTTTTATTTGACCAAATTATCGGAGTATTTTCTATAAAACTTATTCCTTCCACTTCTCCTGGATATATTCCTTCATTATTTACTTGAGGAATATAGTATACTTTTTCTTTTTTCTTTGTATTCAAATCATAAACTACTACAACATTCTCATTTGCTTTTAATATTTTTGTATATTTTTTTTGATAATTTGTAATTCTTCCTGCTTCATAACAAGTAAAATATAATTTCCCATTTTTAACTTCAAATCCTTGTGTTGTTAAATCTTCTTCAGAAATATCAAAACTTTCTTCTTCATTAAATTTTAAATCAAGTATATATGCTTTTTTTCCTCTTCTTGCTATATATTTATCATTATCTTTATCATATGCGATTGAGGAATATCCTCTCTTTGTTATTTCTATTTTTTCTTGTTCTAATGTATCACCATTTAATATATACATTTTGGGATAAGCTTTACCACCAGTTATTATTACCTTATTTTCATTACTATTATATGTCATATCATTAGCATGATTAAACTCATACTTTGTTATTACTTTTTCTTTTTTATATGTTTTTTTATTAATTACTACTAGTGCTGTTTTTCCATTATCACTATATGTTTCAGCAAGTAAAATATATTTATCTGTTATTGTTCCACCCTGTACATTTCTATATCCTGTTTCTAAACTATATAGTTTTAGTCTAGTTAAATTTAAATTCTTTAATTCAGTTTTTGTAAGACTATATACATTAGATGTACTAAATACTATTATCAAAATTATTAACACTAATACTTTTTTAATACTTTTATTCATACCGCACCTCTGTTGGATTTATTTTATCATATAAATCTATTTTTTTAACAAAAAAGTTTTAATAATTTTATATATATTAAAAAAATGTATCATAATAATACATTTTTTAACCTTGTCTACTCATTTTTACTCTTTCTATTTCTGGTCTAAATTTTTCATCAAATAATGGTAATGATTTAGTGATTACATCTGGATATACACTTTTAGTATTTTCAATTGCTTTTCTAAAGTCTAGTATATTTACATATCTTCTATTGTCAAATACTGCATAACTAAATGCATCTTGAACTAAAGTTAATGTAACATCTGGATATCTAGAACCATTTTCATAAACTCTTTTAAATTCACTAGTCATATCAGTTAAAAAAGTCATTATTTCTTCTTTTATATAATCAGAATACATTAAAGTAGCACCTGTTCTTTTTTCTATTTTTGGAACAGTTCCTACACATATTTTTATATTTTGTTCTCTAGTTGGTTCATTTACTATTATTTTTTGAAAACGTCTTACAAATGCTTTATCTCTTAATATAAATCTTTCATATTCTTCTGTAGTAGTAGCTCCAATTACTTTGATATCTCCTCTATCAAGTCCTGGTTTAAACATATTTGCAAAATCTAAGGCTTCTCCTTTTTGCCCCATTAATGTATGTATTTCATCTATAAATAATATTAAATGTTGATAATTTTTTATTTCATCAATTAAATTTTGTATTTTTGATTCTCCAGTTACTGGATCTATACCTAAAAGTGCTGAAGTATTTACTTTTATTATTTTATATACTTTAATTCTATCAGGTACCATATTATTTTGTATTAAATAAGCTAAACCTTCTACTATTGATGTTTTACCTACACCAGGAGGACCAGAAAGGATTGCTGATTTATCTGGTGTTAATAGTGTTAACATCAATTCTTTTAGTTCTCTTTCTCTTCCTATTGCTGGGTTTGTAATAAACTCTTTTTCATTAAAGTTTTCTCCATATGTTTCTAGGATACTTATACGCTTTGATTTTATATCAAATGGTTCCATATTGGTATTCATATTATTATTTGCATTTTGATTCATTCTCATTAATCTTGTCATTTCTTCATTCATGTTAACACCTCTATCTATATCATATTATACCATAATTAGGTATTAATAAAAGAAAAAACTAAGAATTATTTTTTCTTAGTTTCTTTATCTTGTTTTTTTAGTAAATCTCTAATTTCAATTAGTAATTCTTGATCTTTTGTTAATTCTGGTTTCTTTTCTTCTTTTTTCTCTTCTTCTTTCTTTATTTTTTCTTTTACTTTCTTATCGAAAGAATTCATAATTTTAATTACAGTAAATATACAGAAAGCTACTATTAAGAAGTCAACTATATTTTGAATAAATAATCCATATTTTATGCTTGCACCTTGAAATTTAATTGATAAACCAGAAAAATCAACTCCACCAATAATTAATCCAACAAGTGGCATTATTATGTTATCAACTAAGCTTGATACTATTTTACTAAATGCAGTACCTATAACAACACCAACTGCTAAATCAATTACATTTCCTTTCGAAATAAATTCTTTAAATTCATTAAAAAACTTTTTCATACTCTTCTCCTTTCAAATTTATAACTTTATTATAACATTTAAATTTAAAAAAAAGAAGATTTCTCTTCTTTATTTTGAAATTAATTCACATACTAAATTAGTAAGTTCTGTAGGATTTTCTATTGGTAGTCCTTCAATTAATCTTGCCTCTTGATATAGAATTTTAGTATATTTTTCTAATTCTTCTTTATTTTTTTCTTTATATAATTCTTCTAATTTTTTACTTATTGGATGATTTTCATTTATTTCAAGTATAGTTTCTGCTTTTACATTGTTCATATTATTAGGCATACTATTTAATACTTTTTCCATTTCTGTTGATACTTCACCTTTTGATGTTAAACATACTGGGTGATTTTTTAATTTATGTGTGAATCTAACGCTTGATACATTTTCTTTTAAATATGACTTCATTTCATCAAATAGTTTACTATTCTTTTCGTTATTTTTCTTTAATTCTTCTTTTTCTTCTTCAGAATCTAAATCCATTTTTTCATCTGATACATTCATGAAATTCTTACCATCATATTCCATCATTGTTTTAAATACAAATTCATCCATATAGTCTGTTAAATATAAGATTTCGTAATCTTTTTCTTTTACAGATTCTACTTGTGGTAATAAATCTATTTTATCAATACTTTCACCACATGCATAATAAATTGTTGATTGATTTTCTTTCATTCTTTCTACATATTCTTTTAGTGTTGTATATTTTTTATCTTTTGAGGATGTGAATAGAAGTAAATCACCTAATACATCTTTTTTATTTCCATAACTTGAATATACACCATATTTTAATTGCATTCCAAAGTCTTTAAAGAATTTTTCATAATCTTCTCTATTTTCTTTTAGCATATTCTCAAGTTCTTTTTTTATCTTTGTTTCTAGACTTTTTTCTATTAATTCTATTTGATAATTTTCTTGAAGAGTTTCTCTTGAAACATTAAGTGATATGTCTTCACTATCTACTAATCCTTTAACAAAACTAAAGTAATCTGGAAGTAATTCACTACATTTATCCATTATAAGTACACCTTTTGAATATAATTGTAGTCCTTTTTCATATTCTTTTGAGTAATAATCAAATGGTGCATGTGATGGTATAAATAGTAGACTTGTATAAGAACATCTTCCTTCTACATTGCTGCGAATTACTTTTATTGGTTTTTCATAGTCGTAGAATTTATCTGTATAAAAGTCATTATATTCTTCTTCTTTTACTTCGTTTGTATTTTTCTTCCATATAGGAATCATACTATTTAGTGTTTTATCTTCTGATACTTTTTCTTCTTTATCATCTTTCTTTTCAGTTTTCTCTATTAACATTTTAATTGGGTAATGAATATAATCAGAGTATTTTCTAATTAGCATCTCTATATTATATTCTTCTAAGAATTCTTCATAATTATTTTCATCAGTTGATTTTTTTAAATATAATACTATTTCTGTACCATTGTTTTTCTTTTCTGCTTCTTCAATAGTGTATCCACTAACTCCAGTTGATACCCATTTATATGATTTTTCTGAATCTATACTTTTACTTGTGACCTCTACCTTATCACTTACCATAAATGATGAATAGAACCCAACTCCAAATTGTCCAATAATACTTATATCTTTTTCTTTATCATTATTTTGTTTAAATAATTCTGAACCGCTTTTGGCAATTGTACCTAAATTTTCTTCTAATTCTTCTTCGGTCATACCTATACCATTATCACTAATAGTTAAGGTTCTGTTTTCTTTATCAATACTAACTCTAATTTCTAATTCATCTTTATTAACAGATACTTTTTTATCAGTTAGTGATCTATAATATAATTTATCAATAGCGTCACTTGCATTAGAAATTAATTCTCTTAAAAATATTTCTTTATTTGTATAGATAGAATTAATCATCATATCTAATAACTTCTTTGATTCTGCTTTGAATTGTTTTTTCAATTTTGTCATCTCTTTCCTCTTTTTTATTAGATTTTATCTAACAATTAAATACTATCACTACGTTTAGCACTTGTCAAGACCGAGTGCTAAATTTTTCTTATATATTTTTCTTGGACCTCTTTTGAATTCTTTAAATCCAACTTCTTCGAAGCAATCTTCTTTTAGATTTCTTATTGAATAAATATTATCAGGATGAACGGTTGAAACTGCATATTTGTACCCTTTTTTTATTGAATATTCATCTAAGTATTTTGTCATTTGGAGTTGTAGTTTATTACCTCTATATTTATCATCTACAAATGTTGGACCATAATCTATTGTTTGTTTATAATTTATATCTAGTCCAAACTTTTCAATATCTTCACTAGTTGATGGAATAATCATTGTTGAACAGACTTCTTCTTTATTCTTTAAAAATACAAATATTTTACTTCCTATTTTTATTAAATTTTTAAGATCTTCTTTTGTAAAATCTCCTAACCATTCTGGGTTTTTCATATTTTCTTTTACTCTTTCTCTAAAACTAATATATTTATCTAAATTATAATTTTCTATTTTCTCTAATTCTTCTAACTTTATCATATTTACTCCTTTTTAAAATTATACCAAAAAAAATACGTGTTCTACGTATTTTCTATTTTTTTGATGAATTTTCATCATTAAGTTTTAATTTCTTTTCTTTATTATTTTCCTTAATTTCTGGTGTTTGATTAAATACTTTTCTTATAATATAAGGAGCTACATCTAATTCATAGATTGAATCACATATTTTAAAATTATAGAATTTAACTAGATTATCATAATTGCCATTTTGAATTGCTTCAAATAAAACTTTATGATATTCTTCTCTTTCCTTTGGTCTAATATATACAGGTGGTAAATTCTTTTCTTTAAACATTAAGTTAAGTAAACTTCTAAAAGTTCTTTTATTTCCATCTTTAAATGGTTGATATTTTATTAAATCAGCACATATTTTTACACAGTATTCTATGTAATCTATTTCATTATCATTTTTTAAGTGCTCTAAGAACTCTTTTCTTTTCTCTGGAGAAGAAAAACTATTTATAAATATACGTGCTTCTACTCCTGATGGTACTAATATTTCATATCCTAATAAATCTACTTCATCGCTATCTTGTCTTATACGTCCACCTATTTTATTATCTGCTGTTATAGTTGATAGTTCTCTAAGTTTTGCTTTAGCTTGTTTATATTTTTCCATATTTTTTTCTTCTTTTGCTTCTTGTATCATAGCAAAGCATTCATCTTTTTCAGCATCTAAATCTTCCAAATGTTTTTGATCAGTTGGTTTCCATAATAACTCACTTATTCGTAAAGATTCAATTAGTATATTAAACTCTTCTGCATCTTTACTATAATTCTGTATATAATCATATACTGCTTTTAAACCCCTTTTTTGTTCTTGTGTATCATTCTTTTCGACTAAGGCTTCATTAATTATATACTTCTTTTTGAAAGAATATATCATATTACTGTAATTTGGTTTTATTCTTTTATAATAAAGTGAAATTAGTTCTTTTGCTATTGTACAATCTGCATCTTTCTTATATAAAACATTATAATTTTCTGAAAAATTATAAAGTGAAAATGTGATTGCGAATAATCTTCTTATATCTCTACTTTCATGATCTTCATTATCTGTTGAAAGATTTGAAAATATATTTTTTTCCATACAATATCCCCCTTAATACTATTTTAAAACTTTAGTTTTTTCTTCTTTTTTTACTTTTTCATCAAATATTTTAATCATTTCTTCTTTTCTTGATTCTATTGCTTTGGATAACCAGAAACTTATTTCCCATGGAATTTGAATGTCATTCATTTCTTCTACTGCTTCTATAGCAGCATCTACTGAAATATTTCTAAAACTATCCATTATATCTTTAAACTCTAAACCGTGTTTTTCTACAAATATTCTAAAATCTGGTAGAAATTCATCTCCTGATCTTGAATTCATTCTTAATGCAGTTTTAACATTATCTGTTATTGAATAAATGTCAGATCCAAATTTCATTGCTTCTACGAAATCTGTTACTTTTTCATTCATTCGAGCCATTGTTGAATTATCATAATCAGGGCTAATTCTTAGTGGCATATTTCTATTTTTTATAAATGATATATTTGTATTGTTTTTATCACTTTCCATTATCATTCCATAAAAAATCCATCTTTTAACTAATTCTCTTGATAATTCTTTTGAATTTATTCTTTCATCAAAAATTGAAGCTGCTCTTATAATATTCTCTACTGTATTATCTTTTAAAGACATTTTAAGATTGTTCTCTTCACATATTTTTTGACTTGCTTCTGATAATGATCTACTTGAAATAATTAATTCATCACCTTCAACATTTAAGAAGCTCGGTGTAATTAATCCAATTCTTCCTTTATATTCACATACTTCATAGTGTGCCATATCAATTCCTGCTTGTGCACCTAATTCTTCCGCTATTAATTCCGCAAAAATTTCAAAGTTACTTGCTTCAAACTTTAATATGTGAACTCTATTATTTATACTTACTTTTAATTTGTATTTTCTCCCCATCATTTCTTCATTAGTTGCTAATACTTTTACATTTGGATCTATATATAACATAGTATCTCCCCCTATTTAGCATCCCCTAATTGCTTGACATATTATATCATATTAGTCTTAAAAAAGCAAGTTTTTACCTTAATTAGAACAAAAGAAACTATTATATTATATAGTTTCTTTTTCTAATTATTATTTTTTTCGTAATTCCAAGCATCTCTACACATATCTTCTAGTGTTTTTTCACACGTAAATCCAAGCTCTTCTTTTGCTTTAGTTGGATCTGAGTAACATGTTGCAATATCTCCAGGACGACGTGGTGCTATTTTATAATTTACTTTTACACCATTCGCTTTTTCAAAAGCATTTACTATATCTAAAACCGAATATCCTGTTCCAGTTCCTAGATTATATATGAATAATCCTTTATTCTCTTTTTCAAGTTTTTCTAAGGCTTTTATATGTCCTTTAGCAAGATCTACTACATGAATATAATCTCTTACTCCAGTTCCATCTTTTGTATTATAGTCATTTCCAAAAATACTTAGGCATTCAAGTTTGCCACTTGCTACTTTTGAGACATATGGTAAAAGATTTGCTGGTACTCCATTTGGTTCTTCACCAATTAAGCCTGATTCATGAGCACCAATTGGATTGAAATAACGAAGTATTGCTATATCAAATGTGTTATCTGATTTATATAAATCTTTTAATATTTGTTCAACAAATAGTTTACTTGTTCCATACGGATTAGTAGTTCCACCTGTTTTACATTCTTCAGTTATTGGAATTATTTCTGGATCTCCATATACTGTAGCACTTGATGAGAATACTAATTTTTTAACGTTATATTCTTTCATTACTGAAAGAAGTACTAGAATAGTTGAAACATTATTTGTGTAGTATTCAACCGGTTTTGCTACTGACTCTCCTACTGCTTTATATGCTGCAAAATCAATTACTGCATCAATTTCATTCTCAGTAAATATTTTTTCAAGAATACTTCTATCAATCATATTTCCTTCATAAAATTTAAAATCTTTACCCGTAATCTTTTTAATTTTTTCTAATGTTTCTTTTTTACTATTAGAAAAATTATCTAGTATTACTACTTCATAACCACTATTTAAAAGTTCAACACATGTATGTGAACCAATGTAACCATTTCCTCCAGTTACTAATACTTTCATTTTCATCACCTATAGTAATCATAGCAAAATTATTTAATTATGTAAATTAAAAGACTAATTTTTATTAGTCTTCTATATTTTCACTACTACTTTGTTGTTCATTTAGAGTAACTAGTACTTCTCTTGGTTTTGATCCATTTTGTGGACCAATTATACCTCTTTCTTCTAGTAAATCAATTATTCTAGCTGCTCTATTGTACCCTAGTTTAAATTTTCTTTGAAGAAGTGATGCACTTGCTTTTTGAGTACTTATAACAAACTCTACTATTTCATTATATAGTGGATCATCTTCATCTTCTTCTATTTCTACGCTTTTTGTTTTTTCTTGTTTTTCTTCAGTTGGTGCTTCTAAATTCATCATAACATCATCATAATCTGCTTCTTGTTGATTTGTTACGAAATCAATAATTCTTTTTATTTCATCATCTGTTATGTAGGAACCTTGAATACGTTGTGGTGAGTTAATTCCTATTGGTAAGTAAAGCATATCTCCTTTTCCAAGTAAGTTTTCTGCACCTGTTTGATCAAGGATTGTTCTTGAATCAATTCCAGATCCTACTGAGAAAGCTATACGTGATGGAATGTTTGCTTTTATTAGACCAGTAATAACTTCTGTAGATGGTCTTTGTGTTGCTACTATTAAATGCATTCCAGCGGCACGAGCTTTTTGTGTAATTCTAAGTATTGAATCTTCTACTTCTTTAGCTGCTACCATCATTAAATCAGCAAGCTCATCTATAATTATTACTATGTAAGGCATTTTTTCAAGTTCATCACCTGGATGTGATTGGTTATACTTTTCAACATAATCATTATAACCTTCAATATTTTTTGTCTTTGAGTCACTAAATGTTTGATAACGTCTTTCCATTTCCATTACCATTTTGCTAAGTGCTACTGCTGCTTTTTTTGGATCTGATACAACAGGACACATTAAGTGTGGAATTCCGTTATAAACCGAAAGTTCTACTACTTTAGGATCTACCATTACAAGTTTTACTTCATCAGGTTTTGCACGCATTAATATTGAACAAATTATACCATTAACACATACTGATTTACCTGATCCAGTGGTTCCTGCTATAAGAAGATGTGGCATTTTATTAACATCACATGTTTCTACATCACCCATGATACTTTTACCAAGGGGAACTCTTAAGAATTTTGCTTTGTCTTCTTGCATTTTTTTACTGTTTATTATTTCATAGAAGCTAACAGGTGTTGGTGCTTCATTTGCGAACTCAATTCCTACAGTGTTTTTACCTGGAATTGGTGCTTCTATTCTTACATCTTTTTTTGCAAGTGCTAAAGCAATTTCTCTATTAATACTTGTTATTTTATTAACTCTAGTTCCACTTGCTATTTCAAGTTCATATTGTACTACTGAAGGTCCTATATGAACTTCTACTACTTTTCCATTGATTTTAAAATCTGAAAGTACTTTTTCTAGTGTAATAATATTTTTTTCTATTATACTTTGATCTGCAGTTTTATTCTTTTTCTTTGGTCTTTCAAGTAAATCTATTGGTGGAAGTGTATATGAAATATTGTGTTTTATTTGTTTTTGTTCTTTTACTTCTTCCATATCTTGAACTTTTACTTCTTCTGCAACTTGTTTTTCTTCTATATTTTCATTTTTTGTTGTAAGTTCTGAAATAGAATTAATTACTTTCTTAGGTTCTTCTATTTCTTCTTTTTCATTATTGCCACTTATAATTACGTGAGCCATTGTATTCTCTAAGTTTTTCTCTTTTAGTTTTTTCTCTTTTAATTCTTCTTTCTTAGTTTTAATTTTTTCTTTAGATGTATCTACTCTTTCTTTAAGATAATCAAGTATTGAGAATCCTGTAAATAATAATACACCTATTCCAATAAGTACAAATGATACTATTTCCATTCCTACAAAAGAGAATAGTTTGTCAAATAGAAGTGCAAAAACTCCTCCGATTATTCCTCCTCCTACTACAAATATATCATCTATTCTTCCAGTATTCATTATTCCATGAAATGCTGCAGTTAATTCATTCATTGTTTCTTTAAATATTAGCATTGCATTACCATCATTTTGTGCTACAAATTCTTTATGCATTAATACTAGTACACCAATTACAAATATATAAATTCCTAGCAGTTTGGTTGAGAAAAAGTCTGGCATTTCTCTATTTATAACAATATATAAACCTAGTAGTATAAATACAACTAGTAGTACCATATAAATTGATCCTACTAAGAACACTCCAAATGATGCTACTGCTCTTCCTACTAATCCGTACTTTCCAATTCCTAAGATACCTATTAGTACTAGAAGTATACCTATAAGTTCATTTTTATGTTCAAAACTAGTTTTTTTAGTTTTTCTTCTTTTTCGTTTAGCCATATTATATTCACCTATAATTAATTATAACATTTTATTATTTATTTTCAAACGTAATAACTTTTTTTTAACATATTTGACATAAAAAAAGAAATACTTTTCAGTATTTCCTTAATTTATTTAAAAATTTCTATTTTGTAAGAATGGTGGAAGTTCAAATTCGTCGTCTCCATCACCTTCGTCATTATCTTGTTTAACTTTTCTAGTTAAAGTTTGATAACTTGGTTCTTCAGATCTTCTAGTTGTTTGTTCTTTCTCTATTTCTTGTGGTGCTGGTATTTTTACTGGATCTTTTTCTAAAGCTTTTTGTCTTGCACGTTTATCAAATCCTGTTGCAATTACTGTAACGATTACTTCATCAGTTAAGTTCTCATTAATTACTGCACCAAAGATTGTGTTTATATCATTTCCAGCGGCTGCTCTTACTACTTCTGCTGCTTGTTCAGCTTCGAATAGTGTTAAATTTACTCCACCTGTGATATTTATAATTGCATCTGTAGCACCATTGATACTTGTTTCTAGTAGTGGTGATGAAACTGCATCTTTAGCAGCTTCTATTGCTCTATCTTCACCAATACCAATACCAATACCAATTATTGCATTTCCGGAATCTTTCATTACTGATTTAATATCTGCAAAATCTAGGTTAATTAATCCAACTACTGCTATTAAATCAGATATTGATTGTACTCCTCTATGTAGTACGTTATCTACTTCTTTAAATGCATCTTTCATTGGAGTTGATTTATCGATTATTTCTCTTAAACGATCATTAGGTACAACGATTAATGTATCTACGTGTTTCTTTAATTCTTCTAAACCTTTTGCAGCATTTTCCATTCTTCTTCTTCCTTCGAATGAGAATGGTTTAGTAACGATTGCTACTGTTAATGCTCCTAAAGCTTGTGCAATTTCGGCAACAACTGGGGCAGCTCCTGTTCCAGTTCCTCCACCCATTCCACATGTAATGAAAATCATATCTGCACCACTTAATGCATCTTCTAACTCTTTTTTTGCGGCAACTGCTGCTTCTTTTCCTACATCAGGATTTCCTCCGGCTCCAAGACCATCAGCACCTATTTGGATTTTAACTTCTGCTTTAGATGTTTTTAATACCTGCAAATCAGTGTTAGCAGCAATAAATTCTACACCTTTGACACCAGATTCAACCATTCTATTAATGGCATTTCCTCCACCGCCACCTAGTCCTATTACTTTAATTTTTGCTAACTGATCCATCTCAAGTCCGCTTAACATACCTTATCCTCCTTGTTTTGTAAAAAGTAGTCGAAGACTTTTTGGAATTCTTTATTATCTTTACTTCTTACATTTATAATTTTTTTCATGTCATCCTGAGAAAACATGTCATATTCTGTATTTCTAAGATTTGATTTATTATCAAAATACTTTATCAAACCTAGTACACTTGTAAAACTATTATCTCTAAGACCAACAATAGTACTATTGTAGGTATAAGCTAAATTTCCTAGAACACTTTCAACTAAATAGTTAAATCCAGTAATCTCGCTTAAGCCTCCTACTACGATTATATAACTTATTTTTCTATTTGTTAAGTTTTTTATTTCTTTTTTGGCAACTTTTAATATTTCTTCTATTCTTGCTTCTACTACTTTTGAGACATCCATTTGTGTTACATTGTATTTTGTTCCACCTTTTGTCTCTAATTCTATTTTATCATAAATGTCTGCATATCTACTAGATGCTACAACAAATTTTTCTTTTAATTCTCTAGCTTTTTCTAAATCTATATTGTAAATATATGATAAATCATGATCTATATAGAAACTTCCTACATTAATGGTACTATTTTTAATCATTATACCTTTATTATATAGCGAAACATTTGTGCTATCTTCACCAATGTTTATTACTACTCCCACTTTTTTATCTAAGTCACTGTTTCTTACTGCAAAGTAATCTCCAGTTGTTGTGTATGCTATATCTATTACTTCTAATCCGCAAACATCAAGTGCTCCTAAAAAGTTATATAATGATTCTCTTGGAGTCTCTGAAATTACGGCTTTTACTTCTAGAATAGTTGCTTCTATTCCTTTAGGGTCTTTTACTGTTTTATCATTGTTTATTTTAAAATTAATTGGAATAGCTGTTACTAATTCATAGTCTTTTGTAGTTTTGTTTGAAATTGATTTTTTTATCAACTTTTGTATATCATTTCCATCTATTACTTTCGGTTCTTTAAATTTTAATTCTCCTGATACTATATTAAATATACAGTTTTTAGGTGAGATACACAAAACTACTCTTTTTAGGTTAGTACCTATTTGCTCTTCTATATTTTTAATAGCCACCTTTAGTTTTTCTACTACTTTTTTTGTATCTATTATTTCTCCTCTTTTTAAACCAGAGGATTTAACTTTTGTTGTAGCTAGAAGATGAAATTCATTTCTAATTTTTTCTACTACAATTATCTTTATACTATCTGTACCAATTTCTATACCAGTAAGTATCTTATTCAAATTTCATCCTTCCCTTCTACTATATATAACCAATTATACTATAAACAAATAAAAAAATAAAGAATAAGAAAAGAAAAAATTAGATTACTCTAATTTTATGGTTATTTTATATACTTTTCTAATTCTTTAGTAATAAATTTATATCCTTCGTCAGATATATGTAAACCTTCATTTGTGTATTCTAATTTTAAATTTCCATCTTTATCACAAAGTTTATCATATAAATCTATATACTCTATATTGTTTTTTTCACAATACTTTTTTATCTGTGAATTAATTTCTTTTATATCTTCATTTTTCCTTTTTGATACCATGTTATGATTAATTTTTTCATCGTCTTCGTCATTTACTGGATAAATACTTTCAACATATATCTTAGTTTCTGGTCTATTTTCTTTAATTTTTTCTATTATTTCTTCAATATCAGAAATAATTTCTTTATTATCTTTTTTATGTGTTAAATCATTTGTTCCTATAAGTAAAAATATTTTTGATGGGTTATATTGATATACTCTCTCTTCCATATTTTCAAGTATATCATCTGTTATGTTACCACTTATTCCACTATTAACTACTCTGTTATTTGAAAAATATTTATTTACATCATAATATTCTGTTATTGAATCACCTAAAAAAACTATATTTTCAGGTATTTTATATTTTTCAACTATTTTCACCTTTTCTTTTATTTTGGGATGAGTCTTATAAATGAATAAGGTATATACATTTGATATAATACATAGGAATATTACTATAACAAGAGTTATAATAATTTTACTATTAGAACTTTTTTTATTGTCTTCTTCTAGAATATCAAACATATTATTATCTATTTTTGCCTTTTTGGGAATACTATTATTATTTAAATTTCTATTTTTAATATTTTTATTCTTTTTGTTACTTTTTTTTGCCATATCATTTCACTAATCAATTAATAAAAATACTAATTAATTCCTTTCTACTTATATTTTGTAATATATTTATTTTTTACCTTTTCTACTATATTTCGTAATTACAATTAGTATTACAAATGCAATTATTAGTATATCACATATTTTATCAATATAATCAAAAAAATACTTTTTCAATGTATACTAAATGTATAAAATAGTAAAACAATTTAAATAAACTATCAAAATATAAATATTATGATAGTTATAATGTATTTGTATTATTTATATAAATAGTATTTTATAGCTAAGTTTATTTAATCTTCTTTATTCTAAAAATATCTTTCTTGTGATAAAATTAAATACCATTACTATTGCTGTTGCAGCTATTTTTACTAGCATTGCATTCATATTTAGTTTATCAATTCCTATCCATAATAATAGTTCTGTAAGAACTAGTCCTATTATACTAAATATTAAAAACTCTACAAGCATTCTAATTTTACCTTTATTTTTATTAACGTCAAATACCCATTTTACACTTGCTATATAGTTATATATTACTGACACTGAAAATGAAAGTATATTAGCTATAAGTGGGTTAATATGCATAAAATTATATAATAGATAGTAAATAACCCAATCTATGATTGTTGCTATTCCACCTACTATTACAAATTTAAATATTTGTACAAATAAATTTTCTGTTTTCTCCGATACTTTTATATGAAATATTTTTAATATTTTATTTATTAGTAATTTAACTTTATCTTTTTCCTTGTTTTTATCATTTTTTTTCATATTCTACTCCATTATCTTAAAATGATTACCACTATCTAAGTATAAAATTCCTTTTCTTCCTTCTAATTGTGATAATACTTCATTATAATAATTTATCATTTCAAATTTAGTTAGTGTTAAAAATACGCTGTTACCATCATCCATATAAAGTAAAAAACGATCTTTATCATAGTCGTTAGGATCATAACTTATTTCGGATATTTTACCTAGTATACTTTTGTCTACTTCTTTCATATTTTCTATAATCTTTTTATATTGATCATCTGGTGTATAATTATTTAATTTGGGTACTCTTATATTTTTATTACTAAATATTTCTTTTCCATTTTCTAGAACATATTTATTATTTGTTTTTTGAAATAATATATCATGTTCTTTTATACTTATTTCTACTGTATGAAAAAGTTTTCTTTTTACTTTAGCACTTTTAATGTATTTGTTCTTTTCTATTTTTTGTGCAGTTTTTCTTGGCCTTAAAAGTATAAAACTGGGATAGTCTGTTAAACCTGCAAGTCTTAGTACTTCTTCATCATTTAAATATGTATTTCCCTTTATTATAATGTTTTTAATATCACTTTTAATATAGGAATACACTAAGAATGATGTTGTCCCAACTATTAGTAGTAATAACAAAAGACTAAAAATTTTTATTTTTTTCCTTTTTATAATTTTTTTTGCCATTTTCTACTCCCAATTTACAAATTCTTGTTCAACTTTTAAATCTATGTCGTAGTTATCTTTTACTGTATTTTTTACATACATTATTAATTCTCTTATATCATTGGCACTTGCTCCTCCAATATTTACAATAAAGTTTGCATGTTTTGGGCTTACTTGTGCTCCTCCTTTAGTTAGACCTTTTAATCCAAGTGATTCAATTATTCTTCCTGCTGCATCTCCTTCTGGATTTCTAAATACACTTCCTGCACTTGGAAATTCTAAAGGTTGTGTTTCTAATCTTCTTTTTCTTCTATCTTTAATCAAATCTTCTATTTCACTTTTTTTACCTTTTTTTAATCTTAATACTACTTCTAGACATATATATTCAGGGTGTTTTTGTAAAAATGATGTTCTATAGTGAAAATCCATTTCTCTATTTGTTAAGTTGATTATTTCGTTTTCAGGTGTTAAAACTTTTACATCTTTAACAATATATCCCATATCACTTTTATAAGCTCCAGCATTCATGAATATTGCTCCACCTACAGTTCCTGGTATACCAGCTGCAAATTCAAGTCCTGTAAGTGATGCTTTTGTTGCCATATTAGAAAGTTTTATTAATGAATAACCCGCTCCTACTGTAATTTTATTGCCAACTATTTTAATTTGATCTAAAGCACTTAATTTGATAATTACTCCATCATATTTTTTATCACTAAAAATTAAGTTAGATCCATTTCCTATTACTTTATATTTTAAGTTATATTTTTTAATTAACTTTATTAGTTTAACTAATTTATTTACGTCTTTTGGATATATTACACAAGAACATAGGCCACCAACTTTATATGTGGTGTATTTGGATAAGAAAACTTCTCTTTCAATTTTGCCTATATTATTTTTTTCTACTTCTTCTAAAAATTTTTTCATTTTGCATCTACTACTTTCTTTATTTCATTATATACCTTAGTTGCACTATTTTCTACACCTAATTTTTTAGCAGAATTTTTCATTTTTTCATATTCTTTTTCATCCTCTAATAATTTATCTATCATTGGTATTAAATTTTTACTACAAAAATCTTTTTCTTCTAGTATTTTTGAGCATCCTTTTTCTTCTAATTCTTTTACATTTTTATATTGATGATTATTTGTTACATATGGAGATGGAACTAGTATTGATGGAAGACCAATGGCAGTTATTTCAGCAATTGTTGAAGCTCCTGCTCTTGTTACTATTAAATCTGCTTTTTTTAATACATTTATAAAATTTTTTAAGAATGGATATACTTTTACATTTTCTGGAATACTCATTTTGCTGTAATCATTATAGTATTTTTCTCCTGTAATTAGTAATACCTCGTAATTTTTTTCTTTAAAATCATTTACCATCTCTTTTTCTTTTTCATTTATAGTAGCACTACCTAAAGATCCCATAACTATTACTACTAATTTTTTATTTTCTTTTAATCCTAATTCTTTTTTATCGGCTTCTTTGATACTGATTATTTCTTCACTTCTTGGGTTACCTGTATATACTGTTTTATCTTTTTTAAAGTATTCACTAGAACCTGGTAATGATAGTAAAACTTTATTTACATATTTTGATAGAAATTTATTTGACATTCCTGGAATACTATTTTGCTCATGTATTACTGTTTTATACTTTAATTTATGTGCACTAAGTATTACTGGAACTGTAATATATCCTCCTACACCTATTACTATATCGGGATTAAATTTTTTTATTTCTTCACTAATTTTCTTTTTAGCTTTATTATACATTGAAATTATTTTTATATTATTTAAGGGATTTTTTCTATCTAATCCTTTCATTTCTACACCAACATAATTTATTCCTAAGGAAGGTATTAAATCTTTTTCCATTCTGTCTGTAGTACCTATATATAAAAACTTGCTATTTGGTTCTTTTTCTTTTATTTTATTTATAATTGCTAAAGCTGGATAAATATGTCCACCAGTTCCTCCTGCTGAAATTATAACTTTCATATAATCCCTCCTAGTATATTTTATGTTTACAGATTAATTATAATCAAAAAAGCTATAAAAGTAAATTCTTTTAACAAAAGAAAAATACTAATTCATTAATTTGAATTAGTATTTTTTACTATTCAGTTATAACTTTTGAAGGTACTATTATGACTGGTCTTAATCCAATATCTGCATTAATTGGACCTGTTCCTCCACCTGTTGAAGTTATAGTTTTTGCCATATAATCTCCAGTATCGTCATCATATACTGGTGTTGCAGTCCAATATTCTTGTGTAGAATTTGAAATATTTGTTTTAAAGAAACTAGGTGTTACATATTTTCCATAATTTCTAACTTCGTTATCGTTTAATAATATTGCCTTATAATTACTATAATCTATAGTTATATTGGGTTTTACTTCTTCATATACAGCCTCATAAGTATATTGCTGAGTATATGTTTCACCATATGTTTTTGTTTTCCAATGATTAGTAGAAATTCCTAATATATTTAAAGCTGTTTGAGGTCCATAGAAGTTCCATGCACTCCATGTTTTATGAGGATCAATAGTATTTACAAATGTTATACCATTTGTACTTGTTTTTGTTCCGTTTTGTAATGCAAGAAAGTCATCATCAGAAATCCAGTATGTTGTATTATCTGAAGTTCCATTTGTTCCTAAATATAGATTATGATCTAGTATCAATTTTGTTTTGCCATTTTTAGTACTAAATGCATACCATTTCATACATCCTGAATTTGTTAAAATATCTGTTGTGTTTGCTTCATATTCTTCTTTAGTACATACTGCTGGTATTGTTGGATCATAATATATTTCATTTGCATTTACCCAGTTTTCTGTATAATATGTTGTATCATTATCTTTCTTTTCTTCTGTTGGATTATTTAGTGTTATTTCATCATCAGTACTTTCTTCTTGTCCTGAATCTTCATTATTTTTATCTTTTTGTTTATATTCTACCTCGAAATAGAATGTTGTTGTTATATCGTTATCTTTTAAATCATCTGCATCAACATTTTCACTATAAGCAATTCTTACTCTATATGTTTTTGTTTGCCCATGATCAAGTGAGTCAGTTGGTGCTATAGCTGTATGTTCGGTGTCTGCATATGTTACTTCATATTCTAAATATGAAGGTAAGTTTTTATCATTTCCTTCTGTTATAATTGGTGTTCCTTCAGGTCCATCAAATCTTGATTCTATTTTTAAAATCTCAGCATCTATTGTTCCTTCATTTACTGCATCAATTGTAAATTCATAGAAGTCACCTGGTTCTGTTAAAGTTACACTATAAGTTGCATTTGTGTTGTTTTCAGATAATGTTGGTTTTGTATTTGTTACACTGCCTTCTTTAACTTGTGGGTTGGCCCAATGTATATTCCATGTTGCTTTTGTTACTTTACTTCCACCATTAATCTTTAAGTTACTTGCTAGAGCTGCATATCCTATACTAATTCCTATTATTAGTAAAAGTATAAGAAACATTTTTTTATTTTTATTTTTTCTCATATTTCCACTCTCCTAGTATAAAAATAGCATTTTTAATATTCTTTTGCAATAATAAAACACTATATCTTTTAATATAGTGTTAAACCTGTGTATATTTTTTTGTTTTACATAGATTAATTAATATTATTATAGTAAATAAACTAACGGATGGTGTTGTAATAATATGTCCTGAGAATAAAGATAGTATTAGTATTATAAATAATGATACATATCCCATATATTTTTCATAATTTAGTGTTTTTGGTAATCTTTTAAATATATCAACTAAAACATATATGTATACACTAAAGAAAAGTATAAACCCTATTATTCCATGATTATACCAAATATCATAGTAGTCCATTTCTATTTCTTTATAATTTTTATTATTTTTATTGATATATCCCATTCCAAATAATTTTTTTGATATTTTCACTTTATCATATCTATTATCTGTTTTTTCTAAGAAACTTATTCTTTGGCTGAAAATAAAGTGATCAAATACATATTCGTTTGTAAATATATCCTTGGGGCTATCTAGTTTTAAGTATTTAGCATGTATTACTATATTTTTATAAAAATTTGTTTTGGGTATTAATACTTTACCTACTATGCCTATAGTCATTAAAACTATTAATAATCCAATTATTACTTTATATTTTTTTTCTTTAATACATGTTGCTATAAAGAATATAATACTTGCAGTAATAACTATTAAAAGACTTAATATTGGTGTTTTAGTTCCTACTTCACTTATTACAAATAATGATATTACTGCTATTACAAATTTTAATCCTATTTTTTCTTTACTAAGAAGCCATACTGTAATTATAGGCATTAGGATACTTATGATTCCACTAATTTCATTAGTAGAATTAAACCAACCAGTACTTCCTAGTTTTGCTACACTATAACTATTAAATCCAGTATGTGTTACAACTGGTATAAATATTAATAATATGTACATTAAAAATGTTACAATCAAAACTATATTATCTATTTTTATTTTATCTTTTATAGAATAAAATCCAAGTAATACAATAGGAAAATAAAACGTTCTCATAAAACCATGTAAGTTTCCTATTATAGTATTGTCATATTGTACTATTAAATATACTATTAGATAAATCATACATAAAAAAATATATATTAAATTCTTCTTTTTATGATAAATTATTACTGAAGTATAGTATATAAATAACATAAAAAACATTCTAAAAATTATTCCTATATTTATATTATGATGGAATACATTTATAGATATTGAAACTAGTACATCAAGTATAGGGCTTAATATTATAAATATACTTATTATTTTATTTAAATTCTTCTTTATATAGTTATTAAATCTGGTCATAATTACCTCACTAAAAAATCTCTTATAATAATGATAACATATATAAGAGATTTTTGCTTATTTTTCTTTTTTTAAAATCTTAATATCTTCATCAACATCTATTATATATAGTGTTTTTAAAATGCTTTCTACTTGTTCAATTTTTTCTTTATTACTGTCATCTTTTAGTACATCTAAGATCATATATATATAGGATATTAATTCATTTTTTGTTTCTTTTTCTTTAGCGTCAGAAATTTCAATTATTCTATTTACATCTTTAATAAGTCTTAAAAGTTCTGTTTTGTTTTTTCTATTTTTAATTTTTTCTTTTGCTTGTTCTATTAAAAACAGACTATTTTCTTCTAAGTTTTCCATAGTAGTTTTTACTGTAGTTATTTTTTTTATTTTAGAAATATCTTCTCCATGTAGATATATTCCTAAACTATGGAGTTTATTTAGTACTAATTCAATGGATGATGTACCTAAATTTCTAATTTGTTTTAAATCTAAAATACTCATTTTAGCTATTTTAAATAATGTATCATATCCACTTCTAAGTAAACAATTTCTTATTCTATGTGGAAAGTTTAAACAATCTAAATCCATATTTTCTATTTCTTCTGTATGTTTTTCTTGTAATATACTATTTATATAATCATAGTATGATTGTTGTTCTTTTTCTGAACATTCAACTAAAAATTTAAAATTGTTTGAATGTACTTTTTCTTCTATTAAATTTCTTTGATAGTTTGTAAGACAATGTTTCATCGCTTTTAGTTGTGCAAACGATGTTTTTGGATCAATTGTTAAAAGCTCATATACATAAAAAATTTTATTTGCATTTAAATCATTTATCGTTTTTGGATCTAACTGTAGTTTATCAATTAAATCTAATAAATCTATATTCATTAAAAAAAGCCCCTCTTTCATGGGCTTTATTATAACACTTTAATATAGTTTTTTCAACTAATTTACTAGTATTTCTTTATATAAACATACCTTCATCTTTTTTATACATATTTTTAAATATTTTTGTTCCTTTATATTTTTCAATAAGTACTACTTCACCATGTTCTAAACTTGATTTTACATCTATTACTCTTTGATTTCTTGAACCTTTATAATATAAATCTAGGCTAAACTCTTCTATTTTAAATTTTCCATCTACTAGAACATCTACTTCTTCAAGAAGGCTTTTCATTTTTTTATTTTTTAATACATCTTCGTATAAGTAACCTGTATAGCACCAAACATTCATTCCTAGCTCATGAGCATATTTTGCTAATTCTAGGCATTCAAGTGGTTGTGCCATTGGATCTCCACCTGATAGAGTTATTCCATCTTGCCCTTTTAAAGCTTTTATTTCTTTTTTTATTTCATCTATATCTACAAGTTCACCAGCATTAAAATCATGTGTTTGTGGATTATGACAAAAAGGACAGTGATGAGGGCAGCCTTGAGTCCAAATCACTGTTCTTATTCCTTCACCGTCAACAATACTATCTGGTTGTAATGTGCTTGCTAGACGGATTTTCATATTATTTTTCTGCTTTCTTTTCTTCTTTTGGGCAAAGACCTGCTGTTGAATGTTTTACTCTATCATGCTCTTCTGCTTTTTTTCCATTATTGAAACGATCTACTGTTCCAACTAAATATCCTGTTATACGACGAATTCTTTCAAAACCTACACCCTCACCGATTTTTCTTTCTTCACTTTTCATAATTATACTCCTTCTTTTATTTTTTGTATTTATCTACCGCAGCAAGTAAGACTCGCGTTTCGAACTCTTTCAATTGAGACACCTTCGTTTTCATGTCTTCCACATCCTGGACATACATCTCCAATTACTCCTGTATAACCACATACTGGATCTCTATCTACTGGATGGTTAATTGCTCCATAACCAATTCCGTTGTCATGCATTACTCTAACTATTTTCTCAAATGCTTCAACGTTTGTAGCTGTATCTCCATCTAATTCGATATAACTTATATGACCACCATTTGTTAATGCATGATATGGTCCTTCTATTTTTAATTTATCTACTATTGAAATATTATAATAAACTGGTACATGGAATGAATTAGTATAGTAATTTCTATCTGTTACTCCTGGAATTATTCCATATATTGATTTATCTATACTTGTAAATCTTCCACTTAAACCTTCAGCTGGTGTTGCTATTAATGAGAAGTTTAGTTTATATTCTTCAGCATATTTATCTGCAACATCTCTCATATGTTTAACAATTTCATATCCTAATTTTCTTGCTTTCTCACTTTCACCATGATGAGCTCCACATAGTGCTTTTAAAGTTTCTGCAAGTCCTATGAATCCAAATGTTAATGTTCCATTTTTTAATACTGGACGAAGTCTTGAATTGTTTTTCAAACCTTTTGAATCAATCCATACGCCTTGTCCTAATAGGAATGGGAAGTTATAAACTTTTTTACTACATTGAATTTCAAATCTTTCAAGCAATTGATCTTTAACTAGTTCCATAGTTTCATCTAATTCTTTATAGAATCCATCCATGTCTGCTTTTTTATTTGAAACAATACCATATTTAATTCCTAGACGAACTAAATTAATTGAAGTAAATGATAAGTTTCCTCTTCCTGAAACTATTTCTTTATCAGGATTAGCTACGTTTGCCATAACTCTAGTACGACATCCCATATATGCTACTTCTGTTTTGTAATCTCCTGGTTTATAGTATTGTAAGTTATATGGTGAATCTATAAACGAGAAATTAGGGAATAATCTTTTTGCAGATACTTTGCAAGCTAGTTTAAATAAATCATAATTTGGTTCACCTTCGTTATAATTTATTCCTTCTTTTACTTTAAAGATTGAAATTGGGAATATTGGAGTTTCTCCTTTTCCAAGTCCTGCATCTGTAGCTAAAAGATAGTTTCTCATAACCATTCTTCCTTCACTTGATGTATCAGTACCAAAGTTTATAGATGAGAATGGTACTTGAGCACCAGCTCTAGAATGCATTGTGTTTAAGTTATGAATAAATGCTTCCATTGCTTGATATGTTATACGATCTGTTTTTGTAAGTGACTTTTTATATGCTAATCTGAAGATTTTTTCTAAAACATCACTTCCCTCATAATAATTTTCAAAATCTTCTATATCAAACTCTATTGATTGTAATTTATCGATTTGTTTAGCTATATGCTCAAATTTTACTAATCCTAGGAAACCATCTAATTCCATATAATCATATAAGCTTTGTTTAAATTGTTTTTTAAATGTTTTTAATACTCCAGGTGCCATGAAATAATCAAATGCTGGAAGGCTTTGACCACCATGTTGATCATTTTGGTTTGATTGAATTGCAATTGCTGCTAAAGCTGAATAACTCATTATATCGTTAGGACATCTTAGATGACCATGTCCTGTTGAGAATCCATCTTTAAATAGTTCATTTAGATCTATTTGACAACATGTTGTAGTTCCCATTGGTAAGAAATCCATATCATGAATATGAATTAATCCATTATCATGAGCCTCTGCAAATCTATTTTGCATTTGGTATGATTTTGCAAATTCTTTTGCAAGTGTTGATCCATATTGAAGCATTGTTCCCATTGCTGTATTTCCATCAACATTTCCATTTTCTCTTTTTGCATCTTCTTCTTTTGCATCTTTTAATGTTAATGCTTCAATTGCTTTTGTAAGTTTATGATATCTAGCTTTGAATATTTTTCTTGATTCATTTCTTCTTTCTCTATATATAGAAAATGATTCTTTTACATCTGAATATCCAAGCTCATCTAATTTTTTTTCAATTAAATCTTGAATATCTTCAATTTTAATAAATTCTACTTCTTTGTAATCCTTTTCTATTTCTTTGATTACTGCTTCATATACTTTGTTAGCGTCTTCTACAGTATATTCATTTTCACTAACTAAACCATCAAAGCCTTTCTTAATTGCTACTGCAATTTTTTCACCTTGAAAAGAGTCTTTTTTACCATCTCTTTTCACAACCTTTAAATCAGGATTTTTCTTTATTGTCGTACTCATATTTACCTCCGCGTCTAAGGTATATATCACTAGTTTGTAATACTCCTTACACTTTGATTTTAGTTCAATAAATATGTTTTTGCAATAGTATTTTTTATACTTTTTTTACCTATTTCTACAAAACCCTTATTTTATGCTATTTTTGTATAAAAACTTTTTTGTTCGATTTACGACAAATTTACATTTTTTGATATTTATCGTTTTTCTTTTTACTTAACTTTTACATTTTTCAAACAACCTATGTTTTATTTTTCCTTTTAAAATAAAGGTTTTTAAAGTGGTAGGTTGTCTGAAAAATTAAAAAAAGAGTTTTTGACTCTTTTTGATTTTTTGTTTTTTATATATTTTAAAAATATTAAATTCCTCTTTTTGTATATACATTTGATGATAATTTTAATATAAAATATAGTCTTTTAATTACTTCTTTATTGTTGTCATTTACAATGGTGATTAGTTCTTCATAATTATTACTTTTTTTTCTATCTTTTAATACTTCATCATATATATAATTTAACTTTTCTTCATTATTCTCATTATGAGCTTTTTCCAATTCTTTTGTTATAAATCTTATTTTGTTTTCTTCAGTTCTTGTATAAATGTTATTTGTTTTAAGATTATATTTTTTTAACTTATATTTAATTTCTTTTTCTTCCATATTATCACTTAGTTCTAATATTTCATCTTCTTCATCTAACAATAACGAACTTTTTCCTATTATATTTCCTTTATCATCGAGATTTATTCCATAACACTTTTCTTTGTTTGTAATAATAAAGGCATATTTTATATATTTATTATATTCACTACTGAAAATAGTTGTTTTATTTTTTATAATGTTCAAAAAATCTTTTTCTATTACTACATCATTATTTACTATATCTATAAAAGTCTTTTTGTTTACTAAGAATACTGGTATTCTATTAATATTTTTAATTTTATCTTGTTTTTTCCATTCAAAAAATTCATATATTCTAGGACCATCTAAAAAATTTAATAATATGTCATATGCATAGTTCATATCTTTATAATCCTTTCCTAAAGTATTTTTATGTATAATACTTTTATATTATTCATTATTTTATACTTTTTTATACAGGATTATTATTTATTTTCCTAATTCTTTTAGTTCTACACTATTAATAGCTTCAAACTTTTTAGATAATTTATCTGTTGTTATATTAAAGTTTTCTACGTCTTTATTAACCGTTTGAATACTTCTTGATAGTTTATCCCATCTTTCTTTGTATCTAGTAAATTCTATTCCAAGTTTATTTAATTCTTCATGTATTATTTTTGTATATTTATCTCTTTCTATATTCTTAATAATCATTTCTATAACTGTAAGTGTCGATATTAGTGTTGTTGGACTAGTAATCCACACTTTTTTTCTGTAGGCATAATCTATTATATCTTGATGATATGCATTTATTTCAGCAAATATTGCTTCAGCTGGCAAAAACATTATTGCGCTATCACTAGTTTCTCCTGGTATTATATATTTGCTACTTATTGCATCTATATGTTTTTTTACATCGTTTTTAAAAATCTTTTCGTAGTAAGCCTTTTCTGCTTTTGTATTATTACTATCTACCATATTTTGATAATTCTCAAGCGGGAATTTTGAATCTATTGCTATTGTACCTAAAGGTTCTGGTGCAAATAAAACTGAATCTGCTATTACTCCTGTAGATAGGGTACATTGCATTCTGTATATTTTATCATTTTTATCACCAAATATTGATGCTAGAATGTGATGAAGGTTAACTTCTCCAAATATTCCTCTGCTCTTTTTATCTGTCAATATGCTTTCTAGTGAAACTATATCATATGAAAGATTTTCTATTTTCTTTTGTGCTTCATCTATTTTACTTAATCTTTCAATTACATTATTGAATGTTCTATTTGTCTTTTCAAAATTTTGATCAAGTCTCTCATTAACTTTTTCATTTATTAGTAATAATCTTTTTTCTACATTTGTATTTAATCCATTAAAATCTTCTTTTAGATTATTGTTTAAATTATCTTTAAATTCTCCTAACTCTTTCATTACCGAAATTTCAAATCTTCCTAGTCTCTCTGTAATGTTAGCATCATTTATTTTACTATTTTTATTTTTTGTTATACTAATTATTAATAATACTATTACTATTATTAAAAGAAACATAATTACATATTCTATCATAAGTATTCCTCCAATAATAATTATATAACACACGAACATAAATTCGTCAATCTTTTAACTATTATTTTTTAAATATAGATTTATTCCACCTGTTAAGTTGTAAACTTTATATCCTTGTGTGTTTAAAAAATTGCTTACTTTCATACTTCTATATCCATTATCACAATATATTACATATTCCTCATTTCTATTAATATAGTATTCTGGCATTAATAATATTTTATTTTCTTCAATATTTATACTACCCGGTATATGTTTTTCTAAGTATTTATAACTATCTCTAATATCTATTAATTTTCTACCATTAATATTTTCAAAATCAATATCCATTTTATCACCTCTATGTAATATATGAAAAAAATAGTACCTAAGGTACTATTTTATTGTATATGGATTAACTTCTTCACCAGTTCCACTATTAAACATTGTTTTACTATTTAAGTGAATTACTGGTCTTATTGAAGAATAAGATGATGCTTGTATAGATTCTAGTTTTCCATATTGATTTACTCTATATACTTCATAAGAATTAACTGTATTTCCTGTAATTAACCAGAATGTTTTCTTATTTGTTATTAAATAATTATAATTTTGACAACTCTTTGATGTTGCTGTTTTACATTCAGGATCAGTACTTGCATTTATAAAATCAGAAAGTGTTAGAGCTCCTACTTTTGCATTTTCTAATACATTCTTACATTCAATTGAATTGTCATTAGTTGAATCAGTTGCTGCTCTATTTCCATAGCAAAGATTATATCCAGAAAGATATTTTACCATTTTTTCTGATAATAGTAATTTTTTATATTCACTAGTATCATTATTCTTAGATGCTTCATAAATTGCTTCATTATATTCTCTTAATCTAGATTTTTTATAGTCATTATAACCATATGACATTTTTCTAGCTGTGTTATATCTATTATCCCAATTTTTTACATTAACATATGGTTCGTCAAGTATTAATACAACTTCATTATTTTTGTCTACTTTTACAATTCTCCATATATTTTCATCTATTTTTACAAAGTTGTTTACATCTTCACCTCTGAAAACATATTCTCCATTCATATAGTATAATCCTGAATCTTCAGTTACAACGTTTTCTTCTTTTGTTATTTCTCTAAATAATTCAGTAGTTGTATATTTTTCTCCACAGTCAAGGTAAGAGATGTAAAGATATTCATCATCATTATTTTCAACTACTACTTTTCCAGAACAACTTCCGCTACCTGATTTGTAGCTACTTATATCTTTCATATATTTACCATTTATTAGTTTTTGTAAACTAACTTCACTTGTTGCTTTATCTTCAGCTGGTAATTCTCCTTTGTGATTACTATAGTACTTTTCTGCTGCTTTCTTCATTGTTGATTCAATATCTTTATAGCTTTGTTTTTTACCTGAAACAAGTGATAAAAGCCAAACTACTACTATTAATAAAACTATAAATACTATTATCAACATTAGGATTTTTCTCATTTTTCCTTTTAAATCAGATGAACCACTTGGTTTTCTTGTAATTTGTTCATCATCATCTAGTTTTAATGCTTCAATTAATTCTGCATTATTTGCATTTTGTTTTTGATTATCCATACAAACACCTCCTATTAATTATCAAAGAAATCATCAAAGAATTCTTCATCATCGTCTTCTTCATCTTCTATATATATTTGTTCTTGTTGTTTTTTCATATCATTTTTTATTTCTTTTGGTTCTAAACTTTCAATTGCTGCCTCTTCTACTTCTTTTTTCTCTTCTTTTTTGATTGTTGACTCAGCCTTTTGTTTTTCTTGATTTTCTTTTGCTTTTCTTTCTTGCTCTTCTTTTTCACGTTTTTCTTCTTCTTCAAGTTCTGCAATTTTTTGATCAATTTTCTTTACTAAATCATCTATATCAACGGAAGATCCTGAAGATGGCTTAAATGGTGATGGTTCTGCTTTTTGTTCTGCAAATGGATTAGAACTATGTCTTCCCATACTTTGTTTTTCCATTCCTCCAAATGGGTTTGGTCCACCAAATGGTGAGAACATTCCACCTGGCATACCACCTGGGAATCCTCCAGGGAAACCACCTGTAGGTATTCTTCTTTCTAATTCTGAATCACTATCATCATTTTCTGCTTCGTTCATCATTTCTAATAATTTTTTCTTTTTTGAATCTTTTACGAATGATTTTATATCAAATACATGAACTGTTTCTTTAGTTCTTTGTGGATATTTTGCTTTAGGATATTTCTCACCCCAATTAATTTTATAGTTTGGAGTAAATTTTGTTTTAAATGGAGACATACGAAGTCTTAAAATAATTACTTCATTCTCTTTCATTTTTTGTAAGTCTGTTACTGTTACTAATGGAGTTGATGAAGTTTTTTCATCTTTCTTGGATTTTACTTCTCCACACATTTTACTAATTTCTTCTAGGGCTTTTAATTCAGTAGTAACTAGATAAATAGTATTACCACAGTTACCTCTTAGTGTTTCAGCTTGTTCTTTTCCATATACTTGTTCAAGTTGTGCGAAGTTTTGGATGATCATAGTAAATCTTATTTGTCTTGAACGAGCTGCTGTAATCATTGTTGTAACATCTTTTAGTGGTGGCATGTTTGCAAACTCATCAAGAAGGAAATTTGTTCTTGATGGAAGTGCTCCACCATGTTCTTGTGCAACACTAATTAATGTTTCATAAATTTGTTTTAATAATATTGTAACAAGTGAATGATATGTTTTCTTTTCATCTTGAATTACTATGTAAACTACTGTAGGTTTCTCACCTATTGATCTTAAATCTATATCACTATGTGATAACATTTCACTTAAGTTTTCACGTGATGCAAATAATTGAATCTTTTGTCTGAATACAGATAGAATACTTTGTTTAGTTTCATTTGCTGCCATTACTGTACTTGTTGCTTTTATGTATGCAGCACTTGTTGGATCTTTACTTTGAAAATATTCTTTGATGTATGTTGAACCACCAAATTTATCTTCACCAACACTTGTTGCTAAGCTTATACTATTTATATTTATTTCATCTTTTTTTGCATCTTCAAAAAGTCCTAGAGCAACACCAGAGAAATAGTCAGCTGATGTTTTTTCCCAGAATGGATCTCCACCTTTATTATTTTCATCATATAGAATATTAAGTGCAAGGTCATCAAGTAACTCTATTGCTTTATCTTTGTTACCTTCTCTATATAATTTATAAGGTAAATCCATAGGATTCCAAGCATTTCCGTTTTGAGGGTCACGGAAATTTAGTAATATTACTTGATATCCTCTAGCCCTAAGCATATTTGCTGTTTCTTCATAAATTTCACCTTTAGGGTCTGTGATAATCATTGATTCTCTTTTTTTAGCTAGAATTTTAACTGTAGGAAATATAACTGTTTGAGTTTTACCTGAACCAGTAGCTCCAATAACTAGTGTATGGTTCTCACCATTATCTACATATACTTTATCTCCTTTGTATAAAAGTGGAACTCCTGCAGCTTTACTCACTTTATCAAGAATGTTTACTTCTTCTACTTTTTTACTTTGAATTATTTCTTTTTCTTTGCTCCATCTTGAATAACCTTTTCCACTTTTTTCAGTTGTAAAACCTATTCCTTTATCAAATTCAAATATATAAGATTTTACACTAAATAAAATTCCACCAAGTGCTATTATATAAAACATTAATGTTGCTTTTATATATTCACTTGAAAAAGCTGGAAATGGATTTATACCTGCTAATCTTCCTTCGCTTGCTAGTGTTGATAAATTAACTACAGCAATTGCAACTAAGAATAAAAGAAAAATTGCAAAAACAACTAACATCCATAAATCTTCAGTATCAATTCTTAATTTTAATTTCATAATCAAGCCCTCTTCTCTAATGAAATATTATATCACATTTTTTTACTATATAGCAATAATTCATAATTGTTTCTATTAAATTGATATAAGCCATATTCGTTATCTAAAGTAACACTATAATAACTACATTTTGTAACTATTTGAGGAACATCAGATTTTTCTACTTGGATGATTCCATATAAGTATGCATAACATCCTCCCATATTCATGTTACCTTTATATAATTTATTATAAAGCATTTTTGTTTTTCCGTCATTATTTATAAATACTAAACTATATGTATTTTCAATGGGTTTATCTGAAAACATATTTGATACTACAAATAAATCTTCTTTTTTACCATCATTATCAAAGTCATATTTTACTTTATATCTATAAGTATAATTATTTTGCTCTTCCCTATCTATCTTGTAGTAATCTAAAACTTTATGTGTGTATTTTATATCTTCTCTATTTAAATCTTCTTTTTCAAATTTTATAAATTTAGTATCTATTTTACCTCCTAAATAAATACTATCTCCAACTACTTTTATAGGTGTTCTTCCACCATTTTTTTCTTCAAATAAATACCATTTACCATCATTAGAATAAACTGACATTTTTCCTAGTTTTTCTCCTTCTTGATATACAGTCATTTTATTCCAATTATATTTTGAATAATCTTTTTTTTCTACTAATTCCCATTTCTTTTTAGAATACTTAAACATTATTTTATTGTCTACTATTATATTTGCACTTGGTTTTTCTTTACCTAATATACCTAAGAAATATAGTAATAATACTATCACTATTATTGAAAGCATTATTACTATTATAACTATACCAACTTTTTCATTAGCACTTCTTTCTTTCATATTAATTCCCCTTATCCTATTTTATAAACGTTAATAGTAGAACTTTCTGATACTGGATACTGATCCCAAACCATAGTAGCATCACTTCCTGGATCTACCATTTGTATTCCATCGTTTGTTACTCCTGTTACTGCAACCCAGTGTTGACCACTAGATGTTTTTACTCTTAATATTACATAATATCCCTGATCAATGTAACTCTTAATAGTACTTATTTTTCCAGCTTTATCTCCTGGAAGTGATACTGCTGTGTCAACAAATTCAAATGATGGTACTATTTTTGATATATTTCCTCCACCAACGAAGTTTCCATATCCATCAAATGATCCAAATTTATTTAATTCTTGTACAAATGTACCTGGATTAAATTCTGATAATGTTGTCTGAGCACCACTACGTGCTATTTGTATTGCTATTGAAGTTACGAAACATCCATAACCACCTATATCTCTACCACTATTTCCAAGTGGGACATGTGCCCAAGGGGCTGGAGCATATTGTCTCCATGTTTGCCATTCACCCGATTCTGCACTCTTACAAGAGTTTCCGCTAACATTTGATACTCTAATTATTTTACCAGCTCTGTAATCACTTTTAGCAAAGCTTGTCCTATCTACTGGTTTTCCTTCTCTTGCTGTTGCATTATTCCAATTTGATGAATCACCACAATCGAAAGCTAAAACTCTACCATCTTCAGTTACTTCAGCAATTATATTTATATGTCCATTTGCTCCACCTGCGCCTGTATCTCTTACTAAAATATCTCCAGGTTGTACTTTTGCAGAAACATCTTCATTTGCTGCTACAGGAATTTCTGTCCATCCCATTTTTTCAGACCAATTTGTATTTAAGAATGCAACAGTATTATGTTGTCCACCACCAAATTCATCTTTAAATCCATATTCATATAATACCCAGCTTACAAACGAACTACAATCTATATAACTTCCTGAAGGTGGTACAGATACACCACTCATACTATACGAATAACCACCATTTGCAATTTGTTTCCAAATAGCTGATGCAGTTTGTAAGAAATTACTTTCAACTTGTTGAATACTTTTATTACAATCAAATTTTTTTATCTCTTTTATTTCTGGGTATGCACTCATTATTATTTGGACATAATCCATACCTTGTTCAGCCCATCTTTTCCATACCCAATCATCTTTATTACCATTACCGGTATAGTAACCCATTTCAACTACTTTACCATCTTTATCTACTCCAACCATTCCCATGGTTTCTTCCCATGATGATTTTAAAGTTGAATTTGGATAATTACTTAATTCATCTTTGTATACATGTGGATGAGTCTTTCCACTATATACTACTCCATATTGATCTCCTGCAGGTACATCTTTAGAGCAACCTTTATCAGGATTGCAGAAAACTTGATCTGCAACACATGAACGAAGTTGAATAATTGACTGATTTCCTTCAGTAATATATTTTACTCCACTTGATCCATTCATTGCATATGGTCTAGCTAGTGCAAAACTTCTTGAGGCAATCATATGAACTTTTTCTACTTCAGTATTAAAAGCTTGACCAATTTCACCATATGTTACACCTAATATATATTTTTCAAAAGGAACTAAATCCTCTTTTAAAGCAACATTATCAGTTCCATTACAGAAAGAACTACTCATAAGTCTTACGTGCAAATCTGAAACCGTAAATGCTCCTACATTTAGTCCATGTACACCTGTAAAACTATATTCACATGATCCTCCTGATACACTTGAGCAGGATGTTGTTCTGTTATGTTTTTCTAAATATTGATTTATATATTCAAATACTTCTTTTGCAGCAGTTTTTGATTTATTCTCACTGAAATCATAAGCTGGAAAGAAAGTTTCTTCTAGATATGTTTTATAACTTGCTTCACTATATACGCTTGAGTTTCCAAGCATACCGTTACACATTTCATTAATTAAATCATCATCAAGTTCTTTAATTGATATGTCATTTTTATACTGTTTTAAAATGTGGTATGTACCTGTTAAATACAAAGTACTTATTTTTTTACCATTCTTACTATATCTTTCTTCTGCTGCTACTACTCTATCATAAAATTCTTGTACTTGTGGATTGGCACTTGAATAGTAATTTGTTTCTCCACCATTATATTCCTCTGATTCTGTATCTACAGCTGATAAATCATTGTCATTATTGTAAACTATTATTAGAGAAGATATAATTATTAGCCCTAACATAAATGCAAAGAATGGAACTAGTATTTGCTTTGCCATTTGTTGTACGGCAATATTAATTACTTTATTATCTGACTTTAAAAATTCTTTGCCTGATCCACCTTTTTTTTCTGTTTCATCTTTTCCAGTATCAAGATTTTTTTCTTTTGCTTCATTTTTTCTAGAATTTATATCATCTAATTTTTTTCTATCAGCACTACTAATATTATTTTCATGTGGTACAATATTACTACCATTATTATCAGATATTCCATCTTTTGCGAAATTTTGTTTTGAAGTAGATGTATCTGGAGCTGATACAGGATGTGGAGCTTTCGATGCATTTAATTCACCTGCTTTTGGTCCTTTACCTCCAAGCGCCCCTAATCCTTTGTCTGCAGCATCTAGTGCCCCTGCATCATCAGCTTTTTTTGCTATTTTTCCTATTTTTCCACCAGTAGCTTTATCTATTTTGCCTACTTTATCACCTATTTTTTCTTCGGCTTTTTTTGCAGCTGCACCTAAAACTGGTGCATTTCTTAGTTGTTCATATTTTCCACCTGTAGCATAATCAAGGGCTGCTCTTCCAGCCAATTCTCCAGCTTTCTGTGCAGAAGCTTGTTCTTGCTCTTCTTTTGTTAAATTAGGATCTTTTGAATTCTTGTTTTCACTGCTCATTTAATCACCTACTTCTATAATAAGAAAGAATTAGTATCCGCCTCCACTACCAAACGAATCTAATTCATCCTTTGTTACTGCAACATTTATTTGCATTCTTCTGTTTCCACATACTAGGAGTGCTTCTCCTTGTGAAAATTGTTTAATTGATTCTTTTTCACTATCATTTAAGTCTATTAGTTTTCCTAAATCATCAGTTGCTTGTTTCTTTAATCCCATTATTAGGTAATAACTTGCATTGTCGAAAATTGCTTTTCCTTGAGTTATTACTGAAGGGTCTGAGAAATCACTTGGTTGTTGTGTAATTATGATAGCTCCTGTGTTATATTTACGAGCACGTCTTTGAATTTGTGCTAGGAAATCTGCTCCTAGTGCATTTTTATCTCCTAGTAAAACGTGTGCTTCATCTACCATTAATATTGTATTAATATTTGGATTTAAACATAATCCCCAAGCATACTTTAATATATTAAAGAATAATGCATTTCTTACATTTGAATCACTATTCATTAATTCTCTAATATTAAATACCATGAAATCGCTTTTTGATGTTATTGTTGTATGCCCATCAAAATAGAATTTTAATTCTTTAGTTAGTGGTCTTAATTTTAATTCTAATCTTTCTAAGATATCTCTTTCTTGGGTTTGATCTGTTAATGCCATTAATCTACCTTTAACAGTTGCATAGACATCTGTTAATGTTGGATAATCTTGTGATGTAAATTTTGAAAAATCTGTATTGTAATCTATTCCAAAACGTCTATATGTATCTTGTACAACTTCACTAAACATTGTTAAAACATCTTCTTGAATAGATGGATCATAATATTTCATAAATGCTTTTAATGTTTGAAGAGTTCTAGTTAATACTGTGTATCCTAGTCCTTGTTTTATTTCTTCTTCATCAGCATCTACTACTACTTCAAGTGGATTAATTAAACCAAATTCTCCACCTTTTCCTATTTCTATTGTATCTCCACCCATTGCTCTTGTTATTTCAGCAAGTTCATTTTCTGGGTCGATTGCTACTATTTGACATCCATTTCTAATGTGTGTTCTTAAAAGTAGTTTTGCGGCTGTTGATTTACCTGAACCAGATGTACCTAGTATTATCATGTTAGCATTATTTCTGTTTGTTTCTTTTCTAACTTGATATAGGAATTGGTTAAGCAAAATAACTCCTCCAGAAAAATCAACACCTAATAGGCATGAAAGTCCTGGATCTTTAATACTATCAAATATAAATGGATACATTGCCGCTATTGTTTGAGATGGAATTGGTGTTCCAATTCTTTCTTCAATATCTTGTTTTGGGAATACTGGTAGTATTGATTTTAACACTTTTTCTTGTTCAAATCTTAAAGCAATAGCTCTTAATTCCATTGCATCTAAATAGTTTCTAACATTAGTCTTCATTAATTCTAGATTTTCTTTTGTATCTGCTGTAATCATAATGTGAAGTTGAAAATCAAAAATACGAGCTTGACTAGCTGCAAGCATTGATGTGAAGTATTGTAAGTTCTCCATTGCTTGTCTTATTTTTTCTTTATATGTTACATCTTTCTCATTTTTATATCTATCTTCAAGTTCTACGATTTGTTTATTAAGCATTTTTGACATTACTGAGAAAGGTACTGGAATGTGTTTTGCTACTACTTTAATACCAGGAATGTTTGTAAGTGTTGATAGGAATCCTGGCATTATTGCACCTGGATATGATATTACACTTAGTATTGTTGCATATTTATCACTTATATAAAACTCACTTGACTTAAATTCCAAACTCTTTGGAGAAAGTTCACTTCTAATTCCTCTACTCATACTGGCATCACTACTCCAAATCCTGTATCTTTTCCACCATTTAAGAAGTTATTTAAAATAATTCTTAAATCTTCATTTGTGGTTTGTGAAGCATTTAATCCACAACTAGCTAGACCGTTAATCATTAATCTTATTTTCTTAGCTATATCATCTGGTTTTTTATCTTTGAATAAAAGATAATATTCAGTATCTACTACATTATTATTAATAAATGATTTACCTTTTTCTATGTCTTGATCAATTAATTTTCTAATTGCAGGAGATGCTGCTTTATTATAAAGTAATTGAAGCTGTGACATGTATACGGATATATCTACTGGTCTATCTGATACTACTAACCAGAATTCAAAATCAAGCATGTTGTAAAAGTTTTTTAAACTTATCAATATATGATTTTGCATATCATTATCTAATATAAATATGTTTCTTGGTGTTATTTTAACTCCTGTAACATAATTTTTATCACTAGTTAAAATCATACCATTTTGAATATCTCTAATTGGTAACCAATCTTCTGTAAAAGGACTAACCTTGTTTTTTTTCATCGCTTATTGCACACCAACCTTTCCATATATACTTTTGACGGGATGTCAAAAATAATAAACATTCTGTTGTTATTACTAATACATTATGGTAATTGGGAATTGGTAAAACCAAGATCCCACAAATTACACCAGGGGCTAATGTAAATATAGTAGCAGCAACGGAAGTCAAAGGAACAACTAATAGTAGTAATAGTGTTACTACTACACCTGAAGCTAGTAGACCTAAATCGAAAGGTCTAAAAACTCCAAATATTAGTTGTCCTTGCTTCGTATTTGCAGGGATTAAATAATTATTCACTTATATCACACTCCATAGATTATTTTCCGCCACGTCCACCATCTGAATTTCGTAGATCTGCTTTGGCTCTTTCCAAATCTGCTTCTTTTGCAGAAAGTTTTTTCTTTTCTACATCGATTGCATTTTGTGCAGTTTGAAGGTCTGCTTGTGTAGTTAAATCTTCAGCTACTAGTTTATCAGCTTCAGTTTTAAATCCTTTGATATAATCTGTTGTTCCAGCAATAGAATTACCATTTTCATCTTTTAACTCACTAAATGCTCCTCCATTTGCAGTAAATGCAGTTTGAGCTTGATCAAGCAATACTTGATGTTCTTGAGAAATACTCATGGAAGCTCCATTTGCAAATGTTGCTTTTCCAGCAAGGTATAGATTGGCTGCATTATCAATGGAATCTGAATATAATTTTCCAAAGTCAGCAGCAGAATATGTTTTGCCCTCGAAAGTATAATTTCCTGTAGTTTTTCCAACTTCATATGCTGCTTCAATATCTTTCAAGTTAGTTAATTTACCATCAAATACTGTCTCTGCACCTTTTTTCTTAACTGTATCTTGTGCTTTTGAAATAATATCACTCATCTTCTTAGCATTACCACTGACAAGAGCAGCTTGTTGTTTTTTATCAGCAAGATCACTTTCTTTCTTTTTAATTCCTTTTTCTATTTGTTGTTTCTCTCTCTTTAATCTGTCATATTTACTATCACCAGTCAAATCTTGCATACCTTGCGCCATAAGTGCACTTCCAAATGTTGAACCATGCATTGCATTTTCACGTCTTATAGCATTTTGACTATTAATTTTATCTAAAGAAGATCTAAACTTGTTATCTTTTGCACCCGCATAAGTAGTATAAGTTTGACTCATACCTCCTATACCTGTTAATAAACCAGCCCCAACTGACTTAGCTCTATTTCTAAATTTTTCAGGTGGATTAATTGGATTTCCATTACTATCAAGTCTATTTTTCATAGAGTCTTGGCTAGCTTTAAATCCTTGAATACTTGAAGATACTCCACCGATAAGACTAGTAAGACCTCCAAATAATCCATTTGTTTGTTTAAGTCCTAATGTATCAGTTATAAATTTAGGAGCTTCACGTGCAAACATTAATAAACCTAATATTATGAATACTTTTGAGAATACACCTACGACTCCATCTTCTACAGCTAAAAAGTCATTAGTACCATTAAATAATGTACTGTCAACTTCTCTAATTAGGAATATTATTATATATACAATTGCGAGCCTTATAAACAGATCCAAATATGTACTTCCTACAACTTTTAACCAATTATGAAAATTCTTTTCTGTTTTTGGATCTATATAACTTAATATTGGAATTGGTGCGATTAAATATAGTATTGTAAGTTTTACCAATCTTATCGCTGCATCTACTGTGTATGAGATCATTACAATTACGCAAAAAATTCCTACTACAGTTGAAAATAAGAATGAATAAGAAAATGCATAGAAATTACCGCTATCAAATAAATCTAAAAAATCAATTGCATCGAAGATTGAAGCAACAGTTCCATCTCCATCTTCGCATGTATAATTAACTATACTAAGCAATTCACCTGCCGTAGAATCATCATCTAAATATAAATTATATGCTTTTTCAAGGTTTGAACCACTAGATGTTTCACAAATTGGTTCTCCATCATATTCTGCTATAACAAAAAAACTTTTAAATATTATTCTTGATAAATTTTGACCACTTTCTAATCCTGTTTCATTAGTTGTAGCTTCTGAACCATCAACTCCTAAAACAAGCTTTGCTATTGTATTTTGTTTTAGTAATCTTGCTTGAAGTTCAAATAATGTTCCAAAGGCTATACCATTTGCATTAAGTCTTGCATTCCAACTTGTCTGCCCAGTTTCTGAGATGTCATCCATATCAACACCTGGTATATCTAGTGGTACTATTAACACTAGCATTATTAATACTATTATTACTCTTTTAATTACACTTCCAAAACCATTCTTCTTATCTCCAAGTGATTCTGGATTCATTATTCCCATGAATAATGATGTTGCTACTTTAAACATTACAATTATTCCAAGAACTAGTTGAATTCTACTGAAAAAGTCATGCATTACTGTTCCTGAAATCAATTGTGCACTTGCAACATTATAGAATATTGCTACTACTGCGGCTAATAATTCATATATTATTCCATCAATTGCAGCAAATATTAGTCTAATTGCATCAAGTACCCATCCATGTACTATAAATACATTATTCATACAATTATTTCACCCCTAATCAAATTATTTTATACCGCATGTTTGTTCATAGGATGTATTATTTATTAAATTTATTATAAAACTTGTTAGTATTGGTACAAAGAATAATCCTACAGCACACAATAATCTTGTAACTAATTTACTTGTTGCTTTTTTCATTTTATCTGCATCAGAGTTAAGGGCATTTTTTGCAAAATCATATCCACTTAATATAATTACAAGTATTGGTCCTATAATTTTTATATAATCAAAAAATTTTTGAAGTATATATGCTACTGACTTTTCATCATTTGGATCGCCAAAAATATATTCGCAATTTGCATCATCATTATCAATATTTTCATAATCAACTCTTTTTACACTATTATTTGTATAATCAATCTTTTCTAATGCATGGACATTTCTTACTGAAAATGGCATAGAAAGGGCCAAAATAAAAATAATTATAACTAAATATATTTTTTTCATATAATCACTCCAAAACATAATTTGCCATTTTTAGTATATCAAAAACAAAAAAAAATAGCAATATTAATTGCTACTAATTTTTTGCTGCTTCCCAGCAAGAACGCCAATCAGTATTGCCTTCTATATCATTATCATCAGCAGTACCGATAAGATCCATAACTAATGAAACGATTGTTACCATAAAGAAGATTATTACTGCATAAATTACACGTTTAATAAGTCTACCTTGTGCAGCTTTAATTTCTTTATCATCACTAGCCATAACTGCTTTACCTAAATCAATAGTTCCCATTAAAATTAGAACAATAGGAATACCAATCCATATTATAGGGAAAATTCCTTTTCTAATAACTTTAAAAATTGGTAATAATCCATGACAACCGTCATTTATATCTAATATTTCAAATAAGCCAGTCATAATAAACTCCTCCTAACTAATTACATAATATCTAATTTTTATATTTTTGTCAATTAAAATCTAAATAAACCTAGTATCTTTCCACTACTTTTTTTACTATTTGTATTATTAACATTTGTTAATCCTACATTACCAATCAATCCCATTATTTGCTCATTTTTCTTTCTTTCATCAAGTGGTGGCATATTATAGAAAACTTTTGTCTTTGCTTCATATTCAAAATCATTAATATCTTTTCCTGTTAGTAAACTTTTGTTTAATATAATTTTCTTACCTACTAATTCATTAAATATGTTTCTATTTGTTCTCATTAGTTTATTCAATCTAATTGAACTTGGTTCTATTAAATATAAAATATCTCCACATGCTGATTCATCTTCGCAATCATTTAAATCAATTAAAATTATTGAGGCAGAAGATAATTTATTAATTGTTGGTATTAAAGAATCTTTAGTACAACTTATTGTGTTTTTTACATTAAAGTATTGTAAGTCATGTTTACTTACTTCAAGTGCATATACTGTTTCACCATATATTCTCTCTAACTCTCTTTTTAGCATATATATTAATGTTGTTGCACCAGCGTGATCTGTTACATTTCTTATACCTAAAACTCTACAACCACTTTCGACTTTTTCTTGTACTGTTTGTGTTAATTCCTGTACTTGTTCTTGTTCTTGTTCTAATGCAGCTACTTGTTCATAGGTGTTACTATGTGTAATTAGATACTTAACTCCTTCTATATTATTTGTAAAATTATAAATTCCTGCTTTAACTAATCCAGACAAATAGCTTTTTGACGACACTTCTTCTGTTTTTGGTAAAAAGACTATTATTTTATTAGCATTTAATTCATTAGCAATCTTTTGAATATTGTTGATATTTAAGTAATCTCTTACACTTGTAGCATCTAATATCATCTTATTGAAATAGAAGTTTTTAAAGATAGATACTATTTCGGCCGAATCAAAAACACCGTTGATACTTTTAATTACATCAACGTCTAAAGTTGCTAATTCATCCATCCTTTCATTTCCTACTATTACATTCATATGTTCTCCTTACTATTTTTCTAAATGACTATAAGTTGGTTTTGTAGACCCTTCAACTGTAAAAACTCTAATTTTATTAAATATTCTATTTATAAATGGAATATCTACAGATATAAATGTTCTTATTTTTACATATCTTCTTACATTTCCTTCATCATTTACTTCACTTGAAAATTCTTTATAACACCAACCAGTTGCACCTTCCATTACAGAATACCCAGCATTTGTACAATTACTTTGCATAGTTTCAGAATTTGTTGAATAACCTATTTCATTTATATAATTATTCATTTCAACAGCTATCTCTTCATCATTCATATTATTATTATGACTTTGTATTACATCAATTAACTTACTTTTCATTTTAAATGCTTTACTATAATTTATTGTAAACGCTAGGTATGAACTCATAAAAACTATAAATACCATTACTAAAGAAATGACTACCGTATTTCCTATTCCTTCTTTCATTTACTGCAACCATCCCTTCTTCTTATTTCTTTTGTTACACCATTTACTTCAAAGAATTTAAAACTTGAAAACAATCTATTTATAACGGGGATATCTGTGCTTACAAATGTTTTAACTTGATAAACACATTTAACTTCTGTGGAATTATTTTCATTGTAATTTTGTTTATCTAGTTTATAACACCAACCTTCTTCGTTAGGACAGTTCCATCCTTCACTTATTAACGAATCTTGAGTTAATGGTGCATTTTTCCTGTATCCTACTTTATTAATTGTTTCTTCTCTTTTTTCTTTAAATGCAATATTAGTAAAGTTTGCTTCATATTGTTCTATTAAAGTAATCATTTTATTTTTTACTAAAAATGCCCTGTAGTAATTTGTTCCAAAAAGTGCAAATCCTGCCACTAGTAACATGAAATAAAAAAGAAGTGATAAATTGAATGTAGTTCCTATTCCTTCTTTCATCTTTTATCGCTCCCTTATTTTTTCAAATTTTATGGTTGTTCCATATTACTATTTTCAATATTATTCCATTGATTACTTATACTATTTTTTATATTTGGCCATAAGAATACTGTTAAGAATGCAGCAATTCCTGCTATTGCTATAATAGTAACTACTGTCATATTTAATTCTCCAGTTGCTTCTTTCATTTTATTCCTCCTCCCTCGATTATAATTTAATTATATCATACTATATATTTTTTTCAACAATTATTAATGTATTTTACATTTTTAGACTGAACCAAACATGTTCATCATTGCTATTAGAAGAATAAGCATTACTCCAATGCCTGTTGATATAAGCATTGTCATTGTTTTTCCTTCCATCCTATCAAGTCTTTCTTTATATTTTACTTCACGAGCTTTGTTTTGAAGATTTGATACACTTCTTGAAAACATCATAAGTCTATCTTGCTTTCTTTCTTGTGAACCAATTCCTAATCTATATAATAGTCTCATCATTCTCATAGAATCTCTAACTGGATAAGTGTTTGCAAATTCCATATAAGGGTCAACTGTTGAATCACCTGAATTAATTCTTTCAATCATTTTCTTTAATCCTGGTTTGAATACACTTGGAGCATCATTTATACTTCTTGCTAGTGCTACTGGGACTGTATAGTGTTGAATTAAAATTTCTAGTCCCTTTAAATAGTATGGAAGCATTAAGTCAATTTGATGCAAGTGTTTTTTATAAAAACTATTTAATTGAATATATGGTAGTTTATACATTCCATAAAAAACTACTATTACTATAACAAAATTTAATGCTGAAAATTTTCCCATAAATAGTACCATAAATACTAGTGCTACTGTTAATGCATTGGTTATTCTTTTTTGAAATAGTAAATTTACATCTACATTTTCTCCATATTTTGAATATACTAAGAATTCATAGTTATCTTCTTTTAATAATTCAAAAAATTTATTATTATCAATGATAAATTTTTTAAAGTCGATTGTCTTATTGTAAGTTAGTATGAATATTAATAATAGTATTACAAATAATATTTCCATTCCTTGCATTATTCAGCACCTACATTCTCATTATAATATTTTTCACCATTTATTAGGAAGTATGTATTTATTATCAATATTGCGTGTAATAAGAATTTTACATACCACCGTTGAAGTAATATAATGTATGACTCTCGACCAAGTAAATATTGTACTAATAAAGCTAATATGTATAAAACCATACCAAATTGTAGAAATTTTTTGTGGAAATTAGCTCTATCAATTCTATCTCTATATACACCTTCAACTAATGTATCTATATCAAGTTGCATTTGCTCTAAACTATCATTACTGTTTTGTGCACCTTCTTTTGTTATTTGTAGGAAAAGTTGATGCATATTTTTTACTATATAGTATGGATAAAGATTATTAAAGAATTCTATACCTTCATCTATACTACCATTTTTATATGCTAATTCTATAACTCTGTCTACATCTCCAGCTACTGGATCATCAAGAAGTCCTGATTCTCTAACACCTTCTAGAGATTTAACGAATGATTGAGTTGTTGCAAACTCCATTATAGTATTACTTGTATATACTTGAATTTGTTCAAAAATAAACTCACTATATACTCTCTTACATCTTAAAAATGATAAGTAAGGAACAAACATTATAGCTACAACTGCATAAAATATACTTGTTATTAGATTATAAAAATATAAATATGATATTACTGCAGCAAATCCTCCAAGAAATGCTCCTTGTAGAATATATTCTTTTGGACTCATTTCTCTTCCTAGTTCTTTTGTTTTTTCTCTTACTTTTTTGAATGAGTAGGGAGCAAACTTTTCATAAAGAACTGTAACTTGATCTGTAATAAAATGATTGGTATCATTATCTTGTTTTTTTCTATATATAATTATAAATATTGTTATTCCTAACAAAAGAATTAGTTCCATAATTTACTCCTTCCTAACCTTGTCCATTTAATATGTCATCAACACTTAATGTATTAATAATTCCTTGTGGTTTTTCATTAACATTATTTTCATTATTAACATCACTATTATTAGCATCAAATAAACTATTTTGATTATTTCCACTCATTAGGGTATTTCCTAGTCCGATATTTGATTGTGGTAGTGGTTGTGCTACATTAGTACTTTGTGTTTGGACACTTTCGTTAATATTGTTAGTTGTATTTTCCATTGTATTAACTACATTATTTTCACTATTTAAATTACTTTCTGGAAATATTTGTGCTGTAGGTGTTTGTGGCAGTATATTTGTTTGTTCTATGCTATTATTGTTATTTATTGGATGAACAATTTCATTTGAATTTATATTTCCAACCAAGTTGTTATTATTTATTTGTGGTGTAATACCTATACTTTGATTTTCTGGAAATATATTTTGGTTTACTGCCTGTGTTTCAATTGTTTGTTGTTGATTTTGATTTTCAGGTTGAACTTGTGCCTGTGTTTCAACATTTACATTTTGATTAACTATGTTTTCTTGTTTATTATTACTATTAAACATTGTATTTGGTGCTGGTGGTTCTGTTTCTAATTTTTCACCACTAGGATCACTCATAACGCTATATCCTAAATCTTTTTCATCTACTTTTTTCTCTTCTTGTTGAACAGGCTTGCTTGCTATTGTTTGTGGAATTGTAGTATCGTCTTTATCCTCTTTTGCCTCTTCTACTTTTTCTTCTAATGTTTCATTTCCTAAATGATCTACTATATCGGAAACATCTATGTTTTGATTAGCTAGATATTCAAGTAGATGTGCACTTGGTTTTACCATTACAGCTTCTTTATCAAATAGTTTCCTGTATATTGTATTTGACTGACATTTATTATTATCATCAACATAAAATTCTGTAACTTCATCTAATTCACGATGAAATTTTCCATATTTCTTACTATAATAAGCTTTTATATGAACTCCTAATTGAATATAACGATAAATAGTAGTTAAGAACTGATCAACGTCAAGATCTGTTTCCATCAAACTATATAAACGATAAGGAATAGCACTTGCTTTATCAGCATGAATTGTAGATAGAATGTTATGTCCTGATGATATTGAGTTACGTACAGCACTAACTGCTTCAGCACTACGTACCTCTGATAATAGAATCCATTTTGGATTCTGACGCATACATGTAACAAGTACATCTGAATAACTTGCTACATTATTAGTTTTCATTGAAACTATATCTCTGTGTGGATAAATTTTATCCAAGTGAAGTTCCAATGTATCTTCTATTGTTATTATTTTTTCATTTTCTTTTGTATGACTTGCTAAATATTTAACAAACTCTGTTTTACCTGAACCAGTTTCTCCACATACCATTATATTACAGTGACCTTGAACACATTTTATTAAAAAGTCATGTATATCATTTGTGAAGTAATCTTCTTCCATAAGCTTTTCTTTATTAAGTCTTATTTTTGCTGGCGTCTTACGTAAAACACATGCTATACCATTTGTTGCTATTGATTGATGAACAAAGTTTAGACGAAGTTCACTACTTTCAGCATCTAAGAATGGTTTTGCATTGTTAAAGGTTGTACCCATAACATTAGAGCATTGGAATGCAAGTTTTTCCATAAACTCTTGAGTACAACCTGGAATTTCAACGCGGATAGATCCTTGAGTAAGTGAGCGAATCCAGATTTGTCCCCCATTACAATAAGATATATCTGTAATATCATCATTATCCAATAGTGGTTTTAATGGTCCGAAATCCAATTTATCAAAAATTGTTTCATTCATTTATCTCACTTCCCTATCCCTTTATTTTCTTTTTTTATTCTTTTTATTAGTTAGCATATGTTGTATGATTATTAATAAAGTTTTGTAAATCTACACTTGATAAGCTTAGTTCTCCCGGATTAGATTTTAAACTTTCTGATGTTGGTACTGGTAATAATTGTGTATCAAATCTACCTAGGTATTCAGCTTTTTTTAGTAATAAATAGTATTCTTTTGGTACTGCAAAGATTAATTGTGATGGTACTGTTTTTTCATCTACATTTGAGAAAACATTTTTACCATTTGCATCCCTTACGGCTAAAACTTTAACATTTTCTAGTAGTTTTCCAAAAGTAACTTGTGATGATTTACCGTTTTCATCTTTTAAATCTGCTTTTAAGTAAACATCTATATAGTTATTAGGATATATTGAATTACTATATGTAGTTTGCATATTTACAGGCATGTAGTATAATACATAACCTTTTGGATATTTTAAGATTATACTTGCTGGTAGTTGTTCCTCTTCACATACAGCACGTGAATAGAACAAGCTACCAACTGGTATAACTGTATCTGCCATCGCATATTTTCCTACTACAGCTTGCTTATCTCTTATTACGTCACCTACTAGCATTGCAGGTGGTACTTCAATTATTCCTACTTGATCTTCTGTTATCTGAGTACCAGCAGAAATTGTACTTTTTGCATATGGCACCTCTATAGGATTTGTTGCAACACTTACTCTCCAATTATATCCAATATAAATTACAACTACCATTAATAATACACCTAATATAGTAACTGTATTTTTATTGGATAAGAATTTTTTTAATCCTGTGGACATATTATTCATATTTTATTTCCCCTTTTTTAATTCTTCTGTTTTATTTTTTGTACTTGTTTGATTATTTGGATCTAATAGATTTGTTGTATATTGATCATTTTGATAAGTTGTTTCTATAATCATATCAACTGAAGTATCAATTGTAGTTGCTTCATTTCTATTTAAATAATTACTTTTTGATACTATTCTAACACTTGCTTTTGGTGGTGTTTCATTAAGATCAACAAAGTAAATATCATAATCTCTAGTTGCATCTACACTATCAGCGAATCTACGAATAAAACTTTCAACAAATCTTTCTTTGTCCATTCTATTTAAACCAGTTTCTCCATAAAAATCTAGTGTCATCATTGAATCTTGCATAGCTGCTTCTGTTGTATCTTTTAATAGATAGTAGTCTAGTTCTTGTCCTGTTTGTTGAGATGTAATTAGGTTTATAGCTACTACACCTAAGATAAACATTAGTATAATACCAATTGTTACCATCGCTTTATTCATTTATTATTCACCTCCACCTAATTTATCACAAGTACTTATATATTGCTTATAGTCATAACTGTCACATTTTCCATTTAACATATTATTACATGTATGTTCTTGTGGTCCTTCAAATACAGAAACAAAATTTTTTGTTGTTAAAAAAGTACTATTATAAAATTTAATTTTATTTTTATCATTTTGATATACAGAGTAGTCCTCTGTATCTGTTATATAAGGATCTTTTTTGTTGTTTTCTCTATTTTTATTATCTTTTCTTATTGCTTTTATATTATCAGGTGTTAATTTTACATGGAAATCTATTTCTGCTTTATCCTTATAAACATCTTCTGCATGTTCATATTTTGTTTGTACTTTTGCTATTAAAGCTGTTGGAGTTATTGGATACTCTGGTATGATTAATGTTGTTGCATCACAAGACCAATTAAATCCAGTTTTTCTTCCAGCTTTTTGGCTATTATCTACTTTTAATACATTATTTTCATTTGACTTAACATTGTTTAGTTTTGAAGGTTTAATTTCTTTTAAGCTATCATTCTTTACTCCTGAACTACTTTGTTCTGTAGGGAATAAATCATCAAGTGAAATTATCTTTGTATCATATGCTGATGGGTTAGGGCACTCGCCTTTTTTGCATATAGTGTCTCCACCAGGAGGACAATCCTTATCTCCAGGCGTACAAACTGTTTTGCTGTTACAATCTTTGTCTTTACAAGCAGCATAGAAACATTCAATATTAAATTTCCAATTTGCTTTTCCAAATGTTTCAATAAATGCTCTTATATTATATTTTCCATCAACCTTTGTAATTTTTTCACCTGCAGAGTCAAGTTCAGTCGTTGTTTTAACTGATGAAGTATCACTTGATCTTTGTTCTAAAGTATCCCATTTATACCAATCTTTATGTACTGTATTAATAGTAGTACCAACACAATACTCATTTGGTTTGAAAACATAATCATCAGTATTTGAAGGTTTTCTATGTCTATATGTAAGTGATTTTGATTTAATCCATGTTCCTGGGAAGCCAATAATTGTTCTATAATCTTGTGAATCTCCAGGTATTTCTGTACATACACCACTGATTTCTCTTACTACAGAATTATATTCATCCTCTACTGGAGTACATTGCTCCAAAACACTTCTTGGTACACCAAATGTTCTATTTGGGTCACCAGTCAATTGTGTTGTTACTCCATTATCTGTTGTATTTTTTGTATTATATTTACATTGTCTTTTACTTTTGTTAGCATCGGTCCAAGATGAACAACTTTGACTGTCTTCGTTTCCAGGTTCACATATAGTTGTTTCTTCTGAAAGTCTATCAACAACCATTTTATATGTTGAAGTTTCTGTACTACATTGTGCGGCTGCTTTACATCCTTCTAGTGCTTCAACATAAGCTTTATAATCTTTATAATATTGATCTCTAGCACTTGTTCTTGGATCACTCTCAGCTACAGATTTAGGTGCAACATCATTATAGTATGCTCCATTTCTACATGTACTAGTGTCATATCCACAAATATCATTACATCTTGTTCCCCAAGCGTATCCAACCTTAATTCCTGCTTCTGGATAATACTTCCATTTGCTTAAATCATCAACATATCCATAACCCCAATGATAAGAGTAATGTCCATCATTACCAACTGTTCTTAATGCTGTATTATAATTTAGAAAATAGAATCTTGAATATCTGTTCCAATAACATCCTGATAATGTTTTAATTTCTCTTCCTTTTGTGTCATTATATGTTGCAGTTCCATATGGATGCCAAGCTACATTTACTCCACCATTTGATGATGTATAATATCCTGCTTGATATCCATCTCTTCTATATGCGTTATATATATTATTAACATTACTTCCACCAGGTGCATCATAATTACCACATTCACTTATTGTATTTGCCATTTTTACTACATTATAATCATATGATAATGCTAAGTTTACATTTGATTTCTTTATTTTATTATTACCATATACTTTCTTATAACACTTATTAATTGCTTTTTGTGTATATTTTCCACCATCTTCTTCTAAAATACATGAATCAAATTCTTCATTTGGTCCAGCTTGATTTCTGTATTGTGGTTGGTTATACCAACATGTTGGAATTGGTTCACATACCTGATATAAACTCATTTTAGGCTCTGAATTAGGTACTTCTTGTGCGTTACATTCAACTTTACTTTCTACTTTTACTTCATATTGAAAGCATGATCCTGCCTGTACAGCAACCGGTGGTCCATATGTTATGGTTAATAATTCTCTACATTGAACAGTACATACAGTTTGCGATACTGGATTTTTATAATTGTAATGATATTTTACAGTTCCACCATCAAACTCAGGAAGATTATGATAAAAATATCTTGTATTACTCTCACTAAATGCATCACATGTTAAATTAAGAGCTTTTTCTAAGCTGTCTACGTATTTATATTTTGGATCAGGTGTTGGTGTCCATGTTGTTGTAGTTCCTGCTTTTTTTTCTTTTGCATATATACTTCTAGCTGCATAATATAATCCTTCAATTATTTCTTCTTTTGTTTGCCTTTTTGTTATTGTAGGTTGAAAACAATAACCATATAATTCTTGAAGTAATTGACCTCCAGTTTTATTGTTTCCAACGTCTATATTTTTAATATTTGAATATTTATATTTATCTGCCAAATCTCTATAATTATTTTCTGTTCCATCTGCTCCTGTTTCTGGAATATCAGATACTGATAATCCAGCATCAGTATTTAAGTATTTATGACAAATTCCGCCTTCTTTGATATCAGGATTTTCAAATCCTTCTACTTTTAGGCCTGGTATTTTAACACGAGCTGTTGCTTCAAATTTTCTATTACAATCAACATCATTGTATTTATATTCTATTTGTCCATCTAGAATTGCTGTTATATTTATATCAATATCTGATGAAACTCTATTATCACCTGTTCCTGATTGTTCTAGTAAAGTTTCTATTTCAATATTAGAACTTCCATTTTTAGGTACAGTTATACTTTTTGGTTCTTGTGGAATTTTATTTCCATCCTTAGTTATTTCATATTTAATCGTAAACGTATAGTCTTTATTTGCTTGACTTTGAACTATTATTTTAAGTTTTGTTTTATCTTCTGATAATTTTGTATCAATAGAAAACTTATTTGGATATAATTGTTCAAAGCACAATTTTGCATCTTGCTTACATTTTTTTATTGCATTTTGATCTCCACTATAGTCTTGTTCACAAGTAGTGGATTCAAATTCTATTTCTTCTACAGCATATACATTTTTATAGCTAATTATCACTAATAACAAAAATGTAATCGTTAAAGCCATTTTCCCCAATTTATGCTTCTTCTTTATCATAATCTCCATCTCCTTTCATTGTTTTTTCAATCTTTTCATATTGTTTTTTCTTTTTTACTTTGTAATTTAATACTTTTTCATTTTCATCTACCATTACACCATCTATTTTAATTATTACATCTTTACTACCTCCAAACCTTGTACAAGTTGCTAATGTAATTATTTTTTTATTTGGTTCTACTTCAACATCAAAATCAAAGTAACTCTCTTCTATTGTTTTTTTGATATATTCTTCTTTATCCTCTTTATTCATATTTTCATTATTGCTAAACTCATTTTTATCTACCATTGATACAGAATATATTTTATATAGATAATTCTTTTTATTTATTGTGTATTGTATATATTTATTATCTTTAACAAAATCATAATATAAAAAGCTTGGAAGATTTTCGAAATAATTAAACTCCTTTTGATTTATTAATGGTTGTGAAGATACATTTCTAATATTATGTCCCCAAACTATTACCCTATCATTTAATGTGGTTGAATTACTATTTGTCCATAAGTAATCATAATCATATTCTTCATTTCTGAATTTTTCTGTAAAGGAATATACTACAGGATAATCAATATTTGTTCCTTGAACTCTAAGCCAAGCAAATACAGTATCATCTTCTTGCGATTTTTTTAATACTTTTTGTGTCCTATCGCTAATACTATATATTGGTATAAGTTTTTTAATAGACACTATAGCGAGTATACTTATCAATATTAGAAGTACTGTTATTATACTTGCATATTGTTTATTCTTTTTTGTCTTTGTACTCATATTTTACTCCTTAAATACTTATTTTTGTAATATGTATGGTTTAGTTAATGTACCTTTTCCAGAAACAATGGTTACTTCGTCACTTAAATATCCTGTAATTCTAACTCCAACTTCTTTTAATGGCGTTGTTTTATCATAATAAATAGTATCGTTTTCAGAAACATGGTAATTAATATCATTATTTTTTGAAGAATTAATAAGCCAATATGATGAACTACTATTTCCACTTGCACCGCTGAACATTTCATACATATTTGGTGCTGAAAGTTTAACTGAATACTTTTGAATTGTTTTCTTTCCAGAGTATGTTGCTATATCTTTATATATTGGGACTTGGATTTCCTTTTTTATAAAAATATCATTTTTTACCATTTTACTTAAATCATTTTCTATATAATTACCAATACTATCTTTTTGTTTTGGATTATAAATACTCTTACCTACTTGCGATCTTTTTACTCTTATATCACCAATATTAGTATTTGAAATTATTTTAGTATTCTTTCCTTCAGTACCAATAATTCTGTATATTATTCCACCATATTCAACATATTCACCTGAATATCTAGTATTAATCTTTTCTCCTGCTTTTGCTTGCTTAATTTTTGAAAATTCATAAGGATTCTCTTTGGTTCCATCGCCTTTTGTTAATTTTATATTTTTCTTTAAATTTATGGAAGGATATAATGCAAAATTATATTCTTTATTTATTGGTATATAATTTACATAATTATAATTACTATCAATTAATCTTTTACTTGTTATCCAAGATTCTTTATTCGAATTATAATCACTAGTCCAAGCTACATTATTTGGATATAGATATGTATAATCATCTTTTAAAGTATCATTATAATCTTTCAATGAAAGTATTCCTACATTTTGTTTTGTTTTTTTATCACATTTTTTTGTAGTTTTAACATTTTTTTCATCTACTTTGCTACTGCAAAATTCTTTTTCTACAATATATTCTTTTGCTTTATCTGTTAAATGATTGTAATAGTAATCATTTAGCCATTTATTTATATCATCATAATTCACAGTACCTACCGGTTCATCACTTACAATTTTTACTGTTCCATCTGAATTAAGTCCTACTATTCTAAATAACATATTTGAAAATTCAATATAGTTGTTGTTTTCTGCACCTTTATATATATTGTCCTCATCTGTTGCTTTTTTTACTGTTCTATTCAAAGTTTGAACTACATTTACTTTTCTTTCTATTGTAGTTTTATTTTCTAATGTATCATACGCTGTATAAGTTATAGTGTATTTGCCTATTTCATTACTATTTACTTTTCCTTTTACTGTAACACTATCTATTTTTATTTTACCATCTGTATTATCATATACATTTTCAATACCAGGGTCTTTAAATTCAGTTCCTTTTTCTATTTCTATTTCTTCTTTCCCTTTTAATTTAATTGTAGGTCCTTCATTATCAATTGTCGATTTCATGGAGCCACATTCTAAATTTGTATAATATGTATATTTGCCTTCTTTTCTTTTTACTTTTACCCAAGATTGTTTTGCATCACAACTTTGTTTACCATATGTTGTTCTCATATCAGTTATATATTTTTGAACCAGCAACGTTCTTAAATTTACTTCGCTTATTTCTCCTTCTTCAGGTAGCAAACTTGAGTTCCTTTCGAAATATTCTTTACCTGCATTTTCTAATTTCTTTTCTTTTTTATTAAAATCAATTAGTGGATTTAATATTATATACCACACAATTAATAATACTGCTGCTATTACTACGATAATTGTTATAAATTTTACTATTTTTTTCTTATCCATATCAATTCTCCTATTTTATTTTTACTGTATACTCTTTATCTCTAATTTTATAATCAATATATACTTCTTTTGCAGCTTCTACTTCTTTACTTGTTAATATATATATTTCCTTACCTTCATACTCTGAATTTATGGCACTTTCTATGGTCTCAGCATGCTTTTTATTATCATTATCTACATATTTTATTATACCATATCGCTTAGTAAAGTCAATAAATTCTTTGCCTTCAAAATCAGATGAAAAAAATTCTATTTTTAATATTTTTTTGTTATTTTGTGCATTCTGGCTAAACGTTTCTATTAAACAATTTATTCCATCACAAGTATATTTATTATATTCAACGGCATCATTAAATGTAGCTGTATTAAATACGATTTCTTTTTCTGTATTATTTAATAATTTAAAAATTATTTCTTCTTCCATATTATAATTCTTACTTTTTGCTACTTTACTTACATCTTTATAATTAATCTTGATTTTTCTTAAGTGAGTTTCATTCTTTCCATTATATTCTTGATAATAAAGGGCAAAATGTTTATTTTCTAATTCTTTTGGAACTTTATAAACTAACATGAATTTTTTTGTTTGATTAGCTTGAATATTATCATCTGATGAAATGCCTTTTCCGATATCTTTAAAATCATCATCATAATAAATTGTGTTTGTATTATTTGTATTTTTATTCATTAAGTGATATCTGCTAAAATTAGGATTTTGTTTTTTATTACTTTTATTTTTTATAGTTGCTACTACTATTACAAATTTATTGCCCTTTTCTATTATATTTCCAGATGCATCTTTATCTGTAATATAAACATCATTTATTTGTATATCATATATACCAGCACTATATATATCACCTTGCTTATATGTTTTATTTTTTATTCCAAAGAAATAATATGTATATCCTATTAAAATTATCGATAAGGCAATTAGTATTATATTTATAATAAGTTTATGTTCTTGATATACATATCCAATATTCCTTTTTAATCTTCTATATGTTCTTATAAAACTATTTTTATCTACACTTATACTTACTTCAAATTCTTCTCTATCTTTATTAGTTAATTCTAAGAATTCTTCATCTGTGTTGAACTTAAATTTCTTAAGATCAAGTCCTGTAATACGCATAATTATTATTGCTAATACTGGGTATTGTAATAATCTTGCGATATTTAAAATGTCTCTTGATAAAAATATATCCGATACATTTGTTATAACTGTATATGAATTAAAAAAGCTAGTTACCGATATTAACCCATATATCATTAATATATATACTAGTATCGGTGCTAAGTATATTTTCCAGGGCTTTTTCTTATATATTAATAATACTAGCATTGCAATAGATATTATTATTACTAATATTATTGATAAATAAAAAGGAATTGTTATTTTTGTACTTATACCTTCTAAATTCTTATTGTATGTACCAAATGTTATAAATTCGCTTACGAAACCTTTTAATATATACATTTTATAATATATATATACCCATAATAGCAATAATAATAAATGTATTTTTTTGAAATTCTTTATTAAAAATGCATAAGGTTTTCTAAATACCATATCTACACCTTCCTATTCTATATATATTATATCTTATTTTGCTTTTATAAACAATATATGTTATAATTTTTTTGTTAGGAGAATTATTATGAAGAAGAAAATTTTATTTTTATTACTAGTCGTTATTTGTATTTTTACTTCAGGATGTACTAGAACTATTACTTATGATACTTTCGAGAAAAATATAAAGAATAAAGAAAGCATGATTGTTGAAGTGATGCAAAATGGTTGCAGTCATTGTGAATCATTTGAACCTGTATTTTCTAGTTTTATGAAAGAAAATAATTTAAAATATGTTAAACTTAATTTAACTAATGTTTCTGATGCTGAATATCAAAAATTAAGTGAATCATATGGTGTTACTGGTACTCCTACTGTTCTTTTCTTTAAAAATGGTAAAGAACTTTCAGAGTATAGAATCAGTGGAGATCAAACAAAAGATGTTTTAGAAAAAATATTTAAAAAAGCTGGTTATATAAAATAATAATTAAAAAGCAGAAAATCAAATCATTTTGAATTTTCTGCTTTTTGTTTGTATATTATATAGTATTTATCTGAATATATTTTTTCGAAATTATTATCTTTTTCTAAAAAGTAATTTAATGTTTCTTTCTTTTCTACTAATGCATAGCTCATATTATATTTTTTGAATTTTTCTTCATAATTAATATATATTTTTGTCATATCATCAAATATATTTAAATTTGTTTTATTAAATTCATTTAAATATAGATCACATCTTGAATCAATTATTACTTTTAAATCATTAAACATTAAGTAACTTCCAATGTTATAATTGTTATACATTCTTATATTTTTATAATCTAGGTTTTCTTTTATATATTTTACAGCTTGTGTTGGATATGTTTTTTCCGATATATATTTATCTTTTAAGTTAACTTTAAAATTGTATATTCCAGGTATTATTAAAAATCCTATAAGCATTATAAGTAATATATTATTATTAATTATCTTTTTCTCTAATATATTTAGTGTATTATCATTTGTTTCCTTTAAATATTCATTAGAGATTTTTGCAATATATATCATCCCTATTGTATATATAAAGAATAAGTGCCTTGTAGACATCAATGCCATTATAGTTAATCCCATAATCATGAAAAAATCTCTTAGCTTTATTTTCTTTTTTGTAGCAAATAATAAAATAAAATATATAATAAAAAATGGATGTTTGATTGGAATAGTTTTTGCGTGCTCATTTATATAATTTAGGCTATTTCCCTGCATAACTTTAAATACGTATGTATAGCAGATTCTACTAGGTGTTAATAATCCCATTAGTGCAAATATTATAAATGTTATCATTAATAATTTAATATTTCTAATTCTTTCAACACTAAAAAAAGTATTCTCATTATTCTTTTTATTTTTCATAATTAAGTATATTATATGCTCTGCTATAAATGGTAAAAATAGTATTAATGTCATTATCCATGATGTACCATGAATATTTGCAATTAGTAGTGATATTAAAATTAAATATATTGAATATTTTTTCTTACCAGTTTCTATAAGTTTATTTATGAAATATATTTCAAAAATCATTAAGTTCATTGAATAAACATGTCCTCTTGCGCATATAAATGGTGCTATTGGAAATATACAAAAAATTGATACTATTGATGATAAGAACTCGTTTTTAGTTCTTTTTATGCAAACATAATATATACTTAAAATTAATAATATGTAACTAGCAATAGTGTTAATATATATTCCTAAAAAACCTGCTTTACTATAAATTAAGTATATATATACTGATAGAAGCCAATGTGGATATGTATATGGTAAATCTATAAATGAGTGATAATCTTTAAAATTAATTCCGTGCTTTAATATATCTTCACCAGTTTTTATGAAATAAAACAAGTCATTATTATCACCTAGATTTTTTTTTGTAAAACCTATGCACAGTATTATAATTGTAATTATTGTAAAAACTAGTAATTTCTTTTTTTTCATATTGTTCTCCCTAATTATTTTTAATCATTTTTATATATTAAAAAGATTGTTTTATTAATGTAATATCTGTTTTTTTATTATATTCTTTTCTAATAAATTTTAATATATTTTTAATCCATTAGCTATACTATAACAATGTGTAAAATCTATTATATGGTCATAGGTACTATATTCAAATGTATTATATACAAAAATTGATGTAAATACTATAAGAAATTCTATTATAATTTTTATATATTTTTTCTTCATATGTTTCACCTTTATTAATTAGATGTTTTATCGTTTGTATACACAGAGAAAAATGTACTATTAAAATAATTATCATCAGTAATTTCATTGTATGTTTCTTCAACATATTTTAATATTCTAAGATTTATTTGATCAAATCTATTTCTATTATGTATGTTTCTCTTATTTATAATAAACATACACTTGTTATCTTTACAATAATCATTTATCTCTTTAATAATTTTTTTCTCGCCTTTATATCCCATGTTTCCATCCCATATGAAATCATATTTATCTACTTTTTCATTTATATCTAATTTGAAGAAATATGCTTCATATGTAAAATTAAATATTCTATATTGCTTCTGTTTTTTTAAATGATTATTAAAACTATGAACATATCCAAAAACTTTATTTAACATTTTATCATGTGAACAATATTTTGTTTCACATTTAAATACTTTCATATCTAAATCATAATTATTTCTATGGTTTTCTGTAATAATTAATAGTGCAAATACAATTATAGTTATAATTAAAGAAATTAATTTTACTTTTTTTTCATTATTTTTGTTCATCTTATCCAACATATATATGATGGTAGGAAATATTCCTATTAATACATGACCTGATTCAAATAGTGGGTAACATATTATTAAATAACATAACATATATATCAAGTATTTATCTTTTTTTATATTTTTTATTATATATATAGCAGATAATATTACAAGTACTACTGTTAAATCACATTTACTATTTTTTGTGAAAGATATTAATCCAAGCAATGTATAATTAATAAATCCTGGTAGTACGCCTTTTAGCCACATTATAAATATTATAATACTACTTGTTATAAAAAATGGTATAAATCTCTTTAATATAATTTTTGGGCTCTTTATATTTAATACTATTGTTGGAATAATAAGTGCACATCCTACATTTATTTTTGTAAATAATAAAATACTTAATAAAAATCCTATTAGATAATCTTTGTATTTATTATTACCTTTATCAATATAGTAAATTATATAGAACAGTAATAAAGTAAATGTATTATACTTTGCAGTTAATGCATAGCAACAACACGATATAATTAAAATTGCTAGTGTATTCTTGTTAAACTTTTTTATTATGAGATAAATTATTACTACAAATAATGAATTAATTAAATTAAAAGTTAGAAATGTTTTACCAAATATTTTTAAGAATATAGATATAAATATTGGATATATTGGTCCTACTACTATATTAAAATCTTTATATATTTTTAATCCATTAGCTATACTATAACAATGTGTAAAATCTATTATATGATCATAATTACTGTAAAAAAAAGTATTATAGATAAATATCATAGAAAAAATAATTATTGCTTCAAATACAGTCGTTATTATCTTTTTTCTCATTTTTTTCTCCTATCTGTTATTAATATAGCATATTGTATTATCTTTTAAAATAAAAAAACAAATATTTTACTATTTGTTTTTACTTTAATTTGTTTACTAATTCGTTATATTGATTGATTAAATTATTTGAATAGAAACCTACTTTACCTTCTTCAATTTTCCATAAATCTTTATTATTTTTTAATAATGTTAATACTTGTAAATCAGTATCTAATATATTATTTGCTTTTTCATTTAATTGTTTTATTTTTTCTTTGTTATTTTCTAAATCTTCTTTATTAAACATGTATTTTTTATATAAATCCTTATATTTTTTACTTACACTCTTTTTCTCAATATATTCTAGAATTTTATTCTCATTATTTAGTTCATATAATTTGTTAGTTGCATCTTCTAATTCTTTTTTCTTTTTATTAATTAGGGATATTGAATTATTAAAATCTTTTCCATCTTTTTCAAAATTGTTTATAGAAAGTACATTTTTTACATTTTCTTCATTAATTATCGAATTAATTTTGTTTATATAGTTCGAATAATCTCTCATATATTCTTTTATAGCAACTTCAACTTTTTTATATTCAAAATATGTTGTTGTTTTAGAATCATATTTATAGTTATTAATGTCTGTTTCTTTTATCTTCTTTACTTCTTTTTCTAATTGTTTATTGTTGTAGTAATTAATTCCAAGTAAAGATATTAAAACTATTAATACTATTGTTATTACTATATATCCTATGTTCCATATTCTTTTTTTCATTATAATCACCTTTCTTATAATAACATATTATTTCTTTATTTTTGATTTAACTATAATCTTGGCAAATCTTTTATGTAATTTTAATTTTATTTTTTGATAAAATGAAAACTTTTCATAGTCTATTTTCATTTTAGGTGGATTAAAATCCTGTATTATTTTTTCAAACTCATATTTCTTTTTTAAATATCTATATTTTATTTCAATAAGTTTTTCAGGACATTTTTTCTCATATATTTTTTCTAGAGCAACCCAACTAAACAGTACAGAAGTAGTATTTCCATCATATTTATTTGTTACCTGATTTTCATTTTTTCTATAATAATATTTTTTATTAAAATCAACTTTTATATTTTTACAATATTTTAAATATTCAGAGACAAATAACATATCTTCACCCATACTTAATTTTGTTGAAAAATATACTTTGTTTTTTATTATAGTATCTCTTAAAAATAATTTATTCCATACATAACCACTTATTTTATTATTCAATATATATTTATATGCTTCTTTTTGATTAATGAATATTGTATTTTTGTTTTTTGTATAGTGCTTATAAATTTTAGAATAACTACACATTGCAAGGTCTACGCTTTTACCAAAATTATTTATTAAACTTTCTAAGAAATCTTCAGCTACTTCATCATCTGCATCTACAAAAGTTATATATTTCCCTTGTGATTGATCAATTCCTATATTTCTTGCATTACTCACTCCAAAATGCTTTGTATGAATAAATTTTATTCTATTATCTTCATAATCTTTGATTATTTCTCTTGTATGATCTTTAGAACCATCATCAACGACTATTAATAAAAAATTTGAATATGTTTGTTTTAGAATACTGTCTATACATTTTTTTATATAATTTTCTCCATTATATACTGGGATAATAATTGTTATTAATTCCATAATTATTCACCTCTAATTCAAATGCAGTTTTTAATCAGAACAAGTTTATTAATTTTTATTTTATTTTACCACATTTTTAATTTTATTACTACAAAAGAAAAAAGTATACTTATATTATACTTTTCATTATTAAATATTTATATAAAAAATAGTATTTTTTCTATTGGTATAAAAACAAAAACTATTCCACATAAAGCACCTATAAAGTGTGATATATGTGATACATTATCTTTCTTAAATATAGATTTAAATATTTCATTAACTATATAAAATAAGCAAATAAGTATCAAAGTTAATGGTATTTTTCCATTTTCTATATTAACTGCTGAGGATAATGTTATTAACATATATACAATTCCACTTGCTCCAAGTATTCTCTTTTTGCTAAATATAAAATTAAATATTCCAATTATTAAAGAAGTTAGTATCATCATTAGAAGTAAATTTTTTGTTCCAAATTTTTCTTCGATCATGGGACCTATTAATAATATATATAAAAAGTTACTCATAAAATGTGACCATCCTTGATGACCTATTGAATGGGTAATAAGTCTTATATATGTTAAAGGATTAGCTAATGAACTTCTATAACTTGAGAATAATAGTTTATTTAATTTATCTTTTGAGATAAAGTTTAGTATCAAAACTACTAGTGATATAAAAAAATATGTAAGTATAAGTACTGAATTATATTGTATTTTCATTTTTATTCTCCTATTCTATATTATATTTTTATTATATCATATTTTTATTTATCTTTGAAAAGTTCATGTTATAATAATACTGAGGAGGCATTATTATGTACATAAATAATAAAATTTTAATGGGTAAAAGTGAAGATAAAGAATTATCCATATTGTTAAATAAACTTAATAGACATGGTTTAATTACTGGTGCTACTGGTACTGGTAAAACTGTTAGTCTAAAAGTAATGGCTGAAGGTCTAAGTGATGCTGGAGTGCCTGTATTCTTAGCTGATGTTAAAGGTGATTTAGCTGGACTTGCATATCCTGGTGAGAGCAACGAAAATATTGCAGGTAGACTTGATAGTTTAAAAATTTCTGATTTTGAATTTAAAAAGTATCCAGTAACTTTGTGGGATGTTTTTGGAGATAATGGTCATTTCACTAGAGCTACACCTTCTTCTATTGGCTCTGATGTTTTATCAATCATGCTTGGTCTTAATGAGACACAGGAAACTACTCTTTCTATTATTTTTAAGGTAAGTGAAGATGAAGGTTTAAAACTATGTGACTTAAAAGATTTGAAGAAGATTTTACAATATATTTCAGAGAATAAGGGTGAATATACTACTAAATATGGTAATATAACTAGTCAAACTACTGGTGTTATTTTAAGAAGTTTACTTGCACTTGAAAGAAGTGGTGCTGATAAATTTTTTGGTGAACCAGAACTTGATATAAATGATTTCATAAGAAATGATGTAGATGGACGTGGTTATATTAATGTATTAGATGCTAGAGAATTATATAAAACTCCAGATTTATATACATCATTTATGTTATGGCTTTTAAATACTTTATTTGAAAAGTGTCCTGAAGTTGGTGATTTAGATAAACCAAAAATGGTATTCTTCTTTGATGAGGCACATTTATTATTTGATAACATGCCAAGTTATAGATTAAAAAAGATTACTCAAGTTGTAAAACTTATTAGATCACGTGGAATTGGTTTATTCTTTATTTCTCAATCACCACTTGATATACCTGATGATATTTTAGCTCAACTTGGTAATAAAATTCAACATGCTTTGAGAGCATATACACCTAGTGAACTTAAAAATTTAAAAGCAGTTTCTGATTCATTTAGAGCAAATCCTAAATTTGATACTGCTGATGTACTTGGAAACTTAAAAACTGGTGAAGCACTTATTTCATTCTTAAATGATGCCGGTGAACCTGATATTGTTGAAAGAGCTACTATTCTTCCACCTCAAAGTTTAATGGGTGCTATTGATGATATTTCTCGTTCTAAAATTATCAATAATTCCCCTCTTTTAGGAAAATACGATGATGCAATTGATAATGAATCTGCTTATGAATTACTTTCTCAAAAAGAAGAAAATAAAGCTAGAGAACTTGAAGAAGAAAAACAAAGAATTATAGAGGAAAAAGAAGCCGAGAGAAAAAAGAAAGAAGAAGAAAAGGAAGCAGAGAGAAAAAAGAAAGTGGAAGAAAAAGAAAAAACAAGAAAATCTAAAAAAATGGAACGTTTAGGTGATAGACTTGTTGGTAATGCAGCTAGTACTGTTGAAAGAAAGTTTTTAAATAGTATTTTAAAAAATATTTTCAAATAAAAAATTAGAAATTTAATTTCTAATTTTTTTTAGTTAGCAAAATGTGTATGCTTTACTTTCCATTTTTTTAATGATATATCTAGCCAGAAAGAATAAATTCCTAGAGTTATAATTGTAAGCAATAGCCACTTTATCCAATTACCAAATAAGCCCACTGCTGTTCCATCAAAAGTTAGTCTTTTACCATTTATAATTGTATGCTTTGCTTCCCAACTATATATCATGCATATTGCCCATGGAAAACAGATTCCTAATGTTAATGTTGTTACTAGCCCTCCTAGTATTCTCCATCCAATTAATTGTAATAATCCTCCATCAAAATAAGAATTCTCGTTCATAACTTCATCTCCTTTATTTAATATTATCATATTTATATAGTGAGTGCTACTATTATTTATTTTTAATAATTTTAAAAAACATCTTGACTATATTATATAACTATGTTATTATTTATGTGTTCTCAAATTAAGGGAATTCGTTCGCGCCCGTAGCTCAGTTGGATAGAGTGTTTGGCTACGAACCAAAAGGTCAGGGGTTCGAATCCCTTCGAGCGCACCATATTTCGGGAAGTGGCTCAACTTGGTAGAGCACTTGGTTTGGGACCAAGGGGTTGCAGGTTCAAATCCTGTCTTCCCGACCATTTGAAATTAACACTGGAAACAGTGTTTTTTTTGTTTGTTACTTTTGATATTATTAAAAGGACTAAGTAATTAGTCCCTATTTTTTTTATTTGATATAAGTATTATTAAATCTAGCAGTAAAAAATATACTTCTCTAATTAGTGTTGATAAAGCAAAACCTATGCATATACTTAAGAATATACTATCAATTACTAAATTTAGCTTAATATAACAAATTATAAATGAAAGAATTATTATAGGTATCAATAACCATAAATAATTAGTGTCAAAAATTCTTTCAATGCTATAAATTATTATACATATTACTGCACATATAATAAGTATTTTCTTTATTCCCATAAAGTACCCTATTAACCCTATTATTGAAACTATTAAGTAAAATATTCTTAGTATATTTATTATTGTATATAGGGTATTATCTATTCTTTTTTCTTTTTCATTTTGTTTGTATGTTTTTTTACTTTTTGGCGATACTTTTTCTTCACATCTTGGACATTTTAAGTTTTCTAAATCTTTCATACTTTTAGGAGTATATTCAAACTCATAATTACATTTATTACAATAAGCTTTCATTTCATCTACCTCAAACTAATTATAAAATAAAAAAAGCCTTATATAAAGACTTTTTGTACTTTCTTACTGGTGGCTCCAGCGGGAATCGAACCAGCGACACAGGGATTTTCAGTCCCTTGCTCTACCGACTGAGCTATGAAGCCAAATATGGCGGTCTCGACGGGGCTCGAACCCGCGATCTTCTGCGTGACAGGCAGACGTGTTAACCAGCTGCACCACGAGACCAATGGTTGCGGGGGAAGGATTTGAACCTTCGACCTTTGGGTTATGAGCCCAACGAGCTACCAAACTGCTCCACCCCGCGATGTAAGAATTTTAAATAAAAATAATGGCGGAGGAAAAGGGATTCGAACCCCTGCGCCGCTTGCACGACCTTCCGGTTTTCAAGACCGGTCCCTTCAACCAGACTTGGGTATTCCTCCATATAGATGGTGCCTGAGGCCGGACTTGAACCGGCACGAGGGTTGATTCTCGCAGGATTTTAAGTCCTGTGCGTCTACCAATTCCGCCACTCAGGCACATGGTGACCCGTTGGAGATTCGAACTCCAGACCCTTTGATTAAAAGTCAAATGCTCTACCAACTGAGCTAACGGATCAAAATTAAAAACAAATAATGGCTGCCTCGGCTAGATTCGAACTAGCGCATGTCAGAGTCAAAGTCTGATGCCTTACCACTTGGCTACGAGGCAATCAGTGGTGGAGAGGGATGGATTCGAACCATCGAACCCGAAGGAACAGATTTACAGTCTGTCGCGTTTAGCCACTTCGCTACCTCTCCAAAAAAAATGGTGCCGAAAACAGGACTTGAACCCGTAACCTACTGATTACAAATCAGTTGCTCTACCAATTGAGCTATTTCGGCATTAATGGTGGGCGATATAGGACTCGAACCTATGACCCCCTGCTTGTAAGGCAGGTGCTCTAACCAACTGAGCTAATCGCCCAAAACCCGTTGACATAAACAAATATATCAGTTTATTTGGCCTTTGTCAATAGAATTTTTATCTTTTTTTGTTATTTATTCTCATTTTCTTCAATTTTTGATAATTTTTCTTTCATCCAAATAGGTAATTTTACTCTTAATGTTTCGAATCCTTTTTCTGTTTCTTCTATTTTAGTATTTCTTTTTTTGTGTATTCTGTAATCTAAATCTTTTATACTTAATTTTATTTGCTTCTTGCTTTCATCAAAATCAATTACTCTTACTCTGATTTCTTCCCCTATTTCAGCATAATGATTTAAGTCTGATACAAATCTATCACTTACTTCTGATATGTGAATTAAGCCAGTATATTTATCATCTATATTAACAAATATACCATAATTTTCAATTCCAGTTACCTTTCCTATTAAAATACTTCCAATTTCTAATTCTTTCATGAGAACACCTCTTTTCATATTATAGCACTTATATTTTTTTATGTAAAACAATTATATTTCTTTACCCTTTATCATTTTTAATATATAATATAATCGGTGATATTATGAAAGACGAAGAAATTATAAAAAAAATAAATGATGAGTTAGAAAATATAAAACCTTTTTTAATGAGTGAAGGTGGATTTGTTGAATTTGTAAAATACGAAAACAATATTTGTTATTTAAAGTTTGGTGGTGCTTGTGCTGATTGCTCATTAATTGATGTGACTCTAAAGGATGGTATCGAGCAATTATTAATTAATGAAATTCCCGAAATAAAAGAAGTTAGAAAAGTAAATTAACTAGATATCCAATTTATACTTGGTATTCTAGTTTTTTTATTTACTTCTTTATAAATGAATTTTAGAAACATTTCAAATTCACTAGCTTTATTTACTATATTTATTATTATTTTCTCATCTATGTTATTATTTATAATTTGCTCATACATATCAAAAAAATATGTAGGAAATAATAATCTACAAAATAGAAGTCTAAATCCATATTCACTTAGATTTAAATTTTTAATTATTTTTGCTACATCCTGTATATTTATTTTATTTAAAAAGAATAAGTATTTTAGATATTCTGCTATATCTCTTACATAATGATCTAATATTATATTATTAGCATCATAGTAATCTTCTTTTTTTAAACTATTTATTCTTCTATGAGAGACAACTGGAATGTCTCGTTCATCTTTCTTTGAATTATTTGCCTCTAAAAGGTAACTTATCGCGTTTTCTCCTAATCCTATATAATAATCGATATATTGATCTAAAACTTGATTAATTCCTTTTATATGCGTTCTTTGATAGTTTATATAATCTATTTTTTCTGTCCATAACTTGTACCAATTATCTCTTCTTATAGTTTTATAATTCTCTATATTTTTTATTCTAGTCTTAGATAGTATATCTATTATATCTATTTCTCCATTATTATTCTTTATCTCTTGTATAATATATTTTTTGTTATTATTAATAATTGAAATAGTATTATTTTTAGTCAATATAATCTTGTTATATTTCTTATTATTAATTAATAATGTATAAATTTCTCTTAGTTCTTCTTCTGTTCTTAGAGTTTCACTTATTTTATAATCATTATTATTATATTTGAATGTCATTTTATTATTTTTTTTAGTTATAGTAATACTTATAAAGTTATAGTAATATTCGATAATATTTTTCATTTTTATTCCTCTTATTACTATATGCTAATAATTCTTATTTATGAAAAAAAAAGAAGATATTATCTTCTTTATGCAACTTTTACTTTAATTTCTTTTATTTCACTTGATGATTTAATAAGAGAATCATTTATTGCTTGTAGTTCTTCTACTCTACTACTTGCTAATGAAGCATCTGCTTCTACTTTTGTTAATTCTCCTTCAAGATTTTGTGCTGTTGTTACTTCATCTTTATATTCAGCTTCTGTTTCTCTAAATAGACTTTCTAGTTGTGCAATATTATCTGCTTCAATTTGTCTATTTCTTTCTTCTAATTCTGCTGCTGATTTTTGTGCTGCCTCAAAAATTTTCTTTTGACTTTCTATTGTTCCAGTTGTTGTTTCGTTAATTTTTCTTTGTTCAGTAAGTTGTCTTCTCTTTTCTTCAATTTCTCTCTTTAGTCTTGCAACTCTGCTTTCATAGCTTTCTTCATTATTTTTTTCACTTGCAGCTAAATTAAGATTTGATTCTGGTGTTTCTAATTCTTTTCTTGCTACTTCTGATTTTCTTTCTATTTCTTTAAATATTGATTCTGCATTAATAGGATTGATTTTTGCAGTTGATTTGATTGTTTCGTTATTTTCTTCTTGGAAATCATCAAAACTTCTGACAGGTCTATTTGAAGATTGAATACGTTCTACATTTTCTTCATTTTCATATTCTTTTCTTTCTTCTAAAACTTTTTCTTCATTTTCAGAATCTGAAATAATTCCAGCTATTTGAGGTAATTCTTCATTTGCTTCTTTTTCTATTTTTATTTCTTCTTCATTATCTACTCTTGCTGGTTCTCCTAAGTCTTTTAAAGTTGATTCATCTAGACTAATAGGTTCAATCGTAGTTTCATTATCTTCATATGTTTTTTCAACTGCAGATACAAATGCATCATCATAACCTTGTTCAGATAACTCAGAAAATTTTGATTCTTCATTTGATTTGCTCATAGTTTGGTTGAACATTTCAAAGCTATCTTTTTTTAATCTAATTGGTTTTCTTGATACTAATTGTCCACTTACTGGAAAATCCTTATCTTTTATTTCAATAATTTGTTTTGCATTTTCTAAATTTCTATTTATCATTTCATCATTTATTTGAACTATATTCATATTTATAACCTCCTGTATTATTTAGCTGGATCAGTGTTTGATAATTCGCGTAATACATCTTTAATGCGATTCCATTCACTCTCACTATCTATTCCTAACAAACTTGGTACTTCATTTGTTCTATCTACATTCGATACGTATACAGTTACATTTCCATTTTCATCTTTTTCATTTTTTGTGTATACTACATATTCTTTTTTATTATCTTTAAATTCAAACGCAAGGATAACTTCTACTTCTTCAGTTTGCCCATCCTCATTAACTATAGACATTATTTTTTTATCACCCATATTTTATCCTCCCTTTTGTATTATACATATTAATTGTATCATATATTGTATTTATTTCAAGTCTTTATTTCTTTTTTAAGAGAAAATGTTTTGATTTATAGCTACATAATTCTTCTATATATTTTTCATAATTATCTATATTGTTTATTTTGTTAAAGTTTTTATTTTCCTTATCATTAAAGCCTTTTAGTCTTAATTTATCATAAGAATAATCCCCACAAATATAGTCATAGTTTTCAAAATAAGATGTATATAAATATTCAATTTCATCTTTATTAATACAATCTCCTACATTTTCAATTATTTCATATTCAGTATCATTTATAATAATATTTTTCATTCTATCACCATATTAATTATATCAATTATTTTTTTTTAGGTAAAGTTTCATTTATTTAACGTTTACTAATATAACATCTTCGCCTATTTTTTCTATATCCTCCCATTTTATTTCTAAATCTGTTTCTCTATTAAAAAAACTAAATGTATTTCCTTTTGACTCTATTATTAGTGTTTTAATTTTTCCACTATTATAATCTACATTTACATCAACTATATTTCCAATATTTTTGCCTGTGGTTACATTTACTAAGTTTTTATTTTGTAAATCTGAAAGTCTCATTTTGCCTCCTAATTTATATTTATGTTTTAAAGAAAAAAAATATCACACTATTTTAGTGCAATACTTTTTTTAATTGTTTAATTGCTGAATGTTCTAACCTTGATACTTGTGCTTGACTTATCATTAATTCTTCTGCTACTTCGACTTGAGTTTTTCCTATTACAAATCTTTCATCTAATATGAATTGTTCTCTTTCGTTTAGATTATTTATTGCTTCATTTACTGCAAGTTTTATTTCCATATCTTCACTTCTATTATTTTTATCTTCAATTTGATCACACACATATATTGTATCCCCACCATCATTATATATTGGTTCATACATACTTATAGGGTCTTTTAATGATTCTAGAGCAAGTACTACGTCATAAGTACTTATATCTAGTGCTTTTGCTATTTCTTCAATATCTGGACTTTTCCCATTTTCTTTTATATAATTTTCTTTAAATTTCAAACTTTTATATGCTGTATCCTTTAAAGATCTGCTTATTCTAAGACTTGTATTATCTCTTAAGTATCGTCTCATTTCACCATCAATCATCGGAACTGCATATGTTGAAAACTTTACTTCATATGATAAATCAAAGTTATCAATAGCTTTCATAAGTCCTATGCATCCAATTTGAAACAAGTCATCTAAATTATCACATCTTGATTGGAATTTTTTTAGAAGTGATAATACAAGTTTTAAATTTCCTTCTATTAACATATTTCTAGCAAATTCGTCTTTTTGTTTTACTTTTTTAAATAGTGTTTCCATTTCTTCATTAGTTAGTACTATTAAATCTTTAGTGTTTACTCCTGTAATCTCTACTTTATTTTTTGACATAAAAAAATCACCTTAATTTTATTAAGATGAGTTTTTAATTTTTTATACACTATTTTATTTTTTTATTAAAGTCATTAGGAGTTTTACTTATAAATTTCATTATCTTTTTTTCTATAGGATTATATATTTCTAATTTATCAGCATGTAAATATAATCTTTTTTCTTTATCATTGCCATATTTTTTATCTCCTAGAATTGGATGATTAATGTGTGCTAAGCTTACTCTAATTTGATTTTTTCTACCTGTTTCAATTGTTATATTTAATTTTGAATACTCATCATTTGATTTTATTACTTTATAATTTGTAATTGCTTTTTTTCCATCATTATTTTTTGAAATGTATACTAAATTTGTTTTTGTCTCTTTAAGAAAGTATACAAGTCTTTTTTCTTCTTGTTCCATTCTTCCATGTACTATTGCTATATAACTTCTTTTTTTGGCATACTCATCCCAATTCTTTTGGAATAAATTTTTTGTGTATTCATTTTTTGCAAGAATTAATATTCCACTTGTATCTTTATCTAATCTATGTATAACAAATACTTTTGCATTTTTATTTTTACTTTTTAAGTATTCTCTTACAATATGATAACAGGTTTCTTCTTTTTCTTTTGCTGTTGCAATTGATAAAAGTCCACTTGGTTTATCTACTACTATTAAATTTTCATCTTCATAAATAATATCAAATGGTAGACTTGCAATATTTTGCTTTTTTGTTTCTATTTTTATTATTGATTTATTGTGTACAGGATAATTAAATTTAGTTGTTCTAGTACCATCAACATATATTAAACCATTCTTTAAGTACTTTTTAATATTTTTATGAGAGATATCAGTATTATTTAATAAATAATCTAATAGTTCTCCTTCTTGTTTTACTACTATTTTCATAATTCACCAACCTAAAATAAAAACCATTCTATGAATGGTTAAAACATAATGGCGGAGCAGGAGGGATTTGAACCCTCGCGCCAGTTGCCCGACCTACACCCTTAGCAGGGGCGCCTCTTCAGCCTCTTGAGTACTGCTCCATTTAAATTTCAATTGACATTAATATGGTACCCTAAAAATGCAATTATGTCAATTACTTTTTAACAAAAATAAAAACCTTGCTAGCAAGGTTTATTATCAAAATGGTGACGAGTACGGAATTCGAATCCGTGAATGCTGCCGTGAAAGGGCAGTGTGTTAAGCCGCTTCACCAACTCGCCATATGGCGCCTCAACTAGGACTTGAACCTAGGACCCCTTGATTAACAGTCAAGTGCTCTAACCAACTGAGCTATTGAGGCATCTGGTGGACCTGACAGGACTTGAACCTGTGACCCCACGCTTATCAAGCGTGTGCTCTAACCAACTGAGCTACAGGTCCACTTAACACGATACTTCTAAAGTATATAATATTTCTTCTGAAAAAGTCAATACCTATTTTGCTTTTTTTCAAAAGACAAGATTATATTATAACAATTTTGTTAATAAATCAAGCTTTTTTTTACTATTTTAATAGTTTATTTTTATTTTTTTTGTTTTATTAATTTATTTTTTATTTTTTTAAACTTTTTTTATAAAAAAATATATGCAAATTTAATTATTTGTGTTATAATCATAAACGTAATTGATTTTATGTGTCTCCTTAGCTCAGTTGGTAGAGCAACTGACTCTTAATCAGTGGGTCTGCGGTTCGAGCCCGCAAGGGGACACCATTTGAATTTAAGAATGATTGATATCATTCTTTTTTTTGCGTAAAAAAAAGTATATTTCTATACTTTTATATAAATTTCTTTAGTATTAACCAAATAAAGTCTATCATAAATATTGTTAGTACAATGTAGAATACTTTATTTAGTTTCCTTTTTGATAATTTATTTAACATTTTTTCAAATAATGGTTCAAATATATATAGGAATGCTACTCCTCCGATTCCAAATCTTATTGATGGTGAAAGTGCAATTCTTGCCTCAAAATTATATTTATAATCTGCATAAGTTTGCCATGGCCAACTTCCCATAAAAATTTCACATATATATGATGTAATTAATTCTACTGTAGTTGCTACTAACATACATAGTATAAATACTATAGGGATCATTATTATTTGTTTCTTTAGTGTTCTTTCTTTTATTAATGGATATATCAAAAATATAAACAATAATGCTCCTACTCCATATACAGGACAATAGGGGCCAAATAAAACTCCTCTATTTGTGAATCCCCATTTGTATACTACTACTTCTAAGAATACTTCATATAACCATCCAAATACTGCATACATCATGAATATTAAATAGTATTTTTTTATATTATCTAAATTTATCTTTTTCATTTTTACTCCTCATTTTTCTGCAAAAAAAGATGGAAAACTATTTTAACTTCCCTTTTCCACCTTTTAGACTATTATTAGCAAATCCTTCTAATATGTTTGTATCAAATGTATAAGTTTTACTATTTCTCTTTTTATAATCTTTAACACCTATATTTATCATATCTTCTAATAAATCTGTGTAATCTTTTCCAAGTGGTTCCCATAAATAGAATGCTAAACTACCAGGAATTGAGTTAATTTCATTTACATAAACTTTATTTTTCTTTTCATCAATTAAGAAATCAATTCTACAGCATCCACTGCTTCCTAATGCTTTGAATGCAGCAGTTGCTACTTCTTCTACCTCTTTCTTTACTTTATCAGATATTTCTGCTGGTATTTTTCTTGTAGCAGAAAGCATTCCTTTTGAACCTTTTACAGAAGGTACACTTTTTACTCCAATTTTTCCTTTAGATTTTCCTCCACCTATATATTTATCTTGATAAGTTAAGAATTTATCTTTTGACATTACCTCTTCAATTACACTTAATCTTTGATGCTCATAATTACCAAGTACACTTATATTTACTTCTTTTAAATTTTCTACTTTTTCTTCTACAATTATTTTAGAATCATATGTAATTGCATCATCAATACCTTCTTTTAATTGTTCTTCATCTTCACACACACTAATTCCGATACTACTTCCTGTAGTAGCTGGTTTTACTATAAGTGGGTAGCTTAATTTAGAAACTTTCTTTAATACAGATTCTTGATCATTTTTATAATCTGTATCATAGAACCATACATATTTAGTTATTGGTAATTCTTCTTTTTCGAAAATTGCCTTCATATATGCTTTATCTTGTCCTACAGCTGCTGCATATGAATTTGGACCAACATATGGAACACCAATAGTTTGTAAATATCCTTGTAATACTCCATCTTCAACATTTGTACCATGAACAATTGGAAAACAGATATCTATTTCATCTACTACTTTTTTAAATAATCCTTTTTTCTTTTGTAAGATGAATCTGTTATCCTTTGCAATTAGTACTACATTTGTTGCATATTTTTTAATTAAATCAATATCTTGATATGAATCAATATCTTTTAATAATCCTCCAGTATACCATTCTCTATCTTTTGTAATATATATTGGAATAATATCATATTTTTCTTCATTCATTTTATTCATGGCTTGAATTGCTGAAATAATACTAACTTCATGTTCAGTAGATTCTCCACCAAAAATAACTCCTACTCTAATTTTCATTTAAATCCTCCCTATTTTTCATTATATGTATCAGGCAAGTCGTTTTCAAATAATGCATAAACTTCTTTATCTGTATTACTTGATATTGTATTTATAAATTTATATGCTTCCCTAACATCATTATATACCACAACTTTATCTAAATCAAAATTTTTAGTTTTTAAACCTTGTAAAATTGGACGTGTTTTTTCCTCTCCTACTAAAACTACATAATCAGCTACTTCTGATATTTGTTGTCCAAATATTTCATTATACTCATCTTCTTTTTTTCCAAGTTCTATCATTCCTGGGGTAACAACAATTTTAACACCTGGCATCATTGATAATACGTTAACAGCACTTTCTGCACCTGTAGGATTAGAATTATATGCATCATCTATCATGAAGAAGTTGCCTATTCTTTTTATTTCTAATCTATGTTCTACTGGCTTAACACCTTTTACTGCCATCACTAGTTCTTCCATATCTATTCCAAAATAAAGGCCTAATGCTATACCTGCTAAAATATTGTATACATTGTGATTTCCTAATAATTTTGTTTCAAATTTGTACTTTTTATCACTATTTTTTAATACAACATCAAACGTAGTTCCCTTGTAAGAACATTTTATATTTGTTGCTCTTACATCTACATCTTCTTCATCTATTCCAATCCAAAGTATTTTGCAATCATTCTTTAAATTATAGTTAACTTGTTTAGGATCATCTCTATTTAATACACCTACACCATCACTTGGCAGTGATTCTATAAGTTCAAATTTACCGTCTATTATATTTTGCTCACTACCAAAGCTTTCAAGGTGTGCAGTTCCTATTCTTGTAAGAATACCATATTGAGGTTTTACAAGTTTGCATAGTCCTTTGATTTCACCTTTTACGTATGCACCCATTTCTGCTATAAATATTTCAGTAAACTTATCCATGTTGTTGTTTACTGTCATAATTAATCCATTATATGTATTTAAGTTTTTAGGAGTTGGTAGTGCATTATATTTTATATTTAATATATCACTTAATATATTTTTACTACTTGTTTTACCATAACTACCTGTAATACCTATAATTTTTAAATTGGGCATACTTTTTAATTTATTTTGTGCTTTAGTTTTGTAATATAAATATACTAATTTTTCTATTGGTTTATTAATTATATTAGCAATAAATACTATTAAAGGATTTAAGTAAGTACTTGTTGTTAAAATTAAAGTTAATATCCATAGTGTTTTTTCTTCATCTTTATTTAAGAACATTAATGCTAATACTACTAAGTATAAAACACTAGTTGTGAAAATTAATCTTTTTATTCTTTTTGTATATACTAAAGGCTTTTTTGTTTTTTCCTTTTTCATATCACTTCTTAATTTTATTATTCTAATTATATATATTAAACAGATAGTTATTTTAATTATCAAATTATATAACCTCATGTCATACATAACAAATAATGCTATAGAAGATAAAATTACTATTATTATTTCTAAATTTAAGAATTGTGAAATATTTTTAATATTCCATTTTATATATCTATTATTTTCATTATATAAATTTTGTTGCAGCATGTGCAAACTTCTTTTACTTTTTACAAATAGTAGTAGTACTACTAATATTGATATTAAAACAAACATATTTCTCACCTATAAAAACTTTCTTAAGATACTAACAACTTGATTTAAGTTTTCTAAGTATGCATAGTGTGTTCCATGAAGTACTATTAAACCACAGTCTAACATTGTTTTCTCCATTAATTTTGCATCTTCTATTCTTGCTTCTGTATCATTATCTCCCCAAATTGCTAGTGTTGGGCACTTAATTTTTTTTATATATTCAGATAAATCAAAATTTACTGTGTTAACAAGAACTTGTCTCATTGTTGGAGTGGCATTTTTATAATCTCTAGATCCTATATATTTTTTCATATATTCTCCAATTTTATTCATACCTGGTAGAGTTTTCATCTTTTTTAGTATTTTAGTTTTTAAATCTGTAGGACTTTTTTCAAGAGTTACTGGACTACCAAATAAAACTAGTTTTTCTACTATATTTTCACTACTATATCTGATTGCCAATCTACCTCCAAATGAGTGCCCTATTACAATAGGCTTTTTAATTTTTAGTTTTTCTACTAACTCTTCAAGCATTTCCATATAATCGTCTAATTTCCATGGAAATTTTGGTTCTGGGCTTTCTCCAAAACCTGGTAAATCCACTATAGTAATTCTAAATTTATCAGATAGGTTATCTCCAATTGGTTTCATCATTTCTATATTTTGTCCCCATCCATGAAGTAAAATTACATCTTTACCACTACCATATTGTATGTAATTCACTTGAGTGTTGTGAAGTTCTATCATATTTTCCACCACCTATTTTAAATTATCTAAAATTTTATCCATCTTTTCTCCATACTCTATTGATTCATCATATATGAATCTTAATTCTGGTGTATGTCTAATTTCTATTCTTTCACTTAGTTTTCCTCTAATGAAAGAGCTACTATTGTTTAATTCTCTTAAAACAGTTTCTTTTCTTGAAGTATCAAGTACTGTAAAATATACTTTTGCATAACTTAAGTCATTAGTTATATCACAATCAGTTATAGTTACAAATTTTAATTCTTCATTTTTTACTTCTTCCATAAGTATCATACTTATTTCTTCCATAAAAGCATGATTAAGTCTTTTTATTCGTATATTATTTGCCATAACTACCTCCTTTTATAATTATAGCATTAACATTTATTTTCTTAAAGAGAAAAATAGATATTTGTCTTATACTTGAATATTTATTGTTGCTATTTTGTGATAATATTAGTTAAAATGTGAAAAAAGTTTGACTTTATAAGGTTTTTATGGTAAAGTTATAAAGCAGATGTAATTAACAAGGAGGGAATATTATGGCAATTAAAGTAACTAATAGAAAACCTTTAAAAGGAAGAGATCGTTCACATGCTTTAAATACTTCTAATAGAGCAAGAAAATTAAACCTACAAGTAGTAAGACTTGAAGATGGTACTAAAGTTAGATTAACAGCAAGAGAAATTAGAACTCTTAATAAACAAAATAAAATAGCTGCATAATGATATGCAGTTTTTTATTTGTATGTAAAAAAGTTGGATTGATATCAACCCAACTTTTTTTAATTACAAAGTGCTCCTGTAGATTCTGATTTTTGTTTTACATCATTATATGTTTCTTTATTTGTGTGTATTGGTACTCTACAATAATTATTTATTATAGATTGTTTTGTTATATCCTTAAAATAATTATAATTTAAAGTGAATTCTATATACAATTCATTTATATTATTCATTTTTTGTTTATAATCTACTCCATTTTTTTTATCTACATATATATCATTCATATATGCAGTGTTTACAACTATATCATTTTTTAGTATTTCTAAATAGTTAATTTCTCCGTCTGGCGTATTTGTAACTTTTGATACTGATTCTACTAATTTACCATTTTCAAATCTATAGGTAGTTTCTGTATGTATTTTTGTTTTATAGTAATTATTATTTAAGTTTGAAATACAAGTTAGTTTACTTTTATCTTTTTTATATGTAATATGATTCCTTTTTTGGGCATTCATATATGCTAGAACTGATGAGATAGAAAAACCAGATATTATTAATATAATCCCAATAAAAACAATTCTTTTTGGCATCTTTCTAATTTTTTCTTTTTTATCTTTTTTTTCAGCATCTCTAATCTCATTTAAATTAAGTACATGGGTTTTCATTAATTCTTCTTGTGCTTTCTTTTTTCTCGACATATAATCACCCTATCCTTATTTACATTATAATTAATTATTCAAAAAAAAACAACTAAATTAGTTATTTTTTCTTGAATCAAATTTCTTTCTTTCTTCTGTGTTTAATATTCTTTTACGTAGTCTTATATGGTTAGGTGTAACTTCTACTAATTCGTCCGAATTTATATAATCTAGTGCATATTCAAGTGTTATTGGTCTAGGTCTTTTTAATACTACTGTATGATCACTTCCAGATGCACGTACGTTACTTAAGTTCTTTCCTTTTACTACATTTATTGCAAGATCGTTATCTCTGTTACATTCACCAACAATCATACCTTCATAAACTTCAGTACCTGGTTCTACAAACATAACGCCTCTATCTTCAAGACCACCTATTGAATATGCGGTTGCATCTCCGTTTTCCATAGAAACTAAAACTCCAAGTTTTCTTTCTCCAATATTTAAACTTGTCATTGGTCTATACTCTTTGAATGTATGACTCATTATTCCGTAACCGCGAGTTAATGTCATAAAGTCTGTTGAGAATCCTATTAAACCACGTGATGGAATTGTATAAATTAATCTTACTTGATTTTCAAAATTAGCCATATTTTCCATATTAGCACCACGAAGTCCTAATTGTTCAATTATACTTCCAACTACATCTTCAGGACAATCTATTTGTAATTCTTCATATGGTTCCATTTTAACACCATTTTCTTCTTTAAGAATTACTTGTGGTTTGCTAACTTCAAGTTCAAATCCTTCACGACGCATATTTTCAATTAAAATACTCAAGTGTAATTCTCCACGTCCTGAAACTAGGAATGATTCATTTGTATATGGTTCAACTTTTAGACTTACATCTTTTTGTGTTTCACGATAAAGTCTTTCTTCAATTTTACGTGCTGTTACTATTTTTCCATCTTTTCCAACCAATGGACTTGTATTTGTACCAAATGTCATTTGAAGAGTTGGCTCGTCAATGTGAAGTGGTTCAAGTGGTTTTTCAGATCCTACATTACATAGAGTCTCTCCTACTGAAATATCACTTAATCCTGCTACTGCTACTATATCACCAGCTTCAGCATCTTCAACTTCTATTCTTTTATATCCATAGTATCCAAATAATTTTTGAATTCTAAATTGTTTTATTGTTCCATCTAATCTACAACATGAAACCATTTGTCCAACCTTTAATCTACCATTTGCAATTCTACCAATACCAATTCTTCCTACAAATTCATTATAATCTAATAAAGCAGGTTGAAATTGAAGGTCTTCTTCACTACTTCCTGTTGGAGCTGGTATTTCTTCAATTATTAAATCTAATAATTCTTTAAATCCTGGAGTTTGTGTTGATAAATCTTCTGATAATGAACATGTACCATTTAAAGCACTTGCATAAACTACTTTAAAATCTAGTTGTTCTTCATCTGCTCCTAATTCAATAAATAAATCAAGTATTTCATCAAGAACTTTTCCACATCTTGCACTTGGTTTATCAACTTTATTTATAACAACAATTGGTTTTACTCCAGCTTCAAAAGCTTTCTTTAAAACAAATCTTGTTTGTGGCATTGGTCCTTCATAAGCATCAACAACTAATATAGCTCCATCTACCATATTCATTATTCTTTCTACTTCTCCTCCAAAGTCAGCATGACCTGGAGTATCTAGAATATTAATACGGTAATCATTATAATCTAGTGCTGTTGTTTTAGCAAGAATTGTAATTCCTCTTTCTCTTTCTAATTGGTTAGAATCCATTGATACATTTGACATATCTTCGTTATCACGGAACATTCCTGAAGATTTTAATATTTCATCTACAAGTGTTGTTTTTCCATGGTCAACGTGTGCTATAATTGCAACATTTCTCTTTTTCATAAGTACACCTCTTTTTCATAAGCTCTTAGATTATAACACATTATTATTTTTTTTTCTATACTTTTTTTAATAAATTAGCTATAATGTTACCATAGGAGGATTTTGAGATGACTTGTAGTAAATGTGGTAGTAAAATTGAGGATGATAGTACATTTTGTCCTTTTTGTGGAAATAAAATAAAAAATCAGAATTTGCAAAATAATTCTGATAGTAATGTTAGTAGTAATAATGACGTAGGTTTAAACAATAATATTTCTAATAATAATGTTACTTTAATGTCTAGTGTTCCTGCTAATAATTATGAAAATTTAAATTCAAAGTCTTTAATATTTGGTATTTTAGGATTTATATTTTTTCCTTGTGCAATTGTTGCAATTTGTATGGGTGCATCATATAAAAAGAAAACTAATAAAACAGCAGCAGGATTTGTTTTAGGTATTATTTCTTGTGCTTTAGAATTGGTTTTACTTGTTATAATAGGATTAATTATTGCCCTTTCTTTTAAATTTAATAATGATAATCAAAAATATGATGGTAATGATAATAATTTAAAGGATTATTATGAGAATGGTTCAAATATAAATTATCAGACAGTAGGTAATGATCAATTTGGTTATTTGGTAGTCAGTAAAGACTGGAATTTATATAGTAGTTCTGATAATAATACACTTCAGTATTCTTATGGTTCAACTTCTGATATCTTAACAATGTATGCTATTAAAAATTCAGGTTATACTTTAAATCAATATGCGGATAGTGTTAAATCTCGTATTCAAAATTATGGTGCTGATAATGTTAGCTATGAAATAGTAAATGTTGGTCAATATAAGGCAATTAAACAGCAGGCATATCTTAGTACATTATCATCATATATGACAACTTGGTGTTTTAAAGATGAGTATGATGTTCTTCATTATATTTCGGTTAATTCAAACAATAATACAAATCATCAAGATATAGTTACAACTTTTAAGTTAAAAAAATAAAAAACTCTAATTGAGTTTTTTATTTTGTATTTTTATACTTTTTGTAATAAAGAGTTGCTAATGATCCAAAACATACACTTAATGAACAGTATGTTACACCTTGCATATTATTTTTGGAAATAAAGCATAAAATTCCAGAAAGCAAAAACAAAACAGATGATATAGTGTGCAAAATTGCGCATATTTTATCTTCTTTTGGTGTATTTTTTTTCATTTTGTATTCCTCCTCTAATACTATTTTAATATATTATCATTTTTATTAAAAGTAATTATTTCTCATCTGGATTTTTCTTTGGCTTCTTTAATATCATTTTTCAAGTTAATACGATTTTTATTGTTTTTTGTATCAAATATTAAGGTAATAAAAATGTCATTAGAAAGTTTAACTATTCTATAACTTCCAACTTACTGCATGGGGTTAGTTGTAAAAAAACTAGCCTTTCAGACTAGTTAAATTCATATGGAGCAATAGTCGAATGTTCTTTCAACTACTACATATTAGATTGATAAATCAATCTTCTGAGTATATTATACTAACTTTTTATAGGTATGTTAATCATATTTGCCAATTAGTAATTGTTTATTATTATTACTTTCAATATATTCTAAATTCTTAAAAGATTTATTTTTCTTTAATAATTTCATTTGTTTTTTTGCAGTTTCATTTAATCTTACTAATCTTTTAGATTGTGGAATTCCCATTTCAATTAGTTCAGCATTAATATTTTCTAAATTACTTAATATTACTAAATGTAGTAAATCTGTATAATCTCTTATATTTCCATCTTCTGCTAAATCAGGATTATTATCTCTCCATTCTTTAGCTGTCATACCAAATAAAGCAACATTTAAAACATCAGCTTCTTCAGCATAAACAAATTTCTTTTGTTTTTCTGTTAAAGTAGGAACTATTATACTCTTAATAGCGTCGGTATGGATGACATAACTAACTTTTGCCAAAACTCTATTAGCATGCCAATCTATTTTATTTTGATATGCTTCATTTTTCTTTAATCTTTGGAATTCTTGAATTACATATAATTTAAATTCAGGAGAAAGCCAACTTGCAAATTCTAATGCGATATCACTTCTAGCATAAGTACCCCCATTATTACCAGATTTAGAAATAATTCCAATTGCATTTGTTTCTCTAATCCATTTTTGAGGTGATATTTTAAACTTATTACTACCAGCTTCATTTTTAAACGTGTCGAATTCGACACCTTTGAAATTTTCATTATGAATGCTTTCCCATAAACCTAGATAAGAAATAACATCTTTGTTTCTCATCCAGTTTTGAATAGGATATCTTGGATCGTCTTCATCAGCATACCTTGCCAAATCTGTTAAAGAAATATAATCTTTGTCATCAACTCTTATTACATTAATAACTTTGTCTTTTACAAATAGTTGTGTTTTTATTTCATCTTTACTCATTTTTACTATCCTTTTCTATCTTTTTTATGCCAATTGTATATCCAAATGGTTTAAGTAACTTTATAAGAGTAGTTATTTGTGGAGTTTTCTTTCTTGTTTCCAAAATAGCTATTAATTCTCTAATAACTCCTGCTTCATCTGCCATTTGTTGTTGCGTTAAACCTAATTCATGTCTTAACTTAATAAAATCACAAATAAGTTCATATTCCAATTCCATTGTTTCTTTATCTTGTTCTAATATTTCTTTCTTTAACATTGTTATCACCTGTATACAAAATATCATATTAGACTGGTGTAGTCAAGTGTTTACATTATAAAACAAATAAAAAGTTACAATACATTGTACCGTAACTTATTTTCAAATGGAGCGGATGATGGGAATCGAACCCACGTAGTCAGCTTGGAAGGCTGAGGTTCTACCATTAAACTACATCCGCAAATCAAGTAGACAATAATAATTATACCAACTATTATATTATTGTCAACCTTTTTTTTAAAATTTTGTAATTTTATTTAATTTTTTAAAAAAATAGTTCTTTGTTTCTATAGACTTTTGGTTTATAGTTGCATTCTTTTCTTTCAATCTTTTTATATTTTCTTCTATATAATAGTATATTGCTTCATCTAAATCTATAAATGCTTTTTCTCTCACTTTTTTTAATGTAGGCAAAAGATTTTCTCTTCCAGTTTTATCTGCTAAAAAAACAATTTTATCCATTAAAGACATATTAGTACTTCCGGTAGTGTGCCATCTGATAGAGTTAGCCATTTCTTCATCAAAATCATATTCTTTTATACATTTATCTGCCCCTATTATTCCATGGATTAATGGTTTATTAACAGGATTGTCTATATCTAAATCAATGCTATTAATTTTGATATATTCTTTTATTTCTTCTTGTGTCATTTCTTTAGCCATGTCATGCATTAGTGCTGCCCTTATGGTTTTCTCATAGAATTCTCTATCATTATTTGCATACTTTTTTAAATACTCTTTTGCTTCTTCCATAACCATAACACTGTGATTATATCTTTTTTCACTTATTAATGGTTTTAAAAATTCTTTTAACTCTTCAATGCTATATTTCATAACTATTTTAATTTTTCTCCTCTAAATGTTCCCATCTTATCTCTATAATAACATGTTCCATAAGGAGATTTTAATAATGGTATTATTGATGGATCATAATTACAAATAGTATTTAAATCATATATTCCAGAATTCTTTATATCACTTACATATTCATCTGATTCTTCTCCTTGAAAAAATCTCCATCCACTATCTGGGTAATTAGGATTAGGTTTTTCTCTATACATATATCCTACTTTGAAACCTTCTACTACTATTTTATCTGTTGCTATACATCCACTAGCTTCATCCCAATCTAGTAATTGTTTTATATCCTTTGGATTTATTTTAAACTTTTTCATATTATCCTCCAACATTTTTATAGTATCTTAACAAATTATTTATGTCAACAAAAATAACTATCATATGATAGTTATCTATTTATATCTTTTACTGAATAATATATAACAATATATATAATTACACTTAATGGAATTAATATTGTCCATATTTGTAATAGAATTTCTAAATCTACATCAGTTAAAATTTTTGTTGTTATGTATATAAATAATAATATTATAAATATTGCTGTTATTACTATACTTAGCAATATATTTTCATTTCTTTTAGCCATTTTTTTTGTAATTCTAACCTCAGATTTTTTTAACTTATTACTTTTTGATTGGAATTTTATTAATGCTTCCATAGTTAATGCACCTAATACAAATAATGGAAGTAAATATATTAAAGTTGATATTAGTGTTTTAATTTCTAAAGTTGATACTATTAATCTAAAACTACTACTAATTAAATAGTAAACGATAACTAATATATATGGTATTAAAAGTGAAATAAAGAAAACTTTATCTAATGCTTTTCCTTGTCTATAATTCCATGGTAATTTATTATCTCTATTTGCGATTATTCTTATTGCAAATATTACAAAAATTACTATTAATTCTACAAATATATTCTTAACTTTCCATGTATCCACTAGTGCTATTTTAGTCCAAATTGAAATAAAACTAAATAATAATACAATATTGATTGCTGTTCTTTTATGAAAATCTAAACTTAGTTCTGTTTCCTCTTTATACTGTGGTACACTCTTTCTTTTTGTTTTTGGTGCAACTAATAGGTATCCAAAATAGATGATAAGTGTTATAAACAAAAATACTGGTACCGCATATACACTTAGTGTTATAAAATTATGAAGTGTGATATTGTTAACATAATCCATAAATGATTCATCATTTACCATAATATAAATTAAAAATACTACTGGAAATAATAAACCTATTAATATTGATGTTAACCTTTCCTTTGTAATTCTTAATCCTCTTATATGAAATATTGAAAAATTATTATTTGCATTTGCATACATTCCTGAAATAGCTATTATCATTAGTGATAATAAAGGATAAACAACATCAGAAAATTTCCAATCAATATTATTTATCATTATAGTCCAAATTGATAGTCCTAATACTAGTGATAGTAACCATATAGTAAAAAGTCTATAATATCTAAATAGTTTAATTTGTTTTTCACTTAATGATTTAACTTTCTCCATAGCCCATACTCCTTTCTATTATAATTATATTTAATCAAAAAAATAGAAAAAAATCAATGCAATAGCATTAATTTTCTAATAATGTTAAACTTACTTTTTCTTTTTCTAGAGATATATCTTCAACATAGCAATCAACTATATCACCTACACTAAATAAATCAGATGGATGTTTTATATAATTTTTACTTAGTTTAGAAATATGTGCTAGTCCATCATTGTGTAATCCAATATCTATAAATAGACCAAAATCTACAACATTTCTAACTGTTCCTTGTAATTTCATTCCAATTTTTAGATCTTTAATATCTAAAATATCACTTTTTAATATTGGTTGTGGATATTCATCTCTTGGATCTAAATTAGGTTTCTTTAAGTTTGATATAACATCTTCAAGAGTATATTTATCAGTATTTAATAATTTTGATAATTCATCTATATTAATACTTTCTAATTTTTCAATTAATTTGCTACTTCCAACTTCATTTAAATTACTATCTATTTTTTCTAATAATTTTAAAGCTATATCGTAACTTTCTGGGTGAATTGCAGTTCTATCTAGAATGTTTTCTCCATCTACTATTCTTAGGAAACCTATTGCTTGCTCATATGCTTTTTCACTTAATAATTTCTTTTTCTTAATCTCTTCTCTTGAAGTTATTTTTCCAATTTTTTCTCTATATTCTATTATTTTATCAATGGCTTTTTTAGTAATTCCAGAAACATACTTTAATAGTGATCTACTTGCAGTATTTATGTTTACTCCTACACTATTAACGCATTTTTCAACTACGAAATCTAGATTGTTACTTAGTTTACTTTGTGATACATCATGCTGATATAATCCTACTCCGATTCCATCAGGTGGTATTTTTACAAGTTCTGAAAGTGGATCTTGAAGTCTTCTTCCTATACTTACTGCACTTCTTTTTTCTACTGCTAAATCAGGAAATTCTTCTATAGCAAGGTCTGAAGCTGAATAAATTGATGCTCCTGCTTCACTTACTATTACATACTTACAAGGAAGATTATATTCTTTTATCATTTCTGAACAGAATTTTTCTGATTCACGAGATGCAGTTCCATTTCCAATTGCAATTATATCTACATTATATTTTTTTATAAGTTGTGCTACTATCTCTTTACTGATTTTGATATTTTGTTCTTCTTTTCCTTTTAAGAATGGTTTTATTACTGTACTATCTAAATATTTTCCATTTTTATCAACTATTGCTAATTTGCAACCATTAACAAAACCAGGATCAAATGCTAGTACAACTTGTTCTTTCATTGGTGGTGTTAGAAGTAGAGCTTCTAAGTTTTTACCAAAGTTATATATTGCAGCTTCTTCACCTTTTTCAGTTAAATCGCTTCGTATTTCTCTTTCTACTGAAGGAGCAATTAATCTTTTATAAGAATCTTCTATGGATTCTTTGACATATTTACTAACAAAACTTTTTTCGTTTTTTATTAATTTCTTTTCTAGGTAACTAATTATTTCATCTTTGTTTACATCAATTCCTACAGTTAGTACTTTTTCTTTTTCTCCTCTATTTAACGCTAATATTCTATGTGGTTTTATGTATTTTACTGGTTCATTATATTCATAATACATTTCATAGATTTTTCCTGTATCTTCAGCATTTTTCTTTAATGTACTTGTTACTACCCCATTTTTGTAAAAATACCCTCTAATCCATTTTCTATAACTTGCATTATCACTTATCCATTCTGCTATTATATATTTAGCTCCAGTAACTGCTTCTTCTGTTGTTTTAATACTTTCGTTTATAAATTTTTTACATAAAGAGTCAACGTCTCCTGTTTCTGGAAAACTCATTATTATTTTAGCAAGTGGTTCAAGACCTGCTTTAATTGCTTCTGTTGCTTTTGTCTTTTTCTTCTCTTTATATGGTCTGTATAAATCTTCAACTTCTACTAACTTACTACATTTCATTATTGATTCTTTTAATTCATCAGTAAGTAAACCTTTTTCATCTATTAATCTAATAACATCTTCTTTTCTTTTTAATAGATTAACTTGGTATTCATATACATCACCAATTTTCTTTATTTTTTCTTCATCTAAAGCCCCTGTAGCTTCTTTTCTATATCTAGCAATAAATGGTATTGTATTTCCTTCACTAAGTAATTGTAATACTGTTTCTACTTGCTTTCTTGATATGTTTTCTTCTTTTGATATTTCTTCTATTATTTGTTCATTCATTTTGCATCCTCCACTTTATAATTATATATTTATTGAAAAAAAAAGAAAAGTATTGACTTTCCTTATTTATTAATATTCACAATTACCTGGAGTTCTTGGATAAGGTATTACATCTCTTATATTTTCAATTCCTGTTAAATATATAAGTAATCTTTCAAAGCCCATACCAAATCCAGCATGTGGACAACTTCCATATTTTCTTAGATTTATATACCAGTCTAAGCTGTTTTCATCCATTTTTAATTCTTTCATTCTTTTTATTAGTTTATCATAATCAGCTTCTCTTTCCGATCCACCCATTATTTCTCCTGCTCCTGGTACTTCTAAATCTACTGCTGCTACTGTTTTATTATCTGGATTTTGTTTCATATAAAATGCTTTAATATCTTTAGGCCAATCAGTTATAAATACTGGTCCATCAAAATATTCAGTGATATATTTTTCATGTTCTTTAGCTATATCTTCACCTTGCTTAGGTTCAAATTCCCATTTCTTATCTGCTTTTTGTAGTATTTCAATTGCTTCATAATGTGTAATTCTTTTAAACTCTGATTTAACTAGTTTTTCAAGCTTTTCAATTAATCCTTTTTCTACAAAGTCATTTAAGAATATCATTTCATCTTTACAATTATCAAGAACATATTTTACTACATATTTTAGCATTTCTTCCATTATGTGCATATCCTCTTCTAAGTTACAAAAAGCTATTTCTGGTTCTATCATCCAAAATTCATTAGCATGTACTCTAGTATTAGAATTCTCTGCTCTAAATGTTGGTCCAAATGTATAAGTCTTTTTATATGCTAGTGCAAATGATTCTGCTTCTAGTTGTCCAGAAACAGTTAGACCTGCTTTTTTACCAAATAAATCTTTACTAAAATCAATTTTTCCATCTACTTTAGGTAAATTATCTAAATCTAGATTTGTTACTTTAAATAATTCCCCTGCGCCTTCACAGTCACTTGCTGTTATGAGTGGAGCATTAAAATATACATAGTTTCTTTCTTGAAAATATTTATGTATTGCAAAAGCTGCTATGCTTCTTACTCTAAATACTGCTTGAAATAGATTTGTTCTTGGTCTTAAATAAGCCTGTTCTCTTAGAAACTCTCTAGTATGTCTTTTTGGTTGAATTGGGTAATCTTCAGGGCAATCGCCGATTAATTTTACATCATTTAACACTAATTCGATTGGTTGATTTTCTTTAGGACTTTTAACTACTGTTCCTGTTACTTCTATTGCACTTCCAACGTGATATTTTGTTATTTCATTAAAATTATCAAGCTTATTGTCATATACTATTTGAATATGTTTAAAATCTGTTCCATCTGAAAAATCTATAAATCCAAATTCTTTTTGTTTTCTATGATTTCTAATCCATCCTTGAAGTGTTACTTCTTTATCAATATATTTATTTATTGAGTTAAATAAATCTTTTAAATCTATCATATTTTTCCTTCTTTCTAATCTTAAAAAAAACTAGTAGTTACTAGTTTTAATTGTTACAATTTGTATATTAGCACCAAACTTATTTTTTTACAAGTATTACTATCTTCCTACTCTAAGTACTTCAAATGTTATATTACTATGTATTCCATAATTATTTGCTGCAAAAGCTTCACTTTCTACAGCTAAATCAAATTTTTTAGGCTTATTTAAGCCAATTATACTTCCAGCTCTATCTAAAACAATTGCATTATATGTTCCGTCCCTAGGATCAGTTACTTTTATAACAGAATATAGTTTGAAATTTCTGTCTGATGCTAAAACTCTAAGATTTCCATAAGTTGAATCATAATAATATAGGCTGGTTTTCAAATCAAAACCACTTGATGTCATACCAGGATTTGATCCACAGCAGTCTTTTCCATATGCACTCATGCTTCCTGTAAATCTTAATCCTACATATACACTATCAATAGTTCCTGTTTTTATTTCTTCTTGTTTAGGCTGTTGATCTTCTATTATTGTAGATGCTGGTTGTAATTGCTCATTTTGAATATTTTGTTCAGTTTTTCTTTTCTCTTTTATTTCTTTTTTCTCTTCTGCTTTGGGTTCATCTACTTCTTCTTGTTTTTCTATTTCTTTAGATTCATCCTCTGTAATTTCTTTTTCTTCCACTTTGATTTTTCTAATTAAAGTAGTGTTTAATGAATCATTATTTTTTATAATTTCAACTTTATATTTTTTTGTATCAAGTTGTAAGCATAGGTATAAAGATATAACAATCATTATAAAGCTAAATATAATATATATTAACTTTTTCATAATTATTCTTGGATTGATGAAACCTTGCAATCGTAACCTTGTTTAACTAATGTAGTTTGGATTTCATATATATTTTGTTCATATTCAAACTCAGGATATGTACCACCAGCTTCTGTATATGCTGTTAAGTTTGTTCTATCAATATCTTGATTTGTATATTCTTCATTAATTTTTAATATTCCATTTTTATTATTACAAGTTGTTTCTATACCTTTAATTTCTTTTGATGCTTCCATAATAAAACTACATTCTTCTGTTTTCTGCTTTAAAAAGTCTGCATCTAGAGTTTCTACTGTAGTTTCATAATTTGAGGTTAATAGTTTTTTATTATCAAATGTATATTTTAATAAATATTTAAAATCTGTTTCATCTGTTGATTTATCTTTTTGGCATATTAGCGTACCTCTCTCAATTAAGTTCTCAGTAGTCTTTTCACCATTATTTTGATTCATTTTTGATTTTACAAATTTTGATATTTCAGGTATAAAAATTACAAAACCCGTAAAGGCTATCAAGAAAATAAATGCTAGGATATATTTAAATATACCTTCTTTTTTCTCTGGTTTATTATTTTGGGGTTGTGTTTGATTTTGTTCTGGTAAAACTGGAGATGGAGTTGTTACTACTTGTGGCTCAGGTGCTACAGTTGATACAGCTTGTGGTATTTGTCCTACATTTTGTTGATTAGTATCTCCAGTATTACTTACAGTGCTATTTACATCACTGTTTACATTATTTAAACTTTGTGTTTGTGGATTCTCTGTTGGTACTACATTTATATTTTCTTTATTATCATTCATAGTATCACCTCTATCTTAACGAATTTATTCTTTCTTGAAAATTACTGCTCTTTACTATATAACTTCCTGAAACCAAAATAGATGCTTGTGGACAATTCTTTTTAGTTTCATCAGTAATTCCTCCATCTACACTTATTATTGCTTTACTTTTATATTCATCTAAAAGTTTTGCAATTTCTTTAAGTTTGTTTTTTGTTTTTGGTATAAATGTTTGCCCACCTTGTCCTGGTGTTACACTCATAACAAGAATCATATCAACTAGTGGTAAATATGGCACTAATTCTTTTACTTCAGTTTCAGGGTTTATTGCTATACCACTTTTAATTGCATATTTTTTTATTAATTTTAAATTATTTTCTACATTTTCACTTTCAACATGTATTGATATAAATTCACAATTGAGATTTGCAAATTTTTTTATCAATTTTGACGGCTCTTCTACCATAAGATGAACATCCAATCTTTTAGAAGTATATTTATATATTTTTTTTACTTCTTTAAAAGGCATTGTTCTTCCAGGAACAAATATTCCATCCATTACATCCACATGTATAAAGTCAGTATCAGTTTCATTTAAAATTTTTAAATCTTTAGCTGGATTTTCACAACTCAAAAATGAAGTTGAAACTAACATAACATCATCTCTTTTCTATAAATTTTATATAATCATTATATCTTTCTTCTAATATTTCTTTTTCCTTAACTTTTTCTTTTATTACACACTCTTTTTCTTTTGTATGTGAGCAATCCTTAAACTCACAGGTAAACTTTTTAAATTCAATGAAACTATTTCTTATTTCTTCTTCTTTAAACTCAAAAAAGTCAAGTGCTGAAAATCCTGGAGTATCTAATACTTTTCCATTATTAAGTTCAAATAAACTTACTACTCTAGTTGTATGTTTTCCTCTTCCTAAAGCCTCTGATATTTCTCCAGTTTCTAGTTTTAATTCGGGATTTAATTTATTTAGTAATGTACTTTTTCCTGCTCCAGTTTGTCCAGTTAATACTGTTGTTTTATTTGGCAGTATATTTAATATATCTTCTATATTTTTGTTAGATATAACTTTGTATCCTATTTTTTCAAAATAATCTAAATAGTCATATACTTTTTCTAATTCTTCTTTTGTACATAAATCTTCTTTTGTTAGACAAATAATTGGTGTTATTTTATGAAGTTCCATTGATATTATAAATTTATCAAGTAAATTTACTGAAAAATCTGGCTTTTTCATACTTATTACTATTATACCTTGATCAATATTACTTACAGGTGGTCTTTGAAACTCATTTTTTCTTGGTAATATTTCTTCTATAATTAATTTATCTTTATCAAACATACAATAGTCACCTACTAGAGGAACAACTTTATTATTTCTAAGTTTTCCTCTACATTTGCAACTATATTCTTTATTTTCAAAACTTACTACGTGTAAATCTCTAATTATTCTAATTATTTGTCCTTTCATAAATCCCCCAATTATATTTTAATTTGTTGGTGTTGTAGTTTTCTCTTTGTCTTTTTCTTCAAGTGTATTTTCAGGTTTTACTTCTTCTTTTTTCTTTTCTTCTTTATTTTCTTTTTCTTCTACAATAGCTGATTTTTTCCCTATATAGATTGTTACACTATCGTTATTTTTTACTGTTGAACCGCTTGGTCTTGATTGACTTATGATTTTATCAACTTGACTTGCATCACTTGTTTCTTGATATTCAACATTTAAAGTTACGCAGTTTTTATTGCACCATTCAGAAGCAGCATTTGAAGCTTGTCCAGACCAATTTGGAAATTCAACATTATTAAGTATTTTAAATGTTATTTTATCTCCGCTTTTAATTTTTGAACCTTCTTCTAATGATTGCTCAACTACTACATCTTTACCAATATATTTACAATTATTTTCATCTGGATCTATTTTAGCTATTTCTACTGTCAATCCATAGTCTTCTAATTCGACCATACTATCTTTATAATTTTTTTCGACATAGTTTAATAAGACATAAGTCTTAACACCTGTAGATTTATATAAAGTTACTTTTGTACCTTTTTTCACTACTCTTCCTTTTTCAGGATCTGTTTTTACAATTCTATTCTTTTTAACATTTTCACTTGCTACTGTTTCTATTTTACTTTCAACTATAAATCCGCTATCAGTTAATTTTTTTTCTGCCTTGCTTACTGTCATTCCTTGTACATCTGGAACCTTTACTGATTTTACTTCAGTAAGTTTTGGTATTAAAAGTGCAACTACTATTAAGATTAATAATATACCAATAAAGACAATAGATAATATAATTATTACTGTTTTACTCTTTTTATCTTCTTTTTCTTCTATTTTTGAAGCAATTTCTTCTTCTTCTTCCTCTTGTTTTTTTGCCTCTTCTATTTTCTTAGTGTTTTTTGCAGTATCTTCGTTTTCTGGATAAGGATACTGGTATTTTTCTTCATTTATTCTGCTATCATCAAGCACAGTTAGTAAATCATCATGCATTGCACGTGAATCACTATATCTATTTTTAGGATTTTTAGCAGTTGCTTTTAATATTACATTTTCAACACTCATAGGTATTGATGGATTATCTTCTCTTAAACTTGGCAGTGGTTCTTTCATTTGTTTAAGTGCTATTTCTACTGCGTTTTCTCCTTTAAATGGAAGTGATCCTGTTAATAATTCATAGAAAATTATTCCCATTGAATATATATCACTTTTAATTGTTGAACCCTTACCTGTAGCTTGTTCTGGAGGTAAATAATGAACAGAACCCATTACTGAATTTGTTTGAGTTAATTGTGTAGAATTTAATGCCATTGCAATTCCAAAGTCAGTTATTTTTATTTGGCCATCATCTTGAATCATTATATTTTGAGGTTTTAAATCTCTATGTATAATATAACTATCGTGGGCATGAGCCATACCATCTGTTAATTGTAACATTATATCTATTGTTTCACTTAGAGTTAAATTTCCTCTTCTTTTTAATAATTGTTTTAGAGTCTGTCCTTCAACATATTCCATTACTATATAATAGATTCCATTATCTTCTCCAACATCATACATTTCTACAATATTAGGATGTGATAAGCTTGAAGCTGATAGAGCTTCTCTTTGAAATCTTCTTACAAACTTTTCATCGCCAGATAAATCACCACGTAAAACTTTAATAGCAACGTTTCTATCTAGAATAGTGTCATATCCTAAATAAACATTTGCCATTCCACCTTCACCAATACTACGAACTACTTCGTAACGTTCATTTATTTTTTGCCCCTTTATTATCACTAAAATTCACCTTCTTCACGTACTAAATAAGCTATTGAAATATTATCTGTTCCTCCACGATTATTAGATTTCATTATTAATCGTTCAACCTTTTCTTCAATAGTTCCTTCACTTAATAATACTTTTTCTATTTGACTATTATCAAGCATATTTGTTAGTCCATCACTACAAAGCATTACCTGACTTATTTCCATATCACAGTCAAACACATCAACTTCGATTGGATCATTTGCTCCTAATGCTTTCATAAGTACATTTTTCTTTGGATGAGTACTTGCTTCTTCTTTTGTAAGTTCTCCTGCACTAACTAGTAAATTAACTAATGTATGATCATATGTTACTTTATGAAGTTTATTCTCTTTTATAACATATCCTGATGAATCACCAATATTACCAAATAATATATATGCTTCTGTTACAATTGCAAGTACTAATGTTGTTCCCATCCCTTTACTTTCAGGATGTGTTTTTTCATGATGAAAGATTAAAGAATTAATTTCATTTGCACTATTTCTTATCCATTCAACTGCATCTGCTTTTGACGGGCTTAAGAAAGTTTCTTGAAAGTGCTTTCCTAGATAGCCTATTGCTATTGAGCTAGCTACTTCTCCCGCAGAATGTCCACCCATTCCATCTGCAACAGCCATTAAGTATTCATCATTTTCATTTTTAACTATAATTACGCTGTCTTCGTTATGATCTCTAACTTTTCCAGCATCTGTTAAATAAAAGGATTTCATTTTTCCTCCTTCTTGCTTCGAAGTTGTCCACATGCAGCACTTATCTTCGAGCCAAACTCTTTTCTGATTGTTACATTTATATTCTCTTTTTTTAGTATATCATAAAATTTCATAATTTGAAACATATTACTGCGCTCATATTCTATATTTTCTGTTTCATTATATGGAATTAAGTTTACATAACAATTTATACCTCTAAGTAGTTTAGCTAATTCTTTTGCATGAATTTCTGTGTCATTAACATTTTTTAATAAAATATATTCAAAAGTTACTCTTCTATTAGTTTTCTCTACATATTTTTTTATTTCTTTCATTAAATCATTTAATGGATATGCTTTATTGATTGGCATAATTTTTGATCTTAATTCAGTGTTTGGTGCATGAAGACTTATTGCTAAGTTTATTTGCATATCTAAATCTGAAAATTCTCTAATTTTTGGAATTATTCCACATGTTGAAATTGTTATATGTCTACTTCCAATTGCAAGTCCTTTAGGGTCATTAATTATTTTACAGAATCTTATGACTTCATCATAATTGTCAAATGGTTCACCAATTCCCATTACTACTACATGTGTAATTCTTTCTTTTATGTCTTCTTCTACTTCAAGCACTTGTGTAACTATTTCACCACTAGTTAAATTTCTAATCTTTTTTCTTCTTCCACTTTCGCAGAATTTGCATCCCATGTTACATCCAATTTGACTTGATACACATATACTATTTCCATAATCATGTCTCATAAGTACTGCTTCAATATGTTCATTATCCTTTAATTTAAATAAGTATTTATTAACATCTTTATCTCTTTCAACATTAACAAGTTTTACTCTTTCTATCGGTAAATCATTATTTAATTTTTCTAAAGTTTCCTTTTTTATATCTGTCATTTCTTCATATTTTTTTATTTTCTTTTGATATAACCATTTAAAAACTTGTTCTGCTCTAAATTTTTTGTCATTATTATCTAAGAAATATTTTTCTAATTCTTCTCTTGTTAAATCGTATATCATATTAAACCTCTAATCAAAAAAGAAATAAGCTAATTTATTGGATTAGTTATCTCTTCTATTTTTCCTATTTTAGAATAACTAATTGTAATTATATATTGATTAATTGTAATATCTTGTGTTTTGTAATAATCAGTTAAATCTAATGTTATTGTTTTTATTTTTTTATTTTCTTCTGTTTTTACTACTAATTTTGTTTTTGATTCATCATTTGGAATTTCTTCTAGATCTAGTATTTTTCTAATACTATTGTTTGAGATTTCATAATTAAAATCTTTTTCTTTTATATTCATATATGTAATATATGATATATATTCTCCATTATTTATTATTCTTTTTAAATTACTAGGTAATACAAAAGGATAAAAACTAATTGGATTTATTGTTTCATTCCAAGTTAGTAAATTATTATCTTTAATATAAAACTTATCTTTATATTTTATATATTCAGTTGCAGGTAGTCCACTTTTTGCAAATTCCATATTTTGTTCAAGTGAATCTCCTTCATATTTGGTTTCAATGCCATTTATATTCTCTTTATATACAAAATGATAGTTTTGCTCAAATAATTCTGAAAAACTATAGTCTGCATCATATCCTGTTTTTAATTCACTAGGATTTTGAGCATTTCTTTTATATCCAGTTCTTAATAAAATAATTATTATTAAAAAGAACACGAAATAGAAGCCAAAGAAAAATAGCTGTCTTGTAAATGGATCGCCTTTATAATTAGCTAATCCATTATATTTATTTTCATCTTTTTCTTTATTTTTTTTAAAATTAAACACTGTATCACCTACTCAAATTTTTTCCCTATTAAATCTTCTTTTTTCTTTCCATTAAGATAATCCTTAGCAAGAAGTCTCTTTTTTCCTTCTTCTTTTAATTCAGTTATAATGTACTCACCATCTAGAGTTCTTACTCCTATACCATCTTTATATATATTAATAATTTCTCCCGGTGTTCCTTTTTTAGCATCTGAAATTTTTCCACTATATATTTTATATTCTTTATTATCTAGTATTGCAAATGCTAGTGGGAAACTATTTAATCCTCTTACCTGATTATATATATCTTTTGTATTTTTATTAAAATCTATATGTTCTTCTTCTCTTGAAATATTATGAGCAAATGTTGCTTCTTCTTCGTTTTGCTTTATCGGATTAATTGTTCCTTCTATTATTTTAGGAAGTGTTTCTAAAAGTAAATCTCTTCCTAGCACGCTTAATTTATCATGCATTGTCTCAGTTGTATCAGTATCTTCTATTTTTATTTCTTTTTGAGAAATTATATCACCTTTATCTAAACCTTCATTCATATACATGATTGTTATTCCAGTTTTTTCTTCGCCATCAATTATTGCTTTATGTATTGGGGCTCCTCCACGATATTTTGGAAGAAGTGATGCATGGACATTTATACAGCCATACTTTGGAAAATCAAGTATTTCTTTTGGTACTATTTGTCCATATGCGCATGTTACTATAATATCAGGTTTTGTTTCAAGTATGTCTTCATACTCTTTTCTTAATTTTTCTGGTCTAAATAGTTTAATATTATTTTTTAGCGCTACTTCTGACACTTTAGATGGTGTAATTATTTGTTTTCTCCCAACTTTTTTATCAGGTTGACTAACTACACCAATTACTTCATAATCTTTATTTTCTATTAGTCCTTCTAATACAGGAACACTAAAATCTGGAGTTCCCATAAATACTATTTTTGTCATAATATCACCTGCTCATTTATATTATAATACTTTTTTTAAGATATTTTCAGTAAAATACTTAAAAGTACACCAATTATTATAAGCAAAATACCAATAATTGCAAATGAAACTGAACCATAAGAATTAACTTTCATATTATTTGATACTATAGAATTATTTATTTCTAAATCTTCTTTGTCTATTTTTATCTCTGATGGTAAAAGTGTAAAATTATTCTTTCCAACTAAGAATTCATTATATGTTGGCAGTATGATTGTTTCTATATTCTCAGGCATTATATCTTCTACGATATTTAAACTACTGTATCTACTTTCAAGTATAAGTGCGATTAATTCACCAAGGTTATCATCTCTGTTTATTAATATATTTTCTATGTCTTTTAAACTATCTTTATTAAAGCAAGATCTTTTTATACGTGCTATACATGGTTTTGAATTTATGTTTTCCATATATACATCTATAAAATTATTAATTATTGTTATTTTATCCATATTATTGATTGTTAAATAGTTTAGAGTTTTTAGAAGTAACTCTTTTATTTTGGCAATATCTTTTCTATAAAAACACTCTAAATCATTTTTCTTATTGCTAATCATAGAATTACCAATTAAATTTGATATATAATTAGGTGATAAAAATGCATAGTATAATGATACCGTTATATCATCTGTTAATGTTACTCTATCATTATAAAATAGAGTTTTGTTTGATATTTTATTTATAGTTTTATTTATTTCTAGTAGTCTATCATCAAATTTAAAACTAGCTTTTCTTATACCAATACAATCGATTTCATTCATATAATTTGATGAGCATCCAAAATAAAAGTATCCGTTTACAATATATTTATTATATATATATCTTATTATTTCATTATGATTATCTATATCTACATTTAGTTTTTTACTTACTATTTTTCCAAGTTCTTGATATATTCCTATTCTTATATCTTCGCCATTTTGTAGTTTTTTAAATATTCTTTCTAATTGTTCTACATATGTATTTAAATATTTCTCTTCTCCTATTATTTGATCATATTTTATTACTGCATCTAATCCTAAGAAGAAGGCTATTCGGTCTCCAATATGGTAGTCTTCTATTAAAGATTCTGGTGGTGTTATTTTTTTATATCTATCTTGAGTCAGTAACTTTTGCAAAAATTCGCGAACATAGTTATATTTCAAAGATTCGACTACCATATACTCACCACCTTACACTATCCTAACTATAGTATATCAGAAATAGATTTTTTTGCAATATTTACGATAATTTTACATATTTTTTACTTTATTTTTTTAAAATAAAAAAGAGAGAAAATTCTCTCTTGTCATTATAGTTCTAGAAATTTTCGCTTTTCATATCTTCTCATTACAAATATCAATTACGTAATCCTAAGTTTTATGAAAAGTTGGGCGAACACCATAGTTGCCATCATTGTTATAGTTGTTGTTGTTGAAGTTCGAGTTGTTGCTATTAACATTCCACACGTTGTTATTGTTGTTAGCCGACCCAAGCCAAACACACTAAACGAAGACCAATCAACCAGGAGTCACTTTCTAGTATTTCCCCGTATACATCAAAATGATATATTTAAAGCTTTTCTCCTCCTCTCGGGAATATTTTCTTTTAGAAAATTTCCCTCAAGAAGGACGTGAAACGCAAATTTCTCCGAAATTTCGTTCCTGGCGCACTTCGTGCTTAGATATCAGATGTTGAGATTTCTATAACCGGGCGGACACCGAAGTAGTAGTAGCGACTGTCATAGCTGCCATAGTCGAAGGATGATCCGAAAGAGTACACAACTCGCAGATGGTTGACGTCGCTAGCCGAACCAAGCCAATACGATTGATATTCATCAAATATTATTGATTTGCTATTATCTTCTATCGTTTTTGCTGCATCTGCTTCTTCATATGTTAATAGTCTTCCTGATATTGTTGAAGGTGCTCCCATTTCTATTAATTTTGTTTTATATTCTTCTACATAATAAGCTATACTATACCCAGGTGTATTATAACAATTTGTTGAATCATCACATTCACTACTAAAATCTGGAGCTGTTGTCAATGTATTATCATAGACATATGGATACGCATCTGAGTCGTCATTTCTATATTTAAAGTGCCAGTTCCATTCACCTTCGTCACTATTATCAAGATAAATTGTATCATTTTCATTATATGAACTTATTAAGTTATTTCCATTCATCCAATAGTTTGTTGATGAAAATGGTACTGTTCCTTTAAATGATTCATGGTTTCCATATCCTATAGCATCTACACTTTGTAAGCCATAACCTTGTGCTGTTGTTGGAATTGGTGTGAATGTATTTCCCCAATCATCCGATTCATTTCCAACTAACAAGTTGTACTTTGCAAGTAATACGGTTTTTTCTGCATTACTACTTATTACATAGAAGTCTTCTGTTTCTCCTATTCCTATTACATCTCCTGGTGTTATTTGTCCTTCATTTTGTCTCGTAATATAATGAATTGCACTAGGATGTGAATCTATTGCTGTATCATCTGCTTGTACATAGTTAACACTAAATTTGAAATAGAATGTTTTATCAGTATCATCTAAATCGCTTGGATTAATACTTTCATCATTTCTATACTCTATTCTTACTTTATATGTTTCTTTTGTTGGAGTACTTCCATTTTTCTTAGCTAGTAAATGTTTTTCCTGTATTGGTTT
>JAGAWU010000027.1 GCA_017941235.1 Bacilli bacterium | reverse complement strand
TAGATGACTATATTAATTATTACAATTATGATAGAATAAAAGAAAAATTAAAAGGATTGTCACCTGTAAATTACAGATTACAATCCTCTAACTAGAAACTATTTATAAACTGTCCAACTTTTGGGGTTCAGTTCAAAAATTATACTCTCTTTTTTTATTATGTTATAATAGAATAGAGGTGATACTTATGGAAAATAAAATGAATATACTTGTACTAGGAATTTCTGGTGCGGGAAAAAGCACGCTAATTAGAGCAATCTCAGGGCAAGAGGTAATTACAGGGGCAGGAGAACCAAATACAAAAAAAATAGAAGTTTTTGAATCAAAAACATGGCCAATTAGATGCATAGATACAAAGGGATTTGAATACAGCTTTATAGAACAGTTAAAAACAATTAATCAAGTTAAAAAATATAGTAAAAAGAATAATAATGAGGGAATAGATGCTGTTTGGTATTGCATAGAAGGAACATCTAGAAGAACATTTGAACATAATATAAAATTAATGAACAGTACTATTAAAAAATGGAAGAACATACCAGTATTTGTAGTAATAACAAAATCATATTCAGAAACCGACATAGAAAAAAACATTGAAACAATAAATGAATCTTTTTCAAAATATAAAAAAATTAATTTAAAAGAAATAATTCCAGTAGTAGCAGAAGAATATAACATAAATGAAGAAACTACAGTAGCCCCAATGGGAATTGATGAGCTTTGCTTAAAAACATTAGAATGCTTTGATGAGGCAAAAATAATTAATAAAGAAAATAGAGATAGAATGGTAATAGAACAAAGGCGATTTACTGCAAATGGAACTACAGCAGTTGCAGCAGCTTCAGCGGTAGTAATAGGAGCAGTTCCAATTCCATTTGCTGATTCAGTAATACTTGTGCCACTAGAAGTAGGACTTACAAAAAGAATATTTAAAATATATAAAATAGATTATAATAACAAACTAATAATGGAAATAGTAGGTTCAACCATTATTACAAGTGTAGCTAAAGGTATCATATCAGCAATACCAATTGCAGGCCCGGTAGTAAATGCAGTAGTAGCAGGTGCCATTGTTTTTGCTTTAGGAGAAGGAGTAATAGGTGCATCTGAATTAATAATAAACGGAAAGCTTGATACAAAAAAAGTAGATGAAGTATCTAAATTTGTAGGGGAAAAAGTCAAGAATAATCCAATAATTGGAGAATTAAGTGAATACTTTGAGAAAAATAAAGACAATATAAAAGACAAAAAACCAGAAGAAATTTTTGAAGATTTAAAGAAATCATTAAAAAAGTAAAAATAAAAAAAGAGTGATTACACTTGAATATAAAGAAAATTCTGATAAAATAACTAACCGAGGTAACAAATATGAATATAATTAATTTATCAGAAAGAAAATTTGAATCATTAAATCCACTTGATTTTGGTAGTGGAGTAATTAATACGGAAGCAGATCTTTATGAATTATATTATAAAGGTAAAAAAAGAGTATTCAAAAAACTTCATTTATTAAATGGTGCAGTATTTGCAAATAAATTGTACACACTAGAAATGTTAGATGATAATAAAGAATACTTACCAGAAAATTTTGTTATTCCAAATTTTTTAGCAGTAGTAAATGGAAAAATAGTAGGGTGTGCAGAAGAATATATAGAGGGAATTAATTTAGAGAAAATTTTAAATAATATTAGTATTGAACCAAAAACTCAATTAGAGTATTTAAAAAAAATAGGGGAATTATTAGAACAACTAAAATATATAAGACAAGATACACCACTGAAAAGTATATTCATAAATGATCTTCATGCAGGAAACTTTGTAGTTACAAAAGATAGTTTAAAAGTAATAGATTTAGATAGTTGTAAAATTTGTGACAACAAACCATTTCCATCTAGATATCTTCTTCCTAATACATTGTTAAAGAATTCAAATAAGTATTTGATATTTGAAGAAAATTTTAAAAATTATAAAGGAAATGCATATGTAAAAGATTTAGGATATATAGATGCAAATGAAGAATCTGATTTATATTGCTACATTATTACTATACTTAATTATCTATATAAGGGTAACGTACATAGAATGGAGATTGATGGATTTTATAAATATTTAAATTATTTAGAGTATATAGGAATTAATTATGATCTTATATCAATGTTTGAAAGAATAATACTTAATTGTAGTAATAAAAATCCAAAAGAATATCTTGAAACTTTGACCACCTCACAAATAGGAAGGGCAAATAATAAAGTATTTAAAAAGGTAATAGGAGGATAGTATGAAAATACTAGTTGGTACTAAAAATCCAGGCAAGATTGAGGGAGTAAATAAAGCATTTTTTAAGTATTTTGACAATTTTGAAATAGAGGGAATAAGTGTAGATTCAAACGTAAATAGTCAACCATTTAATGATGATATATATATAGGTGCAAAAAATAGAGTAGAGAATTTAAAAATATTTGCTAAGAAAAATAGTATTAAAGCAGACTATTTTGTATCTGTGGAAGCTGGTATTACAAATCTTTTAGGTGAATATATAAATATTAATTTGGTATATATAGAAAACAAAAATGGTGAAACGAGCACGAGCATCTCCGAAGGATTTCCAATACCAGAAAAGTATTTAAAAGAGATAAAAGAATACTCACTAGGTAAGGTTTTTGATGATATATTTGATAAAAATAAATTATCAGATGGAAAAGGTGGAATAAGCATCTTAACAAAAAATGAAATATCTAGAATAGATTTAGTTACAGATGCAACAACACTAGCACTAACAAAATATATAAATGGTAACTTATGGAAGTAAAAATTAATTAATATAAAATAAAAACTAAATCAAAATAAAGATTTAGTTTTTATTTTATCTATTAAAAATTTTCTTTCATAGTCATTATTTAAGCAAATCATACTTTGAAATAATTGTTCGTTTTCTTCACAATAAAGAATTTTGGGGAAATGATTCCAATCTAAATGATTAAATAAATATGCCATATCAAATTTTCCTAAAAAAGAAATAGTAAAAATATTAAAACAATATGAATCAATCAAGTTAATATTTCCACAACGATTCATAAACTTCTTTTGAACATTATCCATGACGTCAAAATCATATTTACCAATTCTTAAGTTGTCTAAATCACAAAGCTCTATAATGTCTTTTTCATCAGAAGTCAAAAAGTTTTTTTCATTAAAATCACCGATATAAATATCTTGTTGATTGAGAATCTCAATTTTAGCTCTTAATATTTTTAAAAATCTAATTTTGTTTTTTCTTTTATCAAACATATCTATAGGAGTATTACTTGATTTTTCCATTGTATAGCCAACAAGTTTGCCTTCTTTACATACTAAATCAAGTACTTTGACATCATCTTTTAATTCATCTATTTGAGGTATTAATAATAGTTTATTTTCCTTGTTTTTAAGAAATTCAGGATTATCATGATTTAAATCATTAAATTTTTTAAATAGAACTACATGATCATAATTAGAATCATCATTATAATAATAAATAGTACTTTCATATCCAAATCCAAACTCTTTATCAATAGAGCCATCTTTCAATTCAATTTTTCGCATAAATAATCCCCTTCTATAACTTTAAATTAAAGTTAAAATATGTTAATATTATATATGAAATTTAAATTTAATCAAGTTTAAAGGAGTTTATATGAGAAAAAATGTATTAGTAACCGGCTCATCACGCGGAATAGGAAAATCAATTGCAATTGAATTTGCAAAAAATGGATATGATGTAATAATTAACTATAATCTAAATGAAATAGAAGCAAAAAAAGCATTAGAAGAAGTGTCAAAATATAATGATAATTCTATTATTGTAAAATGTGATATTTCAAATGAAGATGAAGTGAAAGAAATGTCCCAAATAATAAATGAAAAATATGGTAAACTAGATTCTCTAATAAATAATGCAGCAGTTGCAAATGACAGCATTTTTTTAGATAAATCAAAAGAAGATTTTATGAACGTTTATGAAACAAACCTAATAGGGCCTTTCTTATGCACAAAATATTTATCAAGTCTAATGAACGATAACTCTTCTATAGTAAATATATCATCAACAAATGGGATTGATACATATTATCCATATAGTGCTGATTATGATGCTTCTAAAGCTGCACTAATATCACTTTCTAATAATATTGCAGTAGAACTAGCACCAATACGTGTTAACACAGTATGCCCAGGATGGGTAAATACAGACATGAATAAAGAACTTGATTTAGATTATGTAAAATCTGAAGAAGAAAAAATTCTTCTAAAAAGATTTGCTGAACCTGAGGAAATAGCAAAAACAGTATTATTTTTGTGCAGCGATAATGCTTCATATATTAATAAAAGTATAATTAGAGTGGATGGTGGATTTTATGAATAAAGAAGATGTAGTTTTTGAATGTGAAAACATAATAAAAAATGAACTAAAAAAAGTAGATGAAATAGTTTTTAAAAATAGTAAAAAAGTACTTGCAGCTTTTAGAGATGAATGTGTAATGGAACAAGATTTAGGACAAACAACAGGATATGGCTATAATGACACAGGAAGAGACAAAATAGAAAGAATTTTTGCAAAAATATTTAAAGCTGAAAAAGCAGTCGTAAGAGGGCAATTTATCTCAGGAAGTCATGCACTTAATGTAGTGTTTTTTGCACTTCTTCGTCCAGGTGATACACTTTTAAGTATTACAGGGAAACCATATGATACATTAGATGAAGTAATAGGTATAAAAGAAAACCCATCTTCATTAAAAAGTTTTGGAATAAAATATGATCAAATTGATTTAATAAATAACGATTTTGATTATGAAAAAATAGAAAAATACTTAAAGCAAAATACCCCAAAAGTAATTGAAATTCAAAGATCAAAAGGATATTCAACTAGAAAGAGTATTACTATAGATAAAACAGAAAAAGTAATAAAATTAATAAAATCTATAAATAAAGATATTATAGTTATGATTGATAATTGTTACTGTGAGTTCGTAGGAGAAAAAGAACCTATCGAAGTGGGCGCAGATATATGTGTCGGTTCACTTATAAAAAATTTAGGTGGTGGAATTGCTCCTAATGGTGCTTATGCAGTTGGAAAAAGTGATTTGATTGATTTGGTTGGTGAAAGATTAACTCTTCCAGGAGAGGGATTAGAAGTAGGACCATCTATGGGGATGAATAAAAAAATCCTTCAAGGGTTATTTATGGCACCAAGTGTAGTAGGAAGTGCAATTAAAACTGCTATACTTACAAGTGCCGTTATGGAAAAACTAGGGTATGAAGTAGAACCTAAATACAATGAAGAAAGAGCTGATATAGTTCAAAACATTACGTTTGGTTCAAGTGATAAATTAGTGAAATTTGTATCAGGTATTCAAAGAGCTTCTGCAGTAGATTCAAATAGTATAGTAGAAGGTTGGGATATGCCTGGGTATTCAGATCCAATTGTAATGGCTTCTGGTTCTTTCACTCAGGGTTCTTCAATTGAACTTAGTTGTGATGGACCACTTAGAGAACCATTTATTGCATATATGCAAGGTTCACTTACATATGACTATGGAAAATTAGGTTTAATAAGTGCATTAGAATATTTAGATAAATAATTCATAAAAATAAGAATGCCTTCATATCATTAAAGTGATAGGAGGATAAAGATGAATAAACAGAATTTATGGTTTTTAACATTATTTAGTTTGATATTAGTACTTGGTATTTATTATGTAACAATGCCTAATGAATTATTTCTAAGTAAAGAAAATAAAAAAAGTGTTACAAAAAAAGAGGATATAAAAGTAGCAGTAAAAGAGTCAAATACATTAGAAGCAATGAGAGTAAGTAAAGAGGAAGAAAGAAAAGAGAAAATTTCATCTTTACAAAAAGAATTAACAAAAGAAGGTAAGAATACAGAAGAAAAAAATGAATATTATGAACAATTAAAGTATTTAAATGAACTTCAAGGTAAAGAAGAAAATTTAGAAAAAAAAATAAAAGAAAAATATAATTTAGATTGCTTTATTAAAATAGATAAAGAGAATATATCATCAATTTGTATTTCAGAAAAGCATGACAACAAAATTGCCAATAACATAATGAGACTAATCCAAGAAGAATGTCAAAATAAAATGTATATAACAGTAAAGTTTGAAAATAAGTAACCATAAAAAACTAAATCTCATATAATACAATAAGATGAGAGGGAGTTTTTATGTCTAAAAGAATTTTAACAAAAAGAGAAAATGAAATATTTAATAAATTAATCGAAAATAAGACTACGAAAGAAATAGCATATGAATTATCAATTAGTGAAAAAACTGTAAGAAATCACATCTCAAATGTAATGCAGAAATTAGGTGTAAACGGTAGGGCTTCTGCGGTAGTTGAATTAATAAGATTAAAAGAGTTAATTATAAATTAGAGCTAATAAGTTCTAATTTTTTTCTTTATAAATATAATTAAATAGGTGATTATATGTTAAGAACCAAAGCATTAAGAAAAATGCTAATTACTTCACTAACACTTTTTGTTTTTGTAACTATTTATTCGATTAGGGGTATACAAAATGAAAATATATTAGATGTTGGGCTAGAAGTAGAATATGTAAATAGTATGGGAAATGCTAGTATATATTTATTGGATAATAATAATTATTTAGTAAAAACTAATATATTATTAACAAAAAAAGAAAAAAAAGACCAAATAGCATATATTATTAATAATTTAATTGAAGAAAATAACAAATCATATCCAAATGACCTTCATAGTACAATACCTAAAAACACCAAAATAATAGATATAACATATACTGATAAATATGTAACTATCAACTTTTCAAAGGATATATTGAAAATAAAAGAATCACTAGAAGAAAAAATGATAGAAAGTATTGTATATAGTGTAATAGACTTAAAAGATGTTGATGGTATATATATAAAAGTAGAGGGTAAAATATTAGAGAAAATGCCTAATTCAAAGAACAAGATTAGATATCCTTTAAATAAAAGCATAGGAATAAATAAAGAATATAATTTAAATAGTAGAAGTAATATAAATAAGACAGTTGTATATTATTTAGAGGATATTGATAACAAAAATTATTATGTACCAGTAACAAAATACCTAAACACTAAAGATGATAAAATAAAAGTAATAATAGATGCATTGACAACAAGTTATATATATGAGAAAAATTTAATGAGCTTTTTAAACACTGATTTAAAACTAAATCAATATAATGAAGAAGAAAATGTATTTTTCCTAGATTTTAATAATCAACTATATAACAAGAACAACAAAATTTTAGAAGAAGTGATATATAGTATTAGTTATTCTGTGTTCGATAATTATGATGTTAATAGTATTGTATATAGCGTTAATGGAAAAAATATTAAAACCGTATTTTTAGAAGAATTAAAATAGAAAATACCTGACTAAAAAAGTTGTATTTAACTCTTTAAGTAATAGAATATGCAAAATGATTTGACAAAATAACCTTTTTGTGCTATAATATGTGTACTTTGAGTGATAAGGTATTGAGACGAAAAGGGGGACGTTGATATGACCGAAATGGGAAATATGTATATATTTGAATATTTAGATGAAAATGATTTTAGAAAGAAAGAACGTTCAGTAAGAAAATATAACATGCTAGCATACAAAAAGCTAACATTTGATTATTATCCAAGACTTCGTAAGGGAGAATTTTTGGGAGAACTAATCAAAGAAGATAATAAATTAAAAACAAAGAGTTATGAATTAAAACTTCCTACTGATGAATTGTTTACTAAAGTTCACGGAGAAATTAGATTACATTATACCGTATATATAGAAAAACAAATAATTCTTTTAACTAACATCACTCCAGAGGGAATCTTAGATGAAGGACATAGAGCAGAACTTTCTACATACAAAGGTGTTATGATTTCAAAAAAAGATCCAGAAAGAGATATGTTTAAAATCAATTTACTAAATATGATTAATAAATAATAATTACCATTCGGTAATTATTTTTTTTGAAGGAGTGGAACTATGAAAATTTTAAAAAAAATTGTATTTCTTACATCATTTATATTATTAGTATTTGTAAGCTATATGTTCATAGTGAGTTTTTCTTTCAAATATATCTATTACAATAGTACTGAAGATTCAACCATAATATTAAAAAGGCAAAGAAATAAATCAATATATACTTATAAAAGTAAAAAAGAAAATGTAAAAGGAAAAATAGAGGTTGACATAGATAAAATAGTTTTAACAAATAAAAATAGTATTATTGCAACAGCGATATATAAAAATAATGAAAGAACATTAAAAATAACTGGTAGCTTTGGAAAAGATAGTTATATGAATGGAAAATTCAAACAAATAACTTCGATTAAAGAGTATTTTAAATCAAAATTTTAAAAAAAAATCAAAAATATCTTGAAAGTTTAAAAGTTATATGATACTATTAAGAAGTCATGGACCCTTAGCTCAGTTGGTTAGAGCATCCGGCTCATAACCGGGCGGTCATAGGTTCAAGTCCTATAGGGTCCACCAATGTGCGGGTATGGCGGAATTGGCAGACGCGCTAGACTTAGGATCTAGTGTCTTAGACATGCAGGTTCAACTCCTGTTACCCGCACCATTAAAGAATCCAGTTGAACTTTAGTTCAAATTACTAATAAATATCAATTCTAGAAATGGAATTGATTTTTTTGTTATTAAAAAGAAAGGAATGATTTAATGGTAAAAATAATAAAACAAGAAATAGATATTGAAGAAGCACTTAAAAAGAAATTAGAGTTTATATGTAATTTTTGTAATACGAAATGTGAAATAAAGAAAGGATCAATTAGAACAATAGAAAAAACAAATCTTTCTTATGTTGAGCCACATAGAATAATAATTAAAGGTATTACATTTCTAGCATTTAATTATGAAACAAGTATCTATATAGAAAATTTAAGTAAAAGCATTTTGATTAAAGATTTAGAAGAATATATAAAAAGTATATAAAGACTTATCAATTCCATTTTAAAGACTATTTTAAGCCAAATAATTGACATTTTATTAAATTATGATAGAATATAAGCCAATTAAGGAAAATTATCTATTTAAGGGGGTTAAATAGATGAAAAAGAAAGATAAGTTAAATATATTTTATTATTTAGAATTAATGAGGTGTCAGTAGTATTAAACACATAATACTTTTGACACCTTTTTTGTTAGAAAGGAATTGATTATATGAGTGAAGAAAAGAAAATTGCTGGACTCTATATTCGTGTATCAACCGAAGATCAAGCTCGTGAGGGTTTTAGTTTACCAGAACAAGAAAAAAGACTTCGAGCAATGTGTGAATACAAAGGTTATGAAATATATAAACTTTATAAAGATGCTGGTATAAGTGCTAAAACAGGAAATTATAGACCTGCATTTGAAGAATTATTACAAGATATTAAAGATAAAAAATGTAATACGATTGTTGTATTAAAATTAGATAGATTAACAAGAAGTGTTTATGATTGGGAAAATATATTAAAGTTTTTGGAAGAAAACGATGCTTATTTAGATTGTGCTAATGATGATATTAATACTACCAATGCTAATGGCAAAATGATTTCAAGAATACTTACATCAGTATCACAACAAGAAATAGAAAGAACATCAGAAAGAACAAAAATAGGGCTTGCTGGTGCAATTAAGTCAGGTCATATTCCAGGGAGAGCCCCATTTGGTTATACAAGAGATGGAAAGAAATTAGTACCAGATTTATCTACAAAACATATAATTGAAAGAATGTATCAATTATATTTTGAAGGTAATTCATATCAAACTATCGCAAATATATTTACTGCCGAGAATGTTGGAAATAAGAAATGGCGAGATAATACAATTTTAGAAATGATAGAAAACCCAATTTATAAAGGCGATTACTTACATGGAAAAAGAAATAAATATCCAACCTATTATGAAGATGTTGTTGAGCCAATTGTTTCAAAAGAAATGTGGGAAAATTGTCAAGTCCAACAAAAGAAAAACTCAAGAAGTTTTATGAGAATAAAAACATATCTATTTATGCAAAAACTAAATTGTCCAGTATGTGGAAGAATAATGGGTGGAAAAGCAACCTATAAAAAGAAATTTGATAGAACGTATTATTACTATGGTTGTAATGAATGTAAGAATAATATTAAAGAAGATTATATTGAAGAATCTATATTAGAACTACTTGGAGATATATTTGAGTATGATTCAGTAGTTAATGAGTTTTTCTTGCCAATGATTAAATCCAAACTAACAAATCCGAAAGAAGAACTTGAAAAAGAAATAAGAAAACAACAAGAAAAAAGAGAAAGAATTAAACAAGCATATATCAATGGATCATTTACTTTAGAAGAACATGATAAAGAAGTTAAATATATTGATGATACTATTTTAGAATTAGAAAGACAAATATTAGAACAAGAACAAATAAAAGAATTAAAATTTACCCCAGAAGATATTTTAATTAAAAGAGATATGGACTTTATCAATAAAGTAAAATTACCAATGTTATATAGAGCAATAGTTGAATGTTGGGAAGATTTAGATCGTGAAGAAAAATCTAGAATCATAATGAATTATATAGACGATATTAAACTAACTAAGAATAATTTAAATCAGTATGTTGTAGAAAGTGTAAACTTTAGAACTACATTCTATAAAGATTTTAAAAAATTATATGATGATGGATTTATAGATTGGAAAAGAAAATTTATATATGATTTTAATGGTATAAGAATAGATAGTAAAGTTAGATATAGTGAGTATCTACCATTTAAACAGGTATATGAACATTTAAGAAGATTAAGTGATTGTTATGATGTAGCTTTTTATAAAGGTACATATAATAAAGAAACAGAAAAAGTAGATATGATACCAATAAAGAAAAATGAAGTAATAGTAAGAATGTTCCCTACCGAAGAAGATGATTCAAATAAAAAAGAAATTGGAATGGGAATGATATGTGTGAACAATACTCCAAATGATATACATGTAGATTATCATGATTTATTTGAATCAATACCCGAATAGATTTTTTGATAACTTTTTTCTAAAAAAGTTAAAACAAACGAACACGTTTGGTACTATAAAAGTGTAATAAGTAAATCCACTGATCAGGATTGAACATTACACTCTTTTATATTATGATTGGAGTGATTGGTTAACGAGGACACGAATGAGATAAAGCTCTCCTAAACAAAACTGTTAACCAGCCTTCACATAATACATTCGATTAAGCAAGTTGAGACTGAAATAATTCTCGTGTAAAGAACCAAAATGAGACTATGTGAATGCGTTGGAACCAATCAATAATTAAGAGTAAAAAGAAAGGATTTGTAGTATGAAGTATGGTGTAGGAATTGATATTTCAAAAGGCAAAAGTACTGTGTCTATTTTGTCTGAATATGGTGAAGTTATTGAAATGCCATTTGAAATTAATCATGATAATGATGAATTAAATCATTTAAAAGAAATTTTAAATAAATATCCAAAAGAAAATTTGAAAATAGTTATGGAAGAAACTGGAACATATCATTTACCAGTGTTGAATTATTTATTAGATAATGATTTCTTTGTTTGTGCTGATAATGCGTTTAAGATTAAGAAACATTTGGATCATGATATTAGAAAAGTCAAAAATGATAATAAAGATTCATTAAAAATTGCTGAGTATTGTTGCGATAATTGGTACAAAATAAAAAAATATTGTCAAACAGATGAAAAATATGAACAATTGAAATTTTTATCAAGACAATATACTGCTCAAATGTCTGTTCAAATAAAAGAAAAAGTTCAATTATCTAATCTTTGTGATTTACTATTTTTCGGTTTCTATTCACTATTAGATGAAAATAATTTTATATTAGGAATAACAGTATTTAAAAAATATTGTAGTCCAGAATTAGTTTTAAAAAAGAAAAAAAATTCATTTATAAACGAAGTTGATAAAATTGCAAAAAAATTAGGACATAGAAGTGCTGGTATTACATTAGCTAACAAAATTTACGAACTAGCTAATAAAACAGTAACTCCATATCCTTATAATGAATATTCACAGTTATCAGTTGATTGCTGTGTGGATTTATTAATTTTAACAATTAATACAACCAATAACATTATAACAAAAATGGAAGAACTTGCAAGTACTTTACCTGAATATGATACAGTTAGAAATATGGAAGGTTGTGGAGACAAATTAACACCTAGAATAATTGCAGAAATTGGAGATATAAGAAGATTTAAAAATGCTGGTTCAATAATTGCTTATGGTGGTTTAGATGCTCCACCTTATCAATCTGGACAATTTGAAGCAACAATAAGGCATATATCTAAACGTGGGAATAAATATTTAAGAAAAACTGGATATGAAGTGATGAAATCTATAAAAAGTAGTGGAAAATCCGGCAATGAATTATATGATTATATCTCAAAAAAAGAAGAAGAAGGTAAAGCAAAAAAAGTAGCTAAAATAGCGGGTTTAAATAAATTTATAAGAATGTATTATGGTAAAGTTAAAGATAAATATAAAGAATTAGAAATTTGGTAATCGTTTATATTATATAGTTAAAAAAAAGATCTAGTGATAGGTCTGCGTTAGCATGCCCAAAACTACAATAAATAGATTATTTAAAAAATGTAATTTAGGGATTGACTTTTATTAGCAAGTTTTGTTTACGATAGTAAATGAAAGTGGGAAAAGTTTGTTTAGGGAAATTATGAAAATAATTGCTTACGATAGTTTGCAATTAATTTGAATAATTTTAGGAAGTCTTATGTAGTTTTATTTCATTACGAAGTTTTGAAATATTACTGCAGAAGACAAGCAGATTCTAAGGTTGCTTAAACCTTAGCCCCCATATTTTGATATACATGTCAAAATATATAGGGGGTTAGAAATTTTGACAGAGCCAAATATTGCTATTCAAAGGAGGTGTAATTTATGGAAGGATTATCCTATTCACTACATTTAGGAAACGATAAAAATAAATCTAAACGAGCAAGAAAAACAGCAAAGAGAAATGAAACTAATACTACTTCATTTAATAATAATGCTATTCAAAATCATCAGCAATTATCAAAAGTAGATAGACATAATCTAAGAAAATATGATGAAGAACAAGAACTGATTAAAATAATAAAAGGAACTTCAAGTTTTGTTGAAGATACCAAACAACTCTATTTAGAATTATTTGAAGATGCAAGAATTAAGTATAATGAAAAACAAACAAGAAATGATAGAAAGATAGAAAACTACTTTAATCATATCTCAAATGATAACAAAAGAGATCTTGCTTGTGAGATTATTATTGAAATTGGCGACATGGATTTTTGGGCTGATAAAAATGATAAATTCAAACATAAAATGGAAGATGTATTTAAAGAACAAATAGAAGATTTAGAATTAGTTGTACCCAATTTTAAAATAGCAAATGCTACAATTCATTTTGATGAGTCTAGTCCACATTTACATATTGTTGGTGTACCATTTAAAGATGGAATGAAAAATGGTATGGAAAAACAAGTTGGTAAATCTGATGTTTTTACTAAGGTAAGTTTAGTAAATATTCAAGATAAGATGAGAGAATATTGTATCAATTCTTTTAATAAGATTTATGAATCTGATTATGTATTAAAAGAAAAAGAAGAAGGAAGAAATGTTGATATTAATGTTGCTAATATGAACGAATATAAAAAGTTTAAACGAGAACAAGAAAAATATAAAAGACAATTAAAAGAATTAAATAATAAAGCAGATGAACTTAAAAATAAATCTAGTGAAATAAATGAACTGATAGATAATTTAAAACCTACTCTAATGAATAAAAGCAATTACACTATCTCAAATGATGAAGTAGATAAAATAAAAAAGTACATAGAACAGACTACTTCTACTACTTCTAATTTAAAAGATTCAAATGATATAACCGTAATGTTAAATAAATATGAAGATGATTTAAAACAAAACTCAAATGAGATAAGAGAATTAAAAAGAAAAGTAAAAACAAGAGATGAAAGAATTGATGATTTAGAAAACAAATTAGAGTTTGCAGAAGATACAATAGATATGTTAGAAGATAAAGTGTCTAAACTAGAAGAAATGTTAAACTACTTTAAAGAGTTATGGAAGAAGTTTATTAATTACTTACAAGATAAATTCTTCTCTAGTGATAAGTATGATGATTTCATAGATGAATTATATTATAACGATATAATTGATGATAATGATTTAGATACAATTAAAAACGAATATAGTTCTTCAAAAGATGATGATTTTGAAATATAATCAATCATCTTTTTATATTTTCGCAATAACTTGTATAATAAGGGAGTGTAATAAAATCTGTACAAATGGAATCCATCTATAATTGAAATTTTTTTTACTAATATGTAATTATTATTTTTCTAAATAATCCCTCATCAACAACTTCATACTTTTGAATAAATAGTCCATCTTTTTGATACCCATAAGTTGTATCATCTTCAAAATATTCAAAATCTTTCATATAATTATCTATTTCTTTTTTTAATTCTTTTTCACTTCTTAAAGAATAAAAGCTGGCTGCTGTCATACAACATTCCTCTTTAAAATAGGAATACTTTGGTATAAATATTTTTTGACCTTCAACACCTATATACTCACTTTTAAAAAATGTTTTATTATTCTTTAATACTAAAAAACAAGCTAATGATGTAATTACAATTACTGCTAATATTGATAATATAATTATTCTTTTATTTTTCATAATCCACCTTTATTTCATTACTTTTTCAAATTTAAACATTCCATCATCATCTTCATAGCAATCTAATGGTCTATTTGGATCTGGATGCTTTTCATTAAAATACTCAACTATATGAAACTTTAATCTATTTACATAGAAGTGAATATTTCTTTTATCAAAATATGGAGTACATGTTTCCCATACTTCAGTATCTGGGTATAACTTTTCTATTTCTTTCCAAATAGTTTGACCTATACCTTTACTTTGAACTCCAACACTAACAAATAAGAAATCTAAATGATTATGATTGTTTTCATTAATCGTTACAATAACTCCACCAATAATCTCATTATTATCAATCATTTCATAAGCATGACTATTAGGATATTTCAAATTTTCATCAATATCTTTATCTGGTAATACTTGTTCCTTATCACTACCATATACTGATTCATATCCATATTGAAAAGACTCTTGCATAAGTTTTTTAAATTCATTTATATCTTTATCTCTTAATTTAATTAATTCCATTTAAATCACCTCTATAATTAACCACTTATAAATGGTATCCTTATCATTACTGCTAATATTAAACCTATTACTAAACTAATTCCTAAATTAATTGGTTTCTTATATAATACTATACAAGTAGCAATAAATGTTACTGTATATAAAATACCTCTAAAATCAAAGTATATCATTCCAAGACTAAAGCAACTTGCAAACATAACAAACATTATTAAACTACTTATAATAATTGATAACTTATTTTCACTTTTACTATACCAACATATATATGCAAGTATGGGAGAAATAATAGTAAATCCATACCATATCATCATATAGTTTCTAGGATTAAATCCACTAAACACTATTGTATATAGATGATAACTAATACACATTCCTACAAAAAACAAGAAAACATTAATACTTGCTCTTATAGGTGATTTACTAAATATTGAAATAGTAATGGCTATAAATAACCAAATAGCCATTTCAGAAAAGAAATTATTTAAGTCAAATTGTTCTATAATATTCATCCACCATATTGAATTATCTATAGCTAAGTTATCTAACCATTTAGAAAACATTCCTGATGCTATTCCAAATATAAATATTAATGTAGTATTAATTATTTTATTCTTAAGTTTAAAACTATTATCTGCTTTTCTAATATTATTTAAAAACTTTTTCATAAATTACTCACAAAATTATTATATTATTTTTTCGATATAATTACAATAAATGGTATAAAGTATTGTTTGGTAAATATATTATTTACATTTTATAATCTCATTTTACATTTCTTTAATATTTTTAACTGTGATACAATATTAACAGTAATTATACAAAAGGATGTAGCAGTATGAGAAAAAGAAGATTAAATAAAAAAGGAAAGATATTATTATTAATTATTATTTTTATTATTACATTAATTGTATTATTATTTATATTTAGGAATGATAATTCTTTATTTAATCAGATAATTAATAATAATAAATATAGTTTAAATATTTATTATGAAAAGACCGGGATAAATGATTTGGACAAATTAATAAAAGATAAAATTATAAAAGAAAAAAATGAATTTATAAAACTTTCAAAACAAAATGATAGTGATAATAAATTTGATTTTATATTCGATGCCCAAATGCAAAAATATAATGATTGTTATTTTATTCATTCTGTAATTCAAAAATATGTAGGTGGAGCTCATTATGAAAGAATAGATAAATCTTATATATATTCTAAAAACACAAAAAATATTTAACCATTAATGATTTTATTGAAGGAGAAGAAAATATGCAAAAACTTTCATTAATGATTAAACATAAAATATATGGTATTAGTTATGATAAAGATATAGAATTAACAAAAGAAGAAATAGAAAACAGTACGGCTCCAAATTTAGAGAATTATGAACACTTTTATTTTAATGATGAAGGAATAACAATTATTTTTGTGCCAATGCATGTATTTGGTTGGTCAGAAGGAGAAACAAAAGTGACTTTATCATGGAATGACATTAACGATTTATTAAAAAAAGAATATAAAAATATGAATTATATATCTGATAATAAAACCAATATTACACCAAAAACAAGAGATATTAATACTTTGAAAGGAAAGAAAGTAATAGCTTTTACTTTTGACGATGGGCCAAATAATTCTACAACGACAATATTACTAGATGGTTTGAAAAAATTAGATGCTAGAGCAACATTTTTTGTATTAGGTAGTAGAGTTTCATATAATGAGAAAGTTTTACAACGAGCATATGAAGAAGGAAATGAAATTGGATCGCATACATATTCACATAAAAATCTTTTAAAACTATCTAATGACGAATTGAAATATGAAATAGAAAATACAAATAAAACTATACAAGAAGCGATCGGTATAATTCCAAAACTAATTAGACCACCTTATGGAAATATTAATGCTAAAGTAAAGCAAACGACTATGATGCATACAATTTGTTGGGATATAGATTCAAATGATTGGAGAACAAAAAATAGAAATAAGATAAAAGATGAAATAGTTAATCATGCTCACGATGGTGCAATAGTTTTATTGCATGATATATATGAAGAATCCGTTTATGGTGCATTGCTTGCAATAAAAGAATTGAAAAATAGAGGCTATGAGTTTGTTACTATTAGTGAGATGTCAGAACTAAAAGGAACTATGTTAGATTATGACACAACATATTTTGGCTTTTAGTTACATGCAAAATGTGTAAAAGATACGTAAACAAGCACTCTGCTATTTGAGTTGTTTGAAATGAAAAATAAATAATAGTATAATTAATTGGGTGAATGGAATGAAAAATAAAAAAATAAAATGTTTAATACTAGGACTTATAATAATTGGATTAATTGTAATAGTATATTTCTTTCTAAAAAAGAATGATACTATTGACTTGGATAATAAAATAGATGCATTATCTTATAATATGAAATTAGATTTAGATACTAAAAATAAAGTATTAAATGAAAAAGTAGAAATGGAAATTAAAAATAATACTCGTAAAAGTATTGATGAAATAGTTATAAGAGATATGACTAAATCTTTACTTAAGTATTATAAAGAAAACTATAATAAAGAATCCAATAATAAAAGTGAAATATTAGGTATAAAAGAAAATGATATTGATTTAAAATACACTATAGAAAAAGATAGTATAGTAAAAGTTAAGTTAAATAAAACATTAAAACCAAATGATACTGTTAAGATTAATGTTAGTATTAAAACAGACATACCCGAAAGACAAGATCGATTCGGTTATATAAAAAGAAATGATGGTTATATTTATGCTTTATCATTTTGTTTTCCATATTTAGCTGATAATATTGATGGAAAATGGATATTAAACCCATATTTTGATGATGGTGAAAACAGAAGTTATGATTTAGCAGATTATGAAATAGAAATTAAACATCCTAGTGATTATTTAGTTATTGCAACAGGTAGTGAAGAAACTAATAATGGAATTACTAAAATAACTGCAAAAAACATAAGAGATATAGCAATAGTATTATCAGATATGTATAAAAAAGATTCCTTTGAAGTAGAAGGTATAAAGATTAATAATTATTATTTAGATAGTAAATATACAGAAAAGTATAGAAAACTAACAAAACTAGTTATTGAAGAATCTATTAAAGTATATACTGATAAAGTTGGAAAATATCCATATGATACATTAGATATAGCACCACTTCTATTTGGATTTGGATATGGTGGTATGGAATATCCTAGTTTAATAATGACTAATGCAACATCATTCTATGATGGTACAATGATGGATGCTTGGAGTTTACATGATGGATTAACACATGAAATAGGACATCAATGGTTTTACGGAACAGTAGGTAATAATGAATATTCTGAAGGATGGATAGATGAAGGATTCACTACATACTTAGAAAGGCAATTATTTGGTTTATATGATGGAGAGGCACATAAATATTTAAGAGAAATAGATGAATATGCTCCTTCGATTGAAGATAATATTAAATCAAGAGAAGAATTAATGGAAACTGCTAGAGAAGATTATAAAGACATTTATTTAAATGTTAGCCCAGATAAATATGAAAATGATCAAAGTTATGGAGAAGCAGAATATGAAACATCATATATTTTCATTCAAGAAATAAGAATGGCTATGGGTGATGAGAAATTCAATAAATTCTTAAAAGATTTTTATAAAACTTATTATTTAAAAACAGTTAATACAGATATGGTATTAAAATTAATAAGAGAATATGATAATAGCAAAAAAATAAATGAAATAATTGATTTCTATTTTAAATGATTGAAAATGTTATCAATTTAAACATAAAGATTGTATCAACGGAATTTATTATTCTAACAGGATTGTAAAAAAAACAAAAAATTCTGTATATTAATCAAATGAAAGAGAGGAAAAAATGAAAAAAGTATTTTTATTATTAATATGTATCATATTTTTATGTTCTTGTAGCAAAACCGAAAATGTTACTGGAAGCAAACCAGAAGTATTAAAAGCAACTAATTTGTATCTTCAAACTGATAAAGATTATGTTAAGGAAATACTAAAAAATAATAATGTAGGAAATGTTGATGTTTTTCTTAATTGGGTGGATCATTTTAATATAGCATCAAATCAAAAATGTGGTGTTAATACTACTTGGACAAGTATAAATGATATAAAATATGATGAGATAGAATGTGCAAATAAATATGAAAAAAAATATCAAATGTCTGATGGAGATTGTAGAATAACTGCATTTGCTCTAATTGAAAAAGATTTACAAATGAGTAAAAAGATTCAAGATGAAGGAACATATTTAATGTTTGATATGGATGTAATAGACAATAATAAAGATTATAAACTTGTTAAGAATAAGAGAGATGATTTTGTTACATTATTTAATGAAATTAATATATCTAATGTAGGTGATAAAGAACTTCAAAATGTTTTTTCAAATAAATGGAAAGAATATGGTATAAAAATCAACAATGAGAAAGTATCATTAATATCACTTGTTATTGAGGATCCTGATAGTAAGGTTTTGTTTGTAGGTCATACTGGAGTATTGATTCATTTAGAAGATAAAATAATGTTTATTGAAAAAATTGCTTTTGAACAACCTTATCAAATTACGCTTTTAAATAATATGAATGAACTATTTGATATGTTTTCAAAAAGGAAAGAGTATTTTGGTGGTGAAAAAGAAAACGGACCATTTGTTTATGAAAATGACAAATTAGTCCATACATATTAATGATGGTAAAAAACGAATTGTACTCCATAGTAAATTGATAAAAAAATAACAACAAATGAAAATTTGTGTTATAATGGATATAGAACTGATATTTATTAGTTGTTCTTTTGGATATAAGTGTTCAAAATAGGCTCTTGTATCGCACCATATATATAATTAATAGACTATAAAAGTCTATTTTTTTTTTGGAAATATGACCTTCCGGTTATGCCGTATGAAAACTAATTAAAAAAATAATGAAAAAAGTATGTAAAAAATCATTTTTTTTATAATAATACAATTGACAGTAAAAAAAGGAGGACATATGGATAAAAACTCAGAAAAATTAATAGAAACATTTAAAAAAATTGCTAATAAAGGATGGATAAAAGGAATAAGCACAAGTTGGGGAAATAACGGCCTAACATTTGAACATGAATTAGGAAAAGAACCAGATAGTAAATATAGACCTGATTTTAAAGATATAGAAATAAAATGTTCCTCAAGATATAGTAGATATCCAATATTTTTATTTACTATTGCATTTGATGGACCAAATGAAAATGAAATTCAAAGAATAACAAATAAATATGGTTATTCCGACCCTGATTTTCCAAATCAAAAAGTAATGTTTAGAAAAATTAGTAATGTAATAAATAAAGATAATAAATATTCATTCATATTTTATGTAGATAGACTTAGAAGAAAAATTTTTTTATGTATTTTTGATAATAAAGGTAATTTAATTGAAAAAAAATCATATGTAAAATTCAGTAGTATAAAAAAACACCTGTATACAAAATTAAAAAAACTAGCATATGTAAAAGCAAGTAAGAAAAAAATTGGTGCAATTAACTACTATAGGTACTATTCAATATATCTATACTATTTGAAAGATTTTAAAACTTTTTTAAAATTGATAGAAAATGGTAACTTAGAAATATCTTTGATATCAAGAATTAGTAAAAGTGGTGAAGATAGAGGAAGATATAGAAATAAAAATATAGAGTTTGCCATAAAAAAAGATAACATAAATCTATTATTTGACTGCTATGCACAATTTAATCATGATATTTATTATTAATATGGTATACTAAAACAAAAAAAGTAAGTAATAAAGTGAAAAGTACACAAAAAATAAAAATTGAATTAATACTTAATTGTATAATTGTATTGCTAACAATTATAGCAATATTTATAATGCTTAATGGTATAAATTTTATGGAGAGTAAACAAAGAAAAGTAGTTGTATATGAACTAAAAAAATATATAATAATTATTAAGTGGTGATAATATGAACGTTTTAGAAAAAATAAAAGTATTCAACAATGAGGATTTAAAAAATTATGTATCGTTAAGGATAAAAGAATTAGAGGATAATTCCAAAAAATTAAATGCTAAAGTAGACACTATTGGTTATGTACTGGACTACAATCCATCTGCATTCAATTTAAATGATAAAGATAATAACGATGAATTAAAAATTGATGTTGAGTGTCTATATAATGGTTATATACCTAAAGGAACACGTATGGTATATGGTATGATATATAATAAGAAAAGAATGGCAAAAAATGGTGGACTATATTATTATATCAATGATGATTCTTATATATTAGATTTTTGCAGATTTATAAGAGAAAAAGAAGTATATAATGAGTATGAACTTTTTTCATACATTTTAGAATTTATAAAAGATTATTTTGGTTGGATTGAAATACTGCCGAGAGATGAAATGTTTAATATGTTTTATAAAAACAGCACCACTTTTTATAATCCAATTAATGAGCATTATTACAGTGACTTTAAAAGAAAAGGAAATGCACTTTGTAGTGAAATATCAATTATGGCACAAAATATATTATCGTTTTTCGAATTCAATTCATTCATAATAATAGGATATCAAGAAACAGAAAAAGAAGATAAAAATGGATTAAAAAAAGTAGAAGACGGTGAAAATCACGCATATAACTTATTGTCGTTTAATGATAGTGAAACAGGAGAGCTTACAGAAATATTGATTGATTTTGCAAACTGGGTTCCAGTGCTAAACACTATGTTAAAAAGAATTGGTTGTGCACCATACATAGCATATTTAAATGACGGAATAGAACAAGCAGTACAAACTATTTGTTCAGATAGAAATAAAATTTCTTGTGAGGAATACTCATATATGAAATTAAAAAACGAAGTTTTAGAAATAGTATCAAAACGTATAAGAAATTATTCTATAGACATTGTAATAGATAATGATATTAAAAAGTATACTAAAATTAAAACTAAATAAAAATGTAAGTATCCTCGATAATAGTAATATTCTAGATAATTATTATAATAAAGGAGATGTTTAAATTGATAGTTGCAACAAATAATAAAGGAAAAATAAGAGAATTAAAAAGTATTTTAGAACAATTTGAATTATATACTTTAAAAGAAAAAGCGATTGATATAGATGTAGTAGAAGACGAAAATACTTTTTTAGGAAATGCAAAAAAGAAAGCAAAACAAATATATGAAGTATCAAAAGAAGCAACTATAGCTGATGACTCGGGATTATGTATTGATTGCTTAGATGGTTTTCCCGGAGTCCTTACTCATAGATTTTTAGGAGAAGACAAAACAGATAGTGAAAGAAATGATTATTTAATAAATGAAGTAAATAAACATGATAACAGAAAAGCAAAAGTAGTATGCAATCTAGTTTATTATAATGGAAATGAATTTATAGTAGGAGAAGGGATAATAGAAGGAAAAATATCAAAAGAAAAAAGAGGAAAAAATGGTTTTGGATTTGATGAAATATTTCTGCTACCAAATGGAAAAACACTTGCAGAACTTTCATCGGAAGAAAAAAACACCATAAGTGCAAGAGCTTTAGCAGCAAAAGATTTAATAAGAAAACTAAAAGATCACTAACCAAATATTTTTTTTAAACACTATATTAATGAAAGGTGATAAGAATGGATAAAATCTATGATGAATATTATTACAAGATATATAATTGGTCATTAAAAAAAACAAACAATAAAGAAGATGCAGAAGATTTAACTAATACTATTTTCTTAGCTATATTTGAATATCTAAATAAAAATATGAATGTAGAAAAAATAGAAAACTTAATATGGAAAATTGCTTCTAACTTATGGTGCACCAAAGCAAAAAAATATATTAAAGAAAAATCAAATGTTTTACTTGATGAAAATCTCAATTTAGAATATAGCGAAAAAATAATTGATAAAGTTATTTATAAAGAAATAATTGAAAGTATAGATAAATCAGGATTAACTGAAAAAGAAAATAAAGCATTTAGATTGTATTATTTGAATGACCTTTCAGTAAAAGAAATAAGCATTATTTTAAAAACAACAGAATCAAATATTAAATACTTTCTGTATAATGCTAGAAATAAAATAAAGGAGAAATATTATGAATAATTTTAATTTTGACAAGTATTTAAATATTGTCAATGAAGAAAAGAAAAAATATGGATTAGAGAACTATAGCCCACTATATCCAATGTTTAGAATGGAAAACGGAAATTTATTTGTTGCAACAATGCTTGTTAGTGATGATGATGATGTTTGGAATAAAAAAGTAAATGTTAAACCAAAATATTGGGCTTTACTTGATATAAAGGAAGAAAAGATAGTATGCTTTAATAAGACAGAAGAGAAAGATTTTGTTTTAGGTAATATTATTGAGAAAACATATGATGATAGCGAGAAAGAAATATCTAAATACACATTATTAAAGACAATAGAATATAAAAACTATCTAAAAAAAGATATTAAGAATTTCGAAATGCCAATACAAGAAAAACTTGGAAAGTTACTTGGAAAAGAAATAAATCTTGATGGAGAAAAGATAAACATTGATGATTACGTTTTTGCAAATATTGAAGAAAAACTAGATGACAGAATTAACAAATTTGTGGAAATGATACTTTGGGTTAAATATGACTCAATTATTTATTATTATGATCTATTATTTAAAAATATAATAGAAGAATTTAAAGAAAAAAAAGTAGATTTGAAAAAGCTTAAACTTTGCATAGAAGTTATGAATAATTACTACCCCGGAGTTAAATATATTGATAATTTATTTAATTTATAATATATAGAAAATTCTTTACATATTTTTATAAAAAAGAGTACTAAAATAATATTAGTATTCTTTTCATTATGGTATAATCAAGATGAGGTGCTTTTATGGATAAAATTAGAATATTATGTTATGGAGATTCAAACACTTGGGGATATATTTCGGGTAGCGACCATAAAAGATATATGGAAGAAAGATGGCCCAGGATACTTCAAAAATTACTTGGAGAAAAATATGAAATAATAGAAGAAGGTCTTAACAGCAGAACTCTTATTTCAAATGATACAAGACCTGGTAAAGAAGGAAAAAATGGATTCGAGTATTTAATTCCTTGCCTTGATACGCATGACCCTATAGATTTAGTTATCTTAATGCTTGGTACAAATGAATTAAAGTATTCTTACCATAAAACTCCAGAAGAGATAGGAAAAATTTTAGAGGAATATTTTGTAAAAATAATACTAAATAGAAAAAGTCAGTTTACAGGAAAGTATCCTAAATTGCTAATTGTAACACCACCACTTGTAAATGAATTTGCAGATGAAAGAACAAAAATAAAATATAAAGATGCAACTGAAAAATCAAAAAAACTAAATGAAATATATAAGGAAGTAGCAAATAAAACCAAATGTTATTTTTTAAGTAATAAAAATCTAGAAACAGGAATAGATGGAGTCCATTTAATAAAAGAGAGCCACGAAATACTTGCTGATGAATTAAAGAGAATAATTAATAAAATATATAGCTAGGAGATTATATGAGAGATTTTGAAAAGATAAGTTTTAAACAATTTTCCAAAGATGTAAAAGATGATAAAGAATTATATAGAAACTACAAATTACCATCTAGGAATTCAAATAAAGCAGCCGGGTATGACTTCTATTTAATAGAGGATATAGAAATGAAACCAGGAGATATAGTAAAAATTTCTACAGGAATAAAAGCACATTTTGAAGAGGACGAAGTTTTAATGATATTTGTAAGAAGTTCAACAGGTTTTAAATATAATATTAGACTGGTAAATCAAGTTGGAATAATAGACGCAGATTACTATAACAATAGAGATAATGAAGGCCATATATTTATAAAACTTCAAAATGAAGGTGATAAAACAGTATCCTTTAAAAAAGGAGATCATTTAGCACAAGGAGTATTTTTAAAATATTTATTAACTGATAGTGACAATAATAATAATGTTGAAAGAAGAAGCAGTTATTAAGGTGATTAATATGAATGAAGATAGATTAAAACATTCTTATAGTGTTGGGAAAAAGATGATGGAATTAGGAAAAGGAAAGAATCTATGCAAAGAAGAAATAGAAGATTTATTTGTGCTAGGTCTTAATCATGATATTGGTTATGAAGTGGATAGTACTGGAAGAAATCACAATAAAATAGGTGGAAAAATATTAAAAAGAAATGGTTATAAATATTGGAAAGAAGTATATTATCATGGTGAAAAGCAAGATGAATATAATTCACTATATTTAAAAATTTTAAACAGTGCTGATATGCAAATAGATAAATTCGGAAATGATGTGGGATTTGAAAAAAGACTTGAAGATATTAAGTCAAGATATGGTGAAAAATCAGAAGTTTATCATAAATGTGTTGAATTAATAGATAGTATTAAATAAAATATATGTTATAATGATGATAATAGCGGAGGTAAAAATGAACAGAAAAGTTTTAATTGTATTATTATTAGTGTTATGTGTAACACTAGTTGCTGGATGTGAAAAAAAGAATATAAATCATATAGATGATTATGATTACTATACAGATCAATAGAGGTGAAATATGAAAAATAAAGTATTATATTTATTAGTATTTGTATTACTAATTACAATTGTAACTGGATGTGCAAGTGAGAAAGATAGAGAAAAAGCAATCGAATTTAAAAAAGAGTACGAATCACTAAATGGGAAGAAAAATGGTTTAGGAAAAGAACATAGAGCTTTGAATATAAAAAGTGATAATCCTTATGAAAAAGTATCTCAAAAGAAAATAGTGGAAATGATTGAAAATAAGGAGACTTTCTATTTGTATGTAGGAGATTCATTGTGTCCTTGGTGTAGAAGTGTTCTTGAAAAATCTATAGAAGTAGCAAAAGAAAAAGGAATAAAGAAGATTTATTATATTGACATTTGGGATGACGAAGGAAACGAAATATTTAGAGATAAATATGAATTAAAAGATGGAACCGCTAGCAAGATTAAAGAAGGAACAAAAGAATATAATAGATTACTTAAAGAATTTGATAAAGTATTAAGTGATTACACATTAACAGATGCTGAAGGAACAAAAGTGGAAACAGGTGAAAAAAGAATATTTGCACCTAACTTCTTTTATGTAAAAAAAGGTAAAGTAAAGACAATGGTTACTGGTATTTCAAATAAGCAAAAAGACTCAAGAGAAAATTTAACAAACGAAATATTAAAAGATGAAGAAAAAGCTTTTAACAAATTATTTAATAACTGAAAAGATTCAATTTTGAATCTTTTTTACGTAAATTGAATTTTTTCAATAAATGAAGGAATATAAAAATATTGACTAAATATATTTATATTGATATATTAAATATGGAAGGAGTAAAAGAGTATGGTTCAAAGAAGAGATATAGCAATAGCTATCATTTTAACAGTAGTAACTTGTGGTATTTATGGAATTTATTGGTTCATAGTACTTACAGATGATGCTAAAACTGCATCAGGAGATGATAAATTAGCATCAGGTGGTTTAGCATTTGTATTTACCCTAATTTCATGTGGAATTTACGGAATTTATTGGGCATATAAAATGGGTGAATTAATGAAAGTTGCTCAAGAAAAGAATGGAACAGAAGTTAAAGATAACGCAGTTCTTTACTTAGTTCTAGAATTATTTGGTTTAGGAATTGTTACTTATGCATTAGTTCAATCAGACTTAAATGCAATAGCTGACAAGAATAATCAAGGACAGGCTGCATAAGCCTTTTTCTTTTTATGAAAATAAAAAAATATACAATAGGATTTATACTCTTAATTACGTACTTAATTATAGGACATAAATTTAAGATTTATTTATTCTGCCCAATTCATGAATTTTTAGGATTATATTGCCCAGGATGTGGTATAACAAGAATGCTATATTCTATGTTAACTTTAGATTTTTATAAAGCATTTAGATATAATATATTACTATTTATATTTTT
>JAGAWU010000026.1 GCA_017941235.1 Bacilli bacterium | reverse complement strand
TCCCCAATCTCCAATTTTAAATATTAAATAAAAAGAAATTTAAAATATTAAATTAATGATTTTTTAATAAAAAGAATTTAATATAATATAAAAAATATTCAATAAATTCAAAAATAAAAATCATTTTATTATTTATTTTTTTTATTATTAAAAGAGACTCATATTTCAAAAATAATAAATTAAGAAATGAAAACTAAAAATCAAAAAAAGATCATTATTTCAATTTTGTTATCTTTATGCTTAATATTCCACATTAATTCATTATCATATACAACTCAAGATATAATCCAAGAAAATGCAGAATTTGCCAAAGTTTGCACTTTAGAAGATGGAAATGTTTTGGCTCTTTCATCGGTAATAAATTCTCAACAAATGAAAGTAAGTAAATTAGACAATCAAGGAAGATTTATTTTCAAAAATGAAACAATAAATATGGGTTATACAGCTGATGCTCAATTGGTCCAGCCAGCAAAATCAGATAATTATTTATTAACTCATCACAATAGACAAAATGTAGCTGGACATGAGGCTAAAGAATATGTATTAACTTTTAAAGGTAAAAATTCTGTTGTTAAATCTGTAGTTAGAAATAATTCTCTTTACCAAAAATCTTCAGCAGTTCCTTTGAAAAATGGAAAAGTTCTAGTTGTTGGATTAAATTATATACCTTCTTTTGGATCAGAAACTACTGCAGATGCTAACGTCTTTGACCCAAACACAGGTTCTTTTGGAAATGGAATATCTTTCAAAGCTCATAGTAAATATATAAGTTGTTATGAACAAAAAGAAAATGAAGTACTTTGTACCTATGTTTCTTATGAAGATGCTTTTGTTTCTAAAATAAAAATAAAACATCTTACAGTAAATGGTAATACTTTAACTCAAAAAGATTATGAAGTAGTTAAAAACTTTTATACCGAATATAATTATCTTAAAGCTATTCCTTTTGATGAATCAGATACTTTAATTTTATTCCAAACTGGAAATCCTAAGAGTAGTCCTATACATAGTAGATATGGAAATGAAGGAAAAAATTTATTTTTTTATCATTTACAAGTTGTTTTATCCACTGGAGAAATTAAAATTAAAAGATATGAATATCTTTACCCTAACTGTTTGTTTAGAGAGGATGCTGAAGATTATAATGCTGATATTGCTGTTCTTTCTCTTAAAAGAATATATGCTGTATGCGAAACAAGCTTAAACAGATTCAGAGGATTCATTATTTATCCAGATAAATCTGAAATTGATGAATTTAACTTCAATAATTTCAATGCAGATAATGTAAAAAACCCTGTTTTTGCAAAATTTGATAAATCATTAGGTATCTTTTATACTCAAATTACAGTTAATTATAATTCAAGAGTTGCTTATCATTTAATGAATTATCCAGATTGTTCTGATTATAGAAATTATAATATTTTATTGCCAAGAGGTTTTGTTAAAGAACTTGAATTTGAAGGAAAAGTATTTTTAAATAATCCATATCCTGCTTCAAGGGCTGAAGAAGAAGTCAAATTTAGATTTAAAACATATTCAAATATAACTATTATAAATATAGCAGATGGTTCAGCACTAAAACCTAATGTTGATTATAAAACTGCAATCACTTTAAAATTTTTGACCAAACAACTTACAGGTAAATATGCTATTGAATATACCGCTACAAGAGAAGATCCTTTAGATGGATTAATCATAGGTAAAACTTGTAAAGTGGCATTTAATACTCCTGAATGTTTACCACAATGTGAATCATGCACTGAAAAAGGTACTGAAGAGCATCATTTTTGTTTAGGATGTAATGCTAATGGATCATATTATGAAGAAGAAGATGTAGATGGTGTAAATATTGGATATGGAAAACCACACTTTTGTAGGAGATGTAATATTTCATGTTCAACATGTTACGGAGCTTTTATTGAAAGACCAGAAACTACAACTAATTGTAAATTATGTGATTATAGTAATAATTATTTCCATTATGAATTAGATGAAAGAACTTGTATTAGTAATGAAACAAAAAAATATTGGGAAGATGTTCTAGGAGGTGCTCTATTTTTAGATACTACTCCAGGCCCTGATAAAAAAGCAGAATGGAGATGGAAGCATTGTCATCAAAATTGTGCTGAATGTTTTGAAAAAGGTGATGATATAAATAATAAATGTAATAAATGTAAAAAAGGTTTATATTTCTTCTGTAATCAAACTGTAGGAGATGGAATTCCTGGATCATGTCATGCCGATTGTCCTAATAATGGATTTTATGTTACTATAGATGAAGATAGAGAAAAATGTTGTCCATGCCTTGACCATTGTAAAGAATGCAAAAATGCAACAATATGTGACAAATGCTATAGGCCATTTTTATTAACTCCAGATCATACTCAATGCAATGAAAGTTGTGGATATTGTTTAGCAGAAGATAGAGTTTTGGGAGAATGTGTTAATTGTAAAACAAGATATGGAACTCCTAAGTATACTCTTAATAAAACTTGTGTCAATGAGATACCTTTTATAGAATTTCTTAAAAGATATCATCATATAGTAGATGATGAATGCAATTTACTTCATGGTTGTAAAGAAGGTTGTTATAAATGTGATCCTTGGTATACAGATAATTGCACTGAATGTAATGCTAGTTATTATAAAGAAGATTTTTATTCAATAGAGCCAAAACCAAAAACATTTAAATGCTTCAATGAAACTACATGCCAAGGTGTGACTCCATATAAGCATAATGAAAAACTTAGAATTGGTGGAGTACCTATACTTGAAGGAAAAGAAAATGTCTGCTTAAATTGTAGATTAAGAAATAATTCTTATAGACTACCAGAAAATAAATTTTATTGTGGAGATAAAATTGCTAGAACTTATGTTGACATAGATGAATATAATAAATTATCATATTGTTATTTCAGATGTAAATCATGTGATTATTGGGGAAATGCATGTGTTATGAATTGTTCAACATGCAGAGACCCTGCTAATTATGAACCTTTAGTAAAAATTGGCGATTATTACAATTGTTATAAAAAACCTCACAAATGTGGTATTTTCCCTTATTATCATAATTATGATTTAGCTGAAGAATTAGGAATAGATGAAGATAATTGTGGACAAAACTGTGATGTTTGTCTTTATAATTTCACTTGTACTGAAGAATTCCCTTATTTTGTATATGAGACTCATGAATGTGTAGAATATTGTCCTCTTTCTGACGTATTACAAGGAAGTTGTCTTTTAAATAATACAAGGGCTGGAATTCTTTTATTACAAAATCCATTGGGATTGAAAAACAATTATGATTATCTAAATTCTTCAATTACTTTAAATCAAGTTATTTCCTCCCAATTTTTCGAATATATAACTAAATCATATAATATTGAAGTTAATTCAATCAAAAATGATATTAATAATTATTTAGGTAATGGGCAAATATATAATCTACCTGAAAGTAAAATCATTATTGGAAATAATATTTCTATAGAATTATCATCATTTAAATTAGAACTTGAAAAAATACAAAAATTACTTCAAGGAGATACAAGTGTCAGTAAAACTTCTGCTATAGATTTTTCAAAATGTGAAACAATTCTTAAAAAAAAATATGGAATATCTCAAGATGAAGATTTAATTATTCTTAAAGGTGACTTTTTGGAAGAAAATCCCATTATTAAGGAATATTTACCTAATCAAGTAGAATATCAGGTATTCTCAACATCACTTGGAGCCTTCTTACCTTTAAATGACTGTAAAGAAGAAGGTGCTACTGTAACAGTAACAAATCCTTTCAATACCACATTATTAAATGGAATATTCCAATTTAAGACTACTTCAGTAGTAGAAAGTGGTTATAATGCTTTTGATATAAATAGTTCCTTCTATAATGATATATGTACTGATTTCACAAATGAAAATGGAAATGATGTCTTATTAGATGAACGTAGAACTGATTATTTCAATCAAGACTATAATTTATGTGAAAAAGGATGTAAATTCATTGGATTTAATGAAACTATTAATATGTATACTTGTGAATGTTCAGTTAAAAATACCATAAATGATGAAATTACTTATGAACAAACTCCTATGGAAGTTCCAGAAGATTTCTTTAAAAAACAAACTGGATATTCAAATATTAAAGTATTTAAATGTGCTTCACAAGTCTTTTCTTTTAAAGGACAAAAAATGAATTTTGGTTCTTATGTTTTATTTGCTTGTTTCGTTGGATTTATTGTAATTGTGGTCTTATATTGTTTAATGGGTAATAAAGCTATGGAAAATGCATTCAAAACTCTTGCAATAAATTCTCAAATTAAAAAAGAAAAATCTCAAGATAATAACATACCACTAGCAAATCCACCAAAGTCAACGGACAAAGAAAAAGGAGATTATGATATTTTTGTGAAACCTCAAAATAAAGCCCAAAATGTTATTGAAGATTATGTTATTAAAGAAGATCAATTAAATTCTGCTGATTATTCAATAGCTGTTGAGGATAAAAGACCATTTATTAGATATTATTGGTCACTATTAAAAATGAAGCAAATATGCATATTTACATTCTATACATATACTGACTATAATATACGTCTTATTAAAATTGGTCTTTTTATTTTATTCTTATCTTTTTATTTTGCATTTACTGCTTTATTCTTTACTGATAATATTATTAGAAATATTTATATTTATAAAGGAAATACTGATGCTGCTGTTCATGTAACAAATATTGTTTTATCAAGTTTATGTACTTTAATAATGAGTTATATTGTTAGATTTGTTACATTAACTCAAAGAGATGTAATATCAATAATTACAGAAGAAAACGATCAAAAGAGAAGCGAAAAAATTCAACAAATTACAAAATCTTTAAAAATAAAAACTATAATATTATTCATTATTTCTGGATTATTAATTGGTCTATGCTGGTATTATGTTGCTGCTTTCTGTGCTGTATTTAAGAATTCACAAGGACATTATTTCATTAATGTACTTATAGCTTTTATTGTATGTAATATTTGGCCTTGTGTTACTAGCTTAATTGCTCCAATTTTCAGAATTAAAAGTATTAAAGATAAGAATTCTCCATGTATGTATAAATTCAGTCAAATAATTGCTTATTTCTAAAAATTTAAGACCTTAATGATTAATGTTAAATAATTATCTAATTTATTATTCATTAAAAAATAATTAAAATATTATTTTAAAAAAAATAATATGTTAATTTTATTATTTTATAATTAATTAATTTTATTAAATAAAAATTTTAAAAAGTTAAAACATTAATATGGGGATTGGGGATTGGGGAT
>JAGAWU010000003.1 GCA_017941235.1 Bacilli bacterium | reverse complement strand
TTTCTTCTTTTAAGTTATTAGAATACTTTTTGAATTTTTGACCTTTTGAAGCCATAGAAAAACACCTCCTTTCGGAAGTGTATTCTATCACATTTAAGTATAAAATGCTTTTTTATTGTCTACCCTATGGGGTGCATTTCATAATATTCAATTTACTTTTTATATACCTGTTAAATCAAATTCAGGAATAAAACTTTCTTTTTGTGTTTCACCATCCTGAACAAATGCATTATTAATACCAAGTTCTACTGCATAATCTATCAATTCATTATATTCATCCTCAGTAACTGTTCTATTTAATTCTTCTATATTTTTTACTTGTTCAAGTGGTGTATACTGATTCATTATACTTATAAAAATATTATCACCATATATTAAATGAAGATATTCAAGTATTTTTTTAGAATCTTCTATATGTCCAGGAAGAAGTAAATGTCTAACTATAATACCTTTTTTCATAATACCATTTGAATCAAGCTGTACAGGACCAACCTGCCTATACATTTCTTCAATAGCATCAATTGCAGTATTAAAATAATTAGGAGCTTTAGAATAACGAATCGCAAGCATATCATCATAGTATTTTAAATCCGGTAAATATATATCAATAAGCCCATCAAGCATTTTTAAGGATTCTTTCTTTTCATAACTACTTGTATTATAAACAATAGGAATACTAAGTCCCATTTTTTTAGCTTGCTTAATAGAGTTCTTAATTTGTGGAATAAAATGAGTAGGAGTAACTAAATTAATATTATGAACACCATCTTTTTGTAGTTTAACCATCTTACTTGCTAAAGAGTTAACACTAATTTCTTTACCAAAATTATTAGTTGAAATATTATAGTTTTGACAAAAAATACACTTTAAATTACATCCAGAAAAGAATATAGCACCACTACCTTTATCACCAGAAATAGGAGGTTCCTCAAAATAGTGTGGAGCAATCCTAGCAACTTTAATTTTATAGTCCATACCACACAATCCTATTTCACCTTTATTTCTGTTAACTTTACATTCTCTAGGACATAAAGTACAACAATTTAATACATTTTTCACCTAAATCACCATAAAGATTATAACATTTTCCTTGTAGAAAAGAAAGAAGTGTACTATACTATTAATAGAAATAATGGAGGTAATATGAAAAAAAGAATTTTAAGTGCAATTGTTATGACAGTTGTTTTTATACCTATTTTATTAATAGGAGGAAAACCTTTTATCGCTTTAATGTGTTTAATTGCTGGATTAGGTTTATATGAACTTTTAGAAACAGCAAAAACAAAAAATAATTTTCCAATATTTATGAAAATTATTTCATACCTAATATTATTATTTATATGTACAAGAAATATTAATTCATTTGATTTTAATTTTACATTAGATTATAAAAATGTATCACTTGTAATCTTTTTATTATTATTGCCATTAGTATTTTATGATGATAATAAAAAATATAATATTACAGATGGATTATTTCTAATAGGTGCAGTATTATTCTTAGGATTTAGTTTTAATCTACTTATAATAACAAGAAATTATGACTTATATAAGATCATATATTTATTATTAATTTCAATAATAACAGATACTTTTGCACTTATCACAGGTAAACTTGTTGGAAGACATAAACTTTGTCCTAATATTTCTCCAAATAAAACAATTGAAGGATTAATTGGTGGAACAGCTATGGGAGTAATAGTAGGAGCAAGCTTTTATCATGTGTTTATAAATTCAAGTGCTTCACTATCAATATTAGTTATAGTAACAATATTACTTAGTATAGTTGGACAATTAGGAGATTTAGTTTTTTCAATGATTAAAAGATATTATAATAAAAAGGACTTTTCTGATTTAATACCTGGACATGGGGGAATACTTGATAGATTTGATAGTCTAATTTTCATAGCTCTTGCATTTATATTAGTAGCTGGAATTTTATAGGAGGAGAAAATGAATATTATAATTAACATATTACTTTTTATTTTAATACTTAGTGTTATAGTAGCAATCCACGAGTTTGGACATTTCATATTTGCCAAACTTATGGGTGTTTATGTATATGAATATGCTATTGGTATGGGTCCTAAAATTTGGAGCCATAAACCCAAAAATAGTGAAACTATATATTCAATTCGTGCAATTCCACTTGGTGGGTTTTGTTCATTAGCTGGTGAAGATACAGAAAATGATGATAAAGAAAAAGTACCTAAAGATAAGAGATTACAATCAAAAAAACCATGGCAAAGATTTTTAATTATGTTTATGGGGCCAGGGTTTAACTTCTTACTTTCTTTTGTTGTTATTTTACTAGTATCACTTATTTGGGGAAGTAGAACTTATATACCTGTTCTTTCAGATGTAACAAAAGACACACCTGCATATAATGCTGGAATAAGAAAAGGAGACAAAGTTTTATATATAGATAATCACAAAATTAAAACTGTAGATGATTTATCTCTATACTTAACTTTATCTGATAAAACTAAACCAACATCAATTAAAATAGAGAAAAAAGATAAAACAGTTGTTACATATAAAGTTAAACCTAAAAAAACAAAAGTAAATAAAAAAACAACATATGTATATGGTGTTGGAATTAAGACTAAAAAAACTAAAGGATTTATTAATGCATTTAAATATACATTTGTAAAAATGAATTCTTTATTTAGACAAATGTTTGTAACTATTAAAGCATTGTTTACTGGTGGAGTAAGTGTTAGTGACTTAAGCGGACCAGTAGGTATTTATTCAATTGTTGGTGAATATGCAAAAAGTGGAGTTGGAGATTTATTATTCCTTATGGCATATTTAAGTATAAATGTTGGATTCTTAAATTTACTTCCAATTCCAGCATTCGATGGTGGACATATATTATTTATCTTAATTGAATTAATATTAAGAAGACCAGTTAAACCACAATTAGAGAATATGATTCATACTATAGGTCTTTTCCTACTTATGTTATTAATGGTATATGTTACAATTAATGATATTCTAAGAATATTTTAATCTAATTTTGTAAAAAATTAGATTTTTTTTGAAAAAATCAAAAAAATATTGTTATATTATATAAAGAAGGAGGGAAAATATATGTACATAGGTGTCTTAGTAGAATTATCAAATAAAAACATAGATAAAATATTTACATATAGTGTACCTTCTAATCTTAAAGATAAGATTAATATTGGAATTAGAGTAAAAGTTCCATTTGGAAGACAAACATTAGAAGGATTCGTATTATCATTTATAGATAATGTAGAAATAGAAACGAAAGATATACTAGAAGTAATAGATGAAGAACCTATATTGAACGAAGAATTATTACAATTAGGAAAGATAATGAGGGATAAAACTTTAGCAACCCTAATAAGTTGTTATCAAGTTATGCTTCCTAAAGCGTTAAAAGCTAAAAATGGAACAGTAGTTAATAAAAAATATGATACTTTCTATAAATTAGGAACAATTCCTGAAAAATTAAATGATAATGCCAAAAAAATAATTTCACTTTTTGATAAAGAAGATTTAGTACTAAAAAATGAAATAGAAAAAATATCAGCTAGTACACTAAAGACATTAGAAAAAAAAGGATGCTTAATAAAGGAAAAGAAAGAACATTATAGAACATTACTAGATGTAAAATTAGAACCAAAAAAAGAATTAACAGAGCTGCAAAAAAAAGTCGTTAAAGAATATCTAGAAACAGATGATAGTATATACTTACTTAGAGGTGTAACTGGATCAGGTAAAACAGAAGTATATATGGAAATGATTGAAGATACTTTAAACAAAGGCAAGACAGCAATTGTTCTTGTCCCAGAAATAAGTTTAACACCACAAACAATAAAAAGATTTAGTAAAAGATTTGGTAGCAGAATAGCTCTTCTTCATAGTGCTTTATCTGATGGAGAAAGATATGATGAATGGAGAAAAATAAATAGAGAAGAAGTAGATATAGTAATAGGAGCAAGAAGCGCATTATTTGCGCCTGTTAAAAACCTTGGATTAATAGTAATAGATGAAGAGCATAGCACTTCATATAAACAAGATGATCAAAATCCAAGATATGATGGAATAGAAATGGCAAAAGAAAGAATTAAACTTAATAAAGGAGCAAAACTTGTCTTAGGAAGTGCAACTCCTACACTTGATTCCTATGCTAGAGCCTTAAAAAAAGTATATCATTTACTTGAAATGCCAACTAGAGTAAATAATAAAAGTTTACCAAAAGTAAAAATAGTTGATATGAATGAAGAAATAAGAACAAGTAAAGGTCATTTTTCTAAAGTATTAATAAGTAAAATAGAAGAAAAAATAAAAAATAATGAGCAAATAATTCTTCTTTTAAATAGAAGGGGATATTCAAGCTTTGTAACGTGCAAAAACTGTGGACATGCAATTAAATGCCCTAATTGTGATATAACACTTACTTATCACAAAACAAGTAATAATCTAAGATGCCATTATTGTGGTTACGCAGAAAAGAAAGTACTAGAATGCCCAGAATGTCATGAGAAATCATTGAACGATTTAGGAGTAGGAACAGAAAAAGTAGAAGAAGAATTACAAAAATTAATACCTAACGCAAGAATACTAAGAATGGATTTTGATACTACAAGTAAAAAAGGTATGCATGAAAAAATGATTACAGAATTTGGGGAGCATAAGTATGATATATTACTTGGAACACAAATAGTATCCAAAGGATTAGATTTTAAAGATGTAACACTAGTAGGTGTTATAAATGCTGATACATCACTAAATATTCCAAATTTTAGAAGTAGTGAACAAACCTTTTCACTATTAAGTCAAGTTGCAGGAAGAAGTGGTAGAAGTGAAAAGAGTGGAGAAGTAATAATCCAAACATTTAATAAAGACCATTATGCTATAAAATATGTTAAAACACATGATTATATAAATTTCTTTAATGAGGAAATGAATATAAGAAAACGACTTGGTTATCCACCTTATTACTATATTTGCTATATAAGAATAAATAGTAGGAATGATAAAGAAGGTTACAAAGAATCACTAAAAATAAAGAAAGTTCTAGAAAAGTACTTAGATAAAACAGTAATTCTTGGACCAAGTGTAAGTGGTGTATTTAAAATAAATAACATATATAGATATGGAATAACATTAAAATATAAGAAACAAGAAAACTTATATGAAGTGTTAAATAAAATAATTGATGTATACAAGAGTAATAATCTTGTTACAATAGATGTTAATTTTAATCCAATAGTATTTGGATAATAGGAGGTATTAATGAAAAAATATAACAGAATATTATTAAAAGTAAGTGGAGAAAGCTTAGCTGGTAAAGAGAAAAAAGGAATTGATTTTGAAAGAGTACTTGAAATCTGTAAAGAGATCAAGGAAGTTAAAGAAAAAACAAATATCGAAATAGCTATAGTAGTAGGTGGTGGAAACTTTTGGAGAGGAAGGTTAAATCCACAAATGGACAGATGTACAGCAGATCATATTGGAATGCTAGCAACTACTATGAATGCTTTAGCTCTAGATGATGCATTTAGACAACTTAATTGCCCATCAAGAGTACAAACAGGAATAGAAATGAGACAAATAGCAGAATTCTATATCAGAAAAAGAGCAGATCGTCATTTAGATAAAGATAGAATAGTAATATTTGGTTGTGGAACAGGTAATCCTTTCTTCTCAACTGACACAGCAGCTGCCCTAAGAGCAGCAGAAATAAATGCAGATGTAGTAATAAAAGCAACAAATGTTGATGGAATATATACAGCTGATCCTAAAAAAGATAAAAATGCAACAAGAATACCAAAATTAACATATTTAGATGTACTAAATCAAAAATTAAATGTAATGGATTCAACAGCAACAACACTATGTATGGATAATAAGATACCTATAATAGTTTATGATATGAATAAAGAAGGTAACTTATTAAAGGTAGTTAATGGTGAAGAAATAGGTACAATAGTAGAATAGAATTATAAACTGTAGGAAAATAAGCCTACAGTTTTTTTTGCTTTCCCCTTAAAAGTTAAGAACTAACTTCCATAAACTCGATTTCGTGACTTTAAGCTTACCACTACAAACTATTTAATTTACGCGGTATTTTTTTTGCGTTAAATTTTGAGGTAACTTTCCATTATTACTGGTGGTTACCTTTATTTTGTTAAGTTACCGTAAAATAAGAAAAAAAACATTATAATTTGCCAAAAATAGCATTAATATGTTAAAATATAAGCGATTTAAGTCAATATTATTACATGCAAAAAAGACGGAAAGTTTGGTAAATTTTTTTTGAATAGAGTTAACGTTCCGCTTAAAAGTTACTATTTGCATGTATTTTGGCCTAAATTATATATTATTGTGTGATTACTTTTTAAGTAATCTAATTGTAAGATCGATATCATCATAATCGATCTTTTTTATATGGAATTTATCTATATTAGATTTACCAATAAAGTTAAAAGCTTCTTCATAAGGAGAATGATTATTTAAGGATAATCTAGGAATTGAATTAATATGAGAAGCCATAAGGTAACAATCGTTTTGACTTAAACCAGCAAAAGAATTGCCTTTAGGTAAAATATATCTAATAAATTCATGATTCTTTTCAATAGAGCCTTTTTGCCATGAGCAATTAGGATCACAATAGAAAAGATTAACTAACTTTTCACCTGTATTGAAATTAAATTCAATCGAATCAGGATCAGAAAACTCAGTACCATTATCAGTTAAGATAACTTCAAAAAGTCTTTTAAATTCATCATCTCCTAATCTTCTTTTAATTATATTAAATACTGTAGTAACGTATTTAGATTGCTTATATGGTAATAAATAAATTAACATAAAATTATATTTTCTAAATAAAAGAGTAAGAAAGCATTTACCACCTTTACCACCACGAGTACCAATAACAGTATCCATTTCAACGATAGAAGCATTAGGATTAAACTCCATATAATATTTAAAGTCAGAATAGAATCTACCGATTTTAATTTTAGTATCAACTTTATCACGCATATAATCATATTCTTTCTTAACTTTAAACTTAACACGTCTATTAAGATCAATATTTCTAACATTAAGAATACCCAAATCAATATACTTATAAAAAGTAGATTTAGAAAAGGGAAGAAGTTCAGGATGTTCAATAAAAACTTGATTAACAGAATGATGTTTATCAACCATTAAAGGAGAAATAGTATCATTAATAGAAGCAATTTGTTCCTTAGTAATTCTTAAATTAGCACGAGTATTAATTAAATTTTGTTTATACTCGTTATAAGCAACATCGTGTGAGTAAGAATATCTAATTCTTCTACAATTGTTGAATTTATGACAGCCATTACAGACATAAGGAGGTTTAGATTCAAAACAACAGGGTTTATTGTTACAAGAATTAGTAGTTCTTAAAAAACGATGCTTTTTAATCTCCATAGAAATGGTCCTTCTACTTTTACCAATCCTATTAGCGATATTAGTAAAATTAAAATTATTATTCAAAAATTCTTCAATAACACATCTATCTTCAAAAGAAAGATGTTTGTATTTTGGTGTATTCATAGTACACACTCCTTTCAAACAGGCCAAAATACAAGAGTATATTATAAAATAAATAACAAATAAAGGAAAACTTTATTTGAAAAGAATAGCATATATGAAAATAAAAATAATACAAGAATCAAGATAAACTCGCAAACTCGTTCTTGTATTATTTTTATATTTCCCCTCAAATTTCCATAAGTAAATTACCGGAAGATAAAAAAAGGAAAGTTTGCATTAGTCAAGTAAAAGTAGACAACTATTTAATATAATATAAATCCATGAATTGTTTAGGAGTTAAATAATTTAAGGCACATTGAGGTCTTTCATTATTAAAATAATAAATATAGTCCTCAATAGATTTATAGATATCA
>JAGAWU010000025.1 GCA_017941235.1 Bacilli bacterium | reverse complement strand
GTAACAAATAAGGACAAGACTTATTTGAATAACCATTATAATTACGCAATAAAAAATCAAGGGTCTAGATGAACTCACTTCGTTCGCCCTTGATTTTAATTTGCTTTTTTATTTGATGTCTCCTATTTGGGGTTCACATCAAAACTGCTCTATTTTATAGTTGATGCCTTCTTAAATACTTTATAATTTGATGAAGTTTTAAGTTCATATCTAGTACTTTCAATAGGACCACTATGTTTAATCTGACAATCAGTAAGTAACATCATCTTACAATCATTAATTGTTTTTAAAGCTTTTTTCTTAAAATCATTAAAGCTGTCATTTTCTGATGTATAACCATCAAAATAATCTTTATCTTTAATTAATCTAATTGCTTTAGAATCCAATAAAACATTATACTGAGAACCATTATCTAAAGCCTTATAAGATGCATAATAACTTCCATCAATTAACTTAATATCAACATCTACATAATCAGTGGTATCAAAGCCACTTTCATCAATGATTATTGATTGAATAATTAATTCAGGATAAGTAGATAATATATTTGTTCCATATTTCATTATTTGATTATCTATAATATACTTAGCAAAAGATAATTTCATAGTAAGATATGAATAATCAACAGACTTTTTATTAAATGCTTGAATATCAACATCGCCCATTTCTTTAAACAAATCCATCATTGTAAGTAAATCAGCTCTAGACATATTACGAATCTCATTTTTCTCTTCATTAGTAAGTGATCTAATATCACCATTTAATTTTAATGCTTTATCTAATTCATAACTATCTAACTCATTAGACATATTAATTAAATCTACCATTTTATCAGCTGCCGAAACTATATTATTTTCACCTGATAGAATTGTATCAATTGTCTCATTTCCTTCAACAGTATTATAAATTGCAGCATCATCATTAAACTCAGCAATAACATCATCAACTTGAGTTTCATTTTTAATAGAATTAATAATAGCACTATTAGTAACTTCTACTTCACGTTCTCTATTAGCGATAGCATAACCAGTTGCTGCAACGATACCTGCTGAAGCAGCAAATAAAAATACTCCCTTAACTGGTATATGTTTCTTTTCTTTATCTTTTATACTTTCAGTTTTAGTCTCATTTTTTGTTTTATCTGTATTATCAGTAAAAGTAATTACTGGTTCAGAAGATTCTTTTTCTTCACCGTTGAAATTACTTTCAAAACCAGAAGCCCAATAATCATTTTTATCTTTCTCAACTCTTTCTATTTTTTGTTTCTTTTCTTTTTTAGGTTTCTTTGAAATACTAATAAAATGTTTTTTCTCAGTATCTTCAGAAACTACTTTAGTTTTCTCAGTTGTTGTTGAATCTAATGGTGTTTCAAAACTATCTTTTTCAAATATTGAATTTTCTTCCTTTATATCTTCAATATTAGGTTTTATTGGAGTTTCAATTTCTTTTTCTTTAACGACAGGTTTAATTGGTGTTTCTTTATTTTGTTTATTTTTATGAAGGACTTCATAATCATAATCAAAATCTAATTCATCTATATCGATATCTCCATTAAAAATTTCAACTATTCTCTTTAAAATACTTTTATTCTCTTTATCATTTTTACTTTTTTGTTTCATTTATTAATCCCCCTCGAAAGTTATTAAATTATAACATAAAAAGAAATAAAAGTCAATAACTATTATTTCTTATCGTTTTTATCTAAATCATATGCTAGTTTTTTAAATTCAGCCCCTCTAATCTCACATTCCTTATATTGATCCCAAGATGCAGTAGCTGGACTTAATAAGATTACATCTCCAGGAGAAGATAATGAATAAAGTTCAGAAAAACCATCCTTCATATATTCATAACACAAACACTTGATACCAAGACTATCAACATATTCTTTTACTCTCTGTCTACACTGACCAATTGCAAGTACAGCCTTAACATTCTTCATAAAAGGAGTTAATTCCTCAAGTACTTGATTTCTTTCTAATCCACCTAAAATAATTAATGTAGGCTGATCAAATGAATCAAGAGCAATCTGAGTAGATTTAATATTAGTAGCTTCTGTATCATTATAGAACTCTCTTCCCTCATATGTAGTTACATATTCAAGTCTATGTTCAACACCTTTAAATTCAGAAATACACTTACAAATAATTTTATTTGATACTCCAAGTTCTTTAGAAACTCCAATCGCACACATACAATTTTCTATATTATGAATACCTTTTATTTTAATTTCCTTAGTATCAATGATTTTTTCATCATAATAATAAATACTTCCATCTTTTAAATAAATACCATTAATTTCATTACTACTTGAAAAATACTTTATATTGCTTTTAATTCCCTTTATTGACTCATTTGCATCCTTATTTTCTAAATTAACAATTGCAACATCATCATCAGTTTGATTAAAAAACATTTTAGATTTAACTTTTTTATAATATTCAAATGTTTTAAAAAACTCAATATGAGCAGGAAAATAATTTGTTAAAACAGCTATATTAGGTCTAAAATTAACTAAATTTTCACCTTGTTGAGCTGATATTTCCATTACCAAAATATCTCCACTTTTTACTTTTTCAATTACACTACTCAAAGGATAACCAATATTACCAGCTAATATAGTTTTATCAGGGTAAGCCTCCTTTAAAATATTATAAGTAAGTGTTGTAGTTGTAGTTTTACCATTAGTACCAGTAATTGCAACTAATTTAACATTTTCAGGTAAAAGTCTAAAACACATCTCTACTTCATTAATTACCTCAATATTCAATTCTCTAGCTTTTAAAACATACTTATGATTAATAGGGATTCCTGGATTCTTTATTAGATAATCAAAGCTTTCATCAAACAAATCATCAGGATGAGAACCAAAGAATAAATGAACACCCAAATTTCTAAGTTCCTCCACCTGCTCTTTATTTTGCTTTTCTTCTTCCTTCATATCATTTAAAAAAACTTCATTGCCACGAGAAATTAAAATTTTGGCAGCCTCGTAACCACTTCTTGCCATTCCTAAAATAAATACTTTCTTATTTTTAAACATTTATATCACCAATATAATTTTACTATAAATTAATATTTTTTAAAACAATAAATTATTTTAATGTAAAGATATATACTATTATTGATATTATTAAAAAAAATATGTTATAATTTAAAGAGAAAAGGAGGATTAATAATGAAAATAATTACACTAAGTCAACAAGAATTTGATAAATTTGCAAGCGCTCATAAATATAAAAATTATTATCAAACATCTTCCTATGGTAATCTAATGTCAAAACACGGTTATAAAGTACACTATATTGGTATTATAGATAGTACAAATCACCTAGTTGGAGCATCACTTCTTTTATATACTACTGTTTTTATGAACAAAAAAATAGCTTATGCTCCAGGTGGAATACTATTTGATTATAATATCGCAGAAAATATTGTGGAATTAGTAAAAAAATTAAGAAATGTTCTTGGAAAACAAGATTTTATACTATTAAGGATGGATCCTTATATACCTGCAACTATTAGAAATAAAAGAGGATTAATTAGCAATATTAATAGTGATGTAAATAATATTTTAAAAAATATAAAATATGCAGGTTTTAAATATAAAGGACAAAATAACTTTTTTGAAAATGAAAGAGGTCGTTTTGAAAGCATAGTACTATTAAGCGAAAAAACAATAAAAGATGTTTACTTAGGATTCAATAAAAGAACAAGACATAAAATAAATAAAGCATCTAATTCTGGCGTTTTAATAGTTGAAGATACTAACAAAAAAGCAGAATTTCTTCAAGATATAATATCAACAAATAAAAGAAGTAAAGAATATTATGATGATTTTATGAAAGCATTTGGTAATAAAGCAAAAATATATTATGCAGTACTTGATACTAATGCATATGTAACATCTATAAAAAAAGCATATGAGCATGAAATGGAACTAAACGAAAAATTAACTAATAAAATACAAGATAATATAGGTACAACTAATCAAAGAATATTAAACTCAAAAATGGAATCAGACAAATTATTAAGCGTATACAAAGATCAACTTGTATTTGCAACTAATATATTGGAAAAATATCCAAAAAGTGTACTTATAGGTGGAGCAATCACACTTGAATACAATGAAGCAATATATTTAATTGCAGAAGGATATGATAAAAGATATAAAAGTCTTAATAGTAATTACTTAACAAGATGGTTTATTATAAACGAAGCCATACAAAAAGGATATAAATATTTAAATTTAAATAATATTGTTGGAGATTTCAAAAACAAAAACCCATATAGTACTTTAAACGAAAACAAACTAGGTTTTGGCAGTATACCAACTGAATATATAGGTGAATTTGATTTAGTATTAGATCAATTTAATTACAGACTATATCAAAATTTTAGCAAAGAAAAAGACTTTAAATTCAAAGATAATATTAAATAAGATATGAATATCTTATTTTTTATATACAAAAAAACTGATACGTTAAGTATCAGTTTTAATTATATAAACTTAATTATTTAATAATTTCACTAACGTTACCAGCACCAACAGTACGTCCACCTTCACGGATAGAGAATTTAGTACCTTGTTCAATAGCGATTGGGTGAATTAATTCAACAGTAATGTTAACATTATCACCAGGCATAACCATTTCAGTTCCTTCTGGTAATTCAATTTCACCAGTTACGTCTGTAGTTCTAAAATAGAATTGAGGACGATATTTTGTGAAGAATGGAGTATGACGTCCACCTTCTTCTTTAGTTAATACATATACTGCAGCTTTGAATTGAGTATGAGGTGTAACTGTTCCTGGTTTAGCAAGAACTTGTCCACGTTCAACTTGTTCACGAGAAATACCACGTAGAAGAACACCAGCGTTATCTCCAGCTTCAGCATAATCTAATTGTTTACGGAACATTTCAATTCCTGTAGCAACTGTTTTTTGAGTATCTTTAATACCAACGATTTCAACTTCATCATTAAGTTTTAATTGTCCACGTTCAACACGTCCAGTAACAACTGTACCACGACCAGTGATAGTGAATACATCTTCAATACTCATTAAGAATGGTTTTTCAGTATCTCTTTCTGGAGTTGGAATCCATTCATCAACAGCATCCATAAGTTCGTCGATTTTTTTACCCCACTCTTCATCACCTTCAAGAGCTTTAAGAGCAGATCCACGAATGATTGGAGTATTATCTCCATCATAATCATATTCATTTAATAGATCACGAATTTCCATTTCAACTAAGTCTAATAATTCAGGATCATCAACCATATCACACTTATTCATGAATACAACCATTTTTGGTACACCAACTTGACGAGCAAGTAAGATATGTTCACGAGTTTGTGCCATAGGTCCATCTGTAGCAGCAATTACTAAAATTGCTCCATCCATTTGTGCAGCACCTGTAATCATGTTTTTAACATAATCAGCATGTCCTGGACAGTCAACGTGTGCATAATGTCTCTTATCAGTACTATACTCAACGTGTGCAGTATTGATAGTAATACCACGTTCTCTTTCTTCTGGTGCTTTATCGATATTTTCGAAAGCAACAGCTTGGTTACCGTTCTTACCAGCTAATCTAGCAGTAATAGCAGCAGTTGTAGTAGTTTTACCATGATCTACGTGTCCAATTGTACCAATGTTAACATGTGGTTTTGAACGATCAAATTTTTCTTTTGCCATAATTTTTTCCTCCCATAATTTATATTACAACATATATTTTATCTAACTATTAATTTTTTTTCAACTATTTTAGAAAAGTTTTTAATTAATTTCCACTTTTCTTAATAATTTCTTCAGAAATACTCTTTGGTACTTCTTCATAATGATCAAAGAACATTACAAAGTTAGCTCTACCTTGTGTATTACTACGAAGTGCAGTAGCATAACCAAACATTTCTGAAAGTGGTACCATAGCACTAAGTTTAACAGCTCCTAATTGAGTTTCTTGTCCTAATGGTTTACCACGTCTACCAGTTAAATCACCCATTACATTACCAAAATATTCTTCTGGAGTAGTAACATCAACCTTCATAATTGGTTCAAGAAGTACTGGTTGACAATTCTTTTTAGCTTCTTTTAAAGCCATACTAGCAGCAATCTTAAATGCCATTTCATTAGAGTCTACATCATGGTAAGAACCATCAAATAATGTAGCCTTAACATCTATCATAGGGTATCCAGCAAGAATACCTGTTTGCATAGCTTCTTGTAATCCTTTGTCAACAACAGGAATGTATTCACGAGGAACAACACCACCAACGATTTCATCAACAAATTCATAACCTTTATCTGGATTTGGCTCAAACTTAACCCAAACATGTCCATATTGTCCACGTCCACCAGATTGTTTAATATATTTACCTTCACATTCACCTGTAGCTTTGATTGTCTCACGATAAGCAACTTGTGGACGACCAACATTAGCTTCTACATTGAATTCACGTTTCATACGATCTACTAATACATCTAAGTGTAATTCACCCATACCAGCAATAACAGTTTGACCTGTTTCATGATCTGTATGAACCTTAAATGTAGGATCTTCTTCTGCAAGCTTTTGTAAAGCTAAAGCCATTTTATCTTGATCTGCTTTTGATTTAGGTTCAACAGCAAGTTCAATAACTGGATCTGGAACCACTAAACTTTCAAGAATAACAGGTTTCTTTTCATCACATAATGTATCACCAGTAGTTGTTGCTTTTAAACCAACAGCAGCAGCTATATCACCAGTATATACATCTGTAATTTCCTTACGAGTATTAGCATGCATTAATAATATACGACCAATACGTTCTTTTTCATCTTTAGTAGAATTTAATACATAACTACCACTACTTAAGTGTCCAGAATAAACTCTAAAGAAAGTTAAACGTCCAACAAAAGGATCAGTCATAACTTTGAATGCTAATGCACTGAATGGTTCATTATCACTTGGATGTCTTACTGCATCATTACCATCTAAATCTGTTCCCTTAATTGACTCAATATCAATAGGACTTGGTAAATAATCAATAACAGCATCAAGTAATAATTTAATACCTTTATTTCCTAAAGCTGTTCCACACATAACAGGGAAGAATTCAGCTTTAAGAACTCCTGTACGGATTGCTTTTTTAAGTAATTCTGCAGGGATTTCTTCTCCTTCAAGGTATTTTTCCATCATGTCATCATCAAATTCAGCAACAGCTTCAATTAATGCATTTCTCTTTTCTTCTGCTATATCTTTTAAATCAGCAGGGATTTCTATTTCTTTAGCCTCTTCTTCAGGTTTTCCATCATATTCATAAGCTTTCATTGATACTAAATCAACTACACCACTAAAATTATCTTCAGAACCAATAGGCCATTCAATAGGAGCATAATTAACTCCTAATCTTTGTTCAATAGTATTTAAACTATATTGGAAATCAGCTCCCATTTTATCCATCTTATTAGCAAAAATAATACGTGGAACTTTAAATTCAGAAGCTTGTCTCCAAACTGTTTCAGTTTGAGGTTCAACACCAGCTTGTGCATCTATTAATGCAACAGCTCCATCTAATACACGTAAACTACGACTAACTTCGATAGTGAAATCTACGTGACCAGGAGTATCAATAATATTAAAACGGTATCCTTTCCAATAAGCTGTAGTAGCTGCAGAAGTGATAGTTATACCACGTTCTTGCTCTTGTACCATCCAGTCCATTTGACTTTCACCGTCATGAGTTTCACCAATTTTATGAATTTTACCAGTATGATATAAAACACGCTCAGTTGTTGTTGTTTTACCAGCATCAATGTGAGCCATTATACCAAGATTTCTAGTTTTTTCAAGTGAAGTATCTCTTGCCATATTAATTTCCTCCTACCATTTATAATGTGCGAAAGCTTTATTAGCTTCAGCCATTCTGTGAGTATCCTCACGTTTTTTAACTGCTCCACCAGTACCATTAGCAGCATCCATTATCTCATTAGCTAACTTTTCAGCCATACTCTTTCCACCACGAGAACGAGCATTACCTGTTAACCAACGAAGACCTAAAGCACGACCTCTTGCAGGCGAAACTTCAATTGGTACTTGATAGTTAGATCCACCAACACGGCGAGATTTAACTTCAACTTCTGGTATAATGTTTTCCATTGCTTTATTAAATACTTCAAGTGGATCACTACCAGTTTTAGTCTTAACTTGTTCAAATGCATCATAAACAATACTTTGAGCTATTCCTTTTTTACCATCTAACATAATTGAATTTATTAACTTAGTAACAAATTTTGAATTATATATAGGATCAGCAAGAACATCTCTTTTAACTGCTTGTCTCTTACGCATTATAATTTCCTCCCTTCAATTATTTTATTTATTTTTTATTTTTTTGGTTTTTTAGCACCGTATTTACTACGACCTTGCATACGGTTTTGAACACCAGCAGTATCTAATGTTCCACGAATTATATGATAACGTACACCGATTAAGTCTTTAACACGTCCACCACGAACTAGTACAACACTATGCTCTTGTAAGTTATGTCCAATTCCTGGAATATAAGTATCTACTTCTTTACCATTGCTTAAACGTACACGAGCATATTTTCTTAAAGCTGAGTTTGGTTTTTTAGGTGTTTTAGTACCAACACGAGTACAAACTCCACGTTTTTGAGGAGCATTAGTATCAGTAGCTTTTTTCTTAATTGTATTTAATCCAACTCCCAAAACAGGTGATTTACTTTTACGAACTTTATCTTTACGTTTTTTCTTTATTAATTGGTTAATTGTAGGCATATATTATATATCTCCTTTCTTGACACATACCCAGGTGTATCATTTTTTCTTTTAAATAAAATTTTGCACAAAAAAGCAAAATTAATTTAATAGCAAATATAATATATCACTATAAAAAAAAATAGTCAACAACTTTTAACTATTTTTATAAATTTATAAATCCTTTTTAATATACTCATTAATAATATCAACAATTTCATCATTTGAAATATTATTATTTAATGATATCCTATTTATTTCATAATTACCAGCTTTATGTACTTTCAATGTAATAAAATTACTATCTTTATTAAAATAGTTTTTATAAAAAAAATCTAACAAATCGAAAAACAAATCCTCTATATCAAAATTTTCTTCATAAACCTTTACCAAATTAATTGGAGTATCACAACTATCAGATAAACAATAACACTTAAATTCTTTACTAAAAGCAATTTTACCATTTATAGAACATTCTCTAACGAATAAAGAAAAAGTAACCTTATTCCAATCAGAAGGAAGAATAGATACTAGTCTTTTTACTAAGTTTAAAAATGAATCAGCCATTTTATCACCTCTAATTAAACATTAACAAAAACTATTGTATCAAATAAACAAAAAAAAAGGAATAGTTTCCTATTCCATAAATTGATCTTCTAATTTATCAAGTGGCTCTTCATCAATAAATTCTTGAGCTAATGTATAATCAACATCTTGATAATCCTTAATACCAGTACCAGCTGGTATAGTTTTACCAATAATTACATTTTCTTTTAAACCTTCTAGAACATCAACTTTACCTTTAATTGCAGCATCGGTTAAAATTCTTGTAGTTTCCTGGAATGATGCAGCAGATAAGAATGAATCAGTTTCAAGAGATGCCTTAGTAATACCAAGTAATACTGGTTTACCAGTAGCAGGTCTCTTACCATTAATAACAGCTTCTGTATTACCTGCAGTGAAATCATGGAAATTAACAAGTGATCCAGGTAAGAATTTAGTATCACCAGAATCAACAATTCTCATACGAGAAATCATTCTACGTGCAATAATTTCAATATGTTTATCTGAAATATCAACACCTTGAGAACGATATGTATTTTGTACTTCTTTTAATATATATTCTTGTGTAGTAATAGGATCAGTTACATCAAGTAATTCCTTAGGACTAATAGCACCCTCAGTTAACTTATCACCACACTTAACCTTATCACCTTTTTTAACAATTAACTTAGCAGCATAATTCGTAGTGTGTTCCTTTGTTTCAAGTGAGTTAGTAATACTAATTTTATATTTACCATGATCTTCCTTAACTTTAGATACTTCACCATCAATTTCAGCTATTGTAGCCTTAGCTTTTGGATTACGTGCTTCAAATAATTCTTGTACACGAGGAAGACCTTGAGTGATATCAGCATCACCACCATGAGCAACTCCACCAGAATGGAATGTACGCATTGTAAGCTGAGTACCAGGTTCACCAATTGATTGAGCAGCCATAACACCTACGGCCTCACCTATTTCAACTAAGTTACCTGTAGCAAGATTTCTACCATAACATTTTTGACAAACACCATTAGCTGTATTACATGTTAAAATTGTCCTAATTTCAACTTCTTTAATTCCAGCTTCAACAATCTTATCAGCCTTGTTTTCAGTAATTAATTCAAGTTTTTCAACTATAACCTCTTTAGTCTCAGGATTAATAACTTTCTTATTAGCAAATCTTCCAACAATACGGTCTTTTAATCCTTCGATTACAGAACCAGTTTTTTCATTAATGAAGTCTTTTACAACAACACCTTGATCAGTACCACAATCAACTTCTCTAACAATCATATCTTGTGAAACATCAACTAAACGACGAGTTAAATATCCTGAATCCGCAGTCTTTAAGGCAGTATCTGCTGAACCTTTACGAGCACCATGTGTAGACAAGAAGAATTCAGCAACTGAAAGTCCCTCAATAAAGTTTGAAAGAATTGGAATTTCAACTGGAGTACCATCTGGCTTAGCCATAATACCACGCATACCAGCAACTTGAGTAAAGTTAGAGATATTACCACGAGCTTTAGAGTTCATCATGATAAAGATTGGATTATCAATATCAGTTTGTGAAATACCTTCAAGTTCTGCTTTTACTTCATCTGTTGCATTATTCCATACTTCAATTACTTTATCAAATCTTTCTTCTTCAGTAATTAAACCACGTTTATATTGTTTATTAATACTATCAACAACTTTTTGTGCTTTAGCAACTATTTCATGCTTTTGTTGACTTGTTTCAACATCAGCCATACTAACAGTAATACCAGCAATTGTTGAATACTTAAATCCTAAATCTTTTAATTTATCAAGCATTGTAGATGTTTCTGTAGTTTTATAACGTTTAAATACTTGAGCGATTATTTTTTCTAATGCACCTTTAGCAAAAGGCTTAACTATATCTTTCTTAGCTATTTCCTCAGGAACATTCATACCACGATCAATAAAATATCTGTTAGGAGTAATTTGTTGAATATTTTCATCAGTTGGTTCATTAACATAAGGGAATGAATCAGGTAAAATCTCATTAAATTTAATTTTACCAGGAGTAGTAATTAAATATTTATCCTTTTTATCATCAGTAAATAATTTATGTTTAAACGAATTAACTGGTATAGCAATTCTTGTATGAAGAGTTATTTCTCTTCTTTCATAAGCCATTAATGCTTCATTTGGATTTCTAAATAATCTACCTTCACCTTTTTCTCCAGGTTTTTCCATAGTTATATAATAGTTACCTAAAACCATATCTTGAGCTGGAGTAACAATAGGTTTTCCATCAGATGGTTTTAAGATGTTACCTGAACCTAACATTAAAAGTCTAGCTTCAGCTTTTGCTTCTTCTGATAAAGGAACGTGAACTGCCATCTGGTCACCATCAAAGTCTGCATTAAATGCTGGACAAACAAGTGGATGAAGTCTAATAGCTTTACCACCTACTAAAATTGGCTCAAATGCTTGAATACCTAATCTATGTAAAGTAGGCGCACGGTTTAATAATACTGGATGCTCTTTAATAACATCTTCTACTACATCCCAAACAAGTGGATCTCTATTATCTATTAATCTCTTAGCAGCTTTAATATTATGTGCAATATCTCTATCTACTAAACCATTAATAACATGTGGCTTAAATAATTCTAAAGCCATTTCTTTAGGAATACCACATTGATACATCTTAAGTGATGGTCCAACAACGATAACACTACGTCCAGAATAATCAACACGCTTACCTAATAAGTTTTGACGGAAACGACCCTGTTTACCTTTTAACATACTAGAAAGAGATTTTAATGGTCTATTACCTGCACCAGTAACACTTCTACCACGACGTCCATTATCAAATAATGCATCTACAGCTTCTTGTAACATACGTTTTTCATTTTGAATAATGATTCCAGGAGCACCTAGATCAATTAATTTCTTTAAACGATTATTGCGATTAATTACTCGACGATATAAATCATTTAAATCTGAAGTTGCAAATCTACCACCATCAAGTTGAATCATAGGTCTTAAATCTGGTGGGATTACAGGAATACAATCAAGAATCATCCATTCAGGCTTTTGTTCAGATTTATAGAAAGCATCAAGAACATCTAATCTCTTAACAAGTCTAACCCTCTTTTGACCTTGAGCTGTTTCTAATTCTTTTTCTATTTTAGCAATTTCTTTTTCTAAATCTACACTCTTAAGTAATTCCTTAATTGCCTCAGCACCCATTCCTACTCTAAATCCATTACCATATTTTTCATAATATGCTCTATATTCTTTTTCAGAAAGAGTTTGTTTATTTTCAAGTGGTGCATTACCTTTATCAATTACAACGTAACTAACGAAATATAATACTTCCTCTAAATCTCTTGGACTCATATCAAGAACAAGTCCCATTCTTGAAGGAACACCCTTAAAGAACCAAATATGTGAGACAGGAGAAGCAAGTTCTATATGTCCCATACGTTCACGACGTACTTTAGAACGTGTAACTTCAACTCCACATCTATCACAAATAATATCTTTATATCTTACTTTTTTGTACTTTCCACAAGCACATTCAAAATCTTTAGTTGGTCCAAATATTTTTTCACAGAACAAACCATCTCTTTCAGGTCTTAATGTTCTATAATTTATAGTTTCAGGTTTCTTTACCTCACCATATGACCATTCTCTAATTTTTTCAGGAGAAGCTATTCCAATTTTTAAAGCCTTAATTTTATTTACTTCTATCATTACATTTCTTCTCCTTCCTCTAGATAATCTAAACTATCAAATTCATCCTCAATATCCTCATCAATATCTTCTTCTGCACCACCATCATCTTCAATAGTAGTAGCACTAATACTCTGAGCAGGATTTCCATCCACTTCATCAATTGAGAATTTTAATTCTTCCTTATCTTCTTGTTCTTCTATATCTTTAAGTTGTAACGCTTTTCCTTCGTCATCAATTATTGAAATATCTAATCCTAAAGCTTGGAATTCTTTCATTAATACTCTGAATGATTCAGGAACACCAGCATCATCAACTTGATTACCTTTAACAATAGATTCATATACTTTAACACGACCAATAACGTCATCAGATTTAACAGTCATCATCTCTTGTAATGTATGAGCAGCACCATATGCATAAAGTGCCCAAACTTCCATTTCACCGAAACGTTGTCCACCAAATTGTGCTTTACCACCAAGTGGCTGTTGTGTAACTAATGAATAAGGTCCAGTACTACGTGCATGTAACTTATCATCAACCATGTGATGTAGTTTAATCATATACATAACACCAACAGAAATTCTATTATCAAATGGCTCACCTGTACGACCATCATATAAAACAGTCTTTCCATCAGGATCCATTCCAGCTTCTTTCATAATAGCTTGAATATCATCAACATGTGCACCATCAAATACTGGTGTAGCAATATGTACTCCTAATTTCTTAGCAGCCATACCCATATGTAATTCTAGAACTTGTCCAAAATTCATACGAGAAGGAACACCTTGTGGATTAAGCATAATATCAACTGGAGTACCATCTGGCAAGTATGGCATATCTTCTTGTGGAAGAATTAGTGAGATAACACCTTTATTACCATGACGTCCAGACATTTTATCTCCTACTTGAATCTTACGTTTTTGAATTATATAAACACGAATAACTTTTGAAACTCCAGCAGGAAGTTCATCATTATCTTTACGTGAATAAATCTTTATATCATGAACAATACCATCTCCACCATGTGGAACACGAAGAGAAGTATCACGAACTTCACGAGTTTTTTCTCCAAAAATTGCATGAAGTAACTTTTCTTCTGAAGTAAGTTCAGCCATACCTTTAGGTGTAACTTTACCAACTAAGATATCTCCTTCTTTAACTTCAGTACCAATAGTAATAATACCATTTTCATCTAAGTTTCTACGTGCCTCTTCACTAACATTAGGAATATCACGTGTAATTTCTTCAGGTCCTAACTTAGTTTCACGACATTGCATTTCATAATCTTCAAGATGAAGAGAAGTATAAGCATCTGCCTTTACTAAATTTTCATTAAGGATAACAGCATCTTCATAGTTATAACCATTAAATGTCATAAATGCTACTGTCATATTCTTTCCTAAAGCAAGTTCACCTTTATCTGTACTATTACCATCTGCAAGAATTGTAGTACCTGCTTTAACTTTATCGCCAGGTTTTACAATAGGTCTTTGATGACTACAAATACTTGAGTTAGCAAGTTCAAAATTAGCTAAGCGATAAGTTTCTTTTCCATCTTTTGTTCTTACAACTACTTTTCTAGCATCTGCATACTCAACTACACCATCATGATCAGCAACTATACAAACACCAGAATCCTTAGCAGCAATGTGTTCAACACCTGTTCCTATAAATGGTGCTTCTGTCTTTAATAAAGGCATAGCTTGACGTTGCATGTTAGCACCCATTAGTGCACGAGTAGCATCATCATGTTCTAGGAATGGAATACAACTTGTTGTAACCGAAACAACTTGTTGAGGACTAACATCAATAAAATCAACTTGACTAGGTTTTGCTAAAATGTTTTCACCATGGAAACGAGCATTAACCTGTTCATCTATCATAACATTGTCTTCATTAGTACCAACAGTTGATTGACTAATAATATAATCTTCTTCTTCATCAGCAGTTAAATAAACAACTTCATCAGTTATTTTAGAATCAACTACTTTTCTATATGGAGTCATAATAAAACCATATTCGTCTATTCTAGCATAACTTGCCAAACTTGTAATTAATCCGATATTAGGTCCTTCTGGAGACTCAATTGGACAAATTCGACCATAATGTGAAGTATTAACGTCACGAACTTCAACACCAGCACGATCACGAGAAAGTCCACCTGGTCCTAAAGCACTTAAACGTCTCTTATTAGTAAGTTCAGCAATTGGATTAGTTTGATCCATAAATTGTGATAATTGTGATGAACCAAAGAACTCTTTCATAGCAGCTGTAACTGGTCTAATATTAATTAAAGTTTTAGGAGTTACTTCTTCCATCTCTTGAGTAGTCATTCTTTCACGAATAACTCTTTCCATACGAGACACACCAATTCTAAATTGATTTTGTAATAACTCTCCAACTTGTCTTACACGACGATTACCTAAATGATCGATTTCATCATAATTACCAACACCATGTAATAAATTTAAATAATATGAAATTGAAGCATAAACATCAGAAATAGTTAATCGCTTAACTTCAATTGTTTGATCATTACCAATAATAGACATTGTTTTTCTATTATCACTTGGATCCATAATCTTAACTATTTGAACCTTGTTATAGCTATCTAAGTCTTCATTAATTTTAACTTCTTTTACTCCGAATCCTGTAGCTAATGCTGCCTTAAATTCCTCAATATTAGCTTTTGTTATTTCAGTACCTTTTTCAAACACAACTTTTCCATCAACAATGATATCTTCACCAAGTTTTTGATTTAAAATTCTATCAGCAACACTTAATTTACGATTAAATTTATAACGACCAACTTTAGCTAAATCATATCTAAACTCATCAAAGAAACGAGTAATAATATTATTCTTAGACGAATCAAGAGTAGCTGGTTCACCAGGTCTTAATTTTTCATAAATTTCAATTAATGCTTCATCTGTATTCTTAGTAGAATCTTTAGAGATAGTGTTTTCAAGATATTCATCTTTTCCAAACATAGCAAAAATATCATCATCACTAGATAATCCAAAAGCACGAAGTAATGTAGTTAAAGTAACTTTTCTAGTACGATCAATTCTAACATACAAAATATCTCTTGCATCAGTTTCAAACTCCAACCAAGTTCCACGAGTAGGAATAATTTGAGATGTAATTAATTCACGTCCATTCTTGTCTATTTCACGGTTAAAATAAACACTAGGAGAACGTACTAATTGAGATACAACAACTCTTTCTGCCCCATTAATTACAAAAGTACCAGAATTAGTCATTATAGGCATATCACCCATAAAAATTTCTTGTTCTTTTACTTCTCCAGTTTCACAGTTAAACAATCTAACTTCAACCTTTAAAGGTGCAGAATAAGTAATCTCTCTATCTTTACTTTCCTTAATAGAGAATCTAGGTTCCTCAAAATGATAATTTCCAAATTCTAACCTATAAGTTCCAGAAAAATCTTCTACAGGAAATAAATCTTCAAAAACTTCCTGTATACCCTTTTCTATGAATCTTTGGTAAGACTTCTTTTGAATCTCAAGTAAGTCTTTTAATTCGTAAATATCACGAATTTGAGAATAATTTCTTCTTTTGCGGTGGCCACCACAGTTTACTATTTTATAAGACACATATTTCACCCCAATACACATAATAAATTCAAAGAACATATTTATAAAAAAATAATACGTTGCCAATTTATATTAATAACATAAAACTAACAATTAGTCAATCAAAAAGTACATTTAATTATAAAAAATCCTTTTTTTCGTTCCAGCACTTCTACATTATACAATTTTTCCATGTCAGAAATAATCGATTTAGCACCTTGCTCTTTTCTAACAACAAAAACTAACATACCGCCTGGAAGCAAATAATCTTTTGCTTTAGTCAAAATTTCATAAACAACCTTTTTCCCTGCTCTTATAGGTGGATTTGAAATAATAGTAGAATATCTACCTGTAATATTTTCGTAGCAATTGCTTTCAACTACAGTACAATTATTGCATGAATTTAATTTTATATTTCTTGAAGTTAAATGAATAGCTCTCTTATTAACATCACACATAGTAACTTTTATATCTAAAATCTTAGACAACACTATACCAAAAACTCCATACCCGCATCCTACATCAAGTACTGAATTGCCCAAATCACTTAAAGGAAGACTTTCAAGAAGCAATCTAGAACCAAAATCAACACCAGACTTAGAAAAAACACCATTATCCGTAAGAAAAATAAAATTAGTATCTAGTATATTTGCATATCTCTTTACCGTATTACTAACAAGATTTTCATCGTTTACAAAATATTGACTCATAACAAACCTCTAAAACAGAAAAAGATAACTACTTAATAAAATTAAATAGTTATCTCCTTTCGTAAAAAGTATAATACACCAATTTCGTCTTAAAGTCAATTGTTTTTTTTAACTTATTTTTAATTTACGTAAACCAAAATAAAAGGAATAGATAAATCTATTCCTAAACAGCAATTGAATTTATTATTTAACTTCAACAGTAGCTCCAGCTTCTTCAAGCTTAGCTTTAATATCATTAGCTTCATCAACAGAAATGTTTTCTTTAACAACACCATTTTGATCAACGATATCTTTAGATTCTTTTAATCCTAATCCAGTAATTTCACGAACTACTTTGATAACTCCAACTTTTCCAGCTCCAGCATCAGCAATTGATACAGTAACTGTAGAAGGTGCAGCATCTCCAGCAGCACCAGCAACTGGTGCAGCTACAGCTACAGCAGATGGATCAACTCCAAATTCTTCTTTCATTGCGTCAACTAATTCTTTAATTTCTAATAAATTCATTTCTTTTAATGAACTAATAAATTCATCTTTTGTTAATTTTGCCATTTTACTTTTCCTCCCTATTTTTTAATTTATTTTCAATTATTATTCATTTTCTTCTAATTGTTTAGAATATAAATCTAAACAAATTGATAAATCTTTTACAAGACCAATCATACCACCAGCAAGCATTGTAAGTAGTTGATCTCTTGATGGTAATGAAGCATATTCTGAAAGTTTAGCCTTATCAGCAATCTCACCATCTACGATACCTACTTTTAATTCAAGAGCTGGATGATCTTTAGCAAATTCAGTTAAAGTCTTGATTGGAGCAACTTGATCAGTACCACAAAGTAAAGCACTTGGTCCTGATAAAGCATCACCTAAATCAATACTTAAATCATTAAATGCACGAGTCATTAATGTATTCTTAAAAACTTTGTATGTAGAACCTGATTCTTTTAATTTTGAACGAAGCTCTTTAGTTTCAGCATCTGTTAATCCACGATAGTCAAATAAAACTATTGTATTAGCAGCTTCAACTTTTTCTTTAATCTCATTAATAACTTGTTGCTTTTGTTTTAAGATTTTATCACTTGCCATTATCTACACCTCCTTCTTGAAGAGTTGCCATAAAAAAGGTTCTCGTAATAGACACGAGAACCTTAACTTACATAATTAACGTAGTCCTCGGTAGGATTTACAAACAACCTACTGTCTATGGCACCAACAAATTCATATATATAATACACTATACTTAACTATTTGTCAAAACTATTTAAAGCAATTTTAATTCCAGGACCCATAGTTGAAGTAATAGATATATTCTTAATATAATCCCCTTTTACTGAAGTAGGACGAATTTTCATTATATTAGCAACAAATGCACTAATATTTTCAATTAAGTCTGCTTCACTAAATGAAACCTTTCCAACAACTGCATGTACATTTCCAAAACTATCTGTTCTATATTCTACACGTCCAGCTTTTGATTCACTAACAGCTTTAGCTGGATCCATAGTAACTGTACCAGTTTTAGGATTTGGCATTAAACCTTTTGGCCCTAAAACTCTACCTAATTTACCAAGAAGTGGCATCATATCAGGTGTAGCAATCATTGTATCAAATTCAAACCAGTTTTCTTTTTCTATCTTTTCTAATAAATCAACATCTCCAACAAAATCAGCTCCAGCTTCTTTTGCCTTAGCAGCAGCATCACCTTTAGCAATTACTAAAACTCTATTTGTTTTACCAGTTCCCTTAGGTAATACAATAGCTCCTCTTAATTGTTGATCTGCTTTTTTAGTATCAAGATTAAGTCTCATAGCAACTTCTACAGTTCCATCAAATTTAGTAATAGAAGTTTCTTTAACTAATTTAACTGCTTCTTCTACTGTATATACTTTACCTTTTTCAACTTTAGAAATAGCTTCAGTATATTTCTTACTTCTCTTCTTCATATTTTTTCCTCCCTATTTAATAAGTACAAGCGGAACGTTCTTATAAAATTTTACTTGCGGATTATTCTTATTTTAATTATTTTTCTGAATCAGTGTTATAACCGTCAACTTTAATACCCATATTACGAGCAGTTCCGGCAACTGTTTTCATTGCAGCTTCAATATCATCACAGTTTAAATCTGGTAACTTAATTTCTGCAACTTCACGAAGTTGATCTACTGAAATAGTAGCAACTGTTTCATTAGCACCTTTAACAGAGCCTTTATTAATTTTAGCAATCTTCTTTAATAAGAATCCTGTAGGTGGAGTTTTAATTATAAAATCAAAACTTCTATCATCATAAATTGAAATTTCTACTGGTAAAATGTCACCCATTTTATCACGAGTAGCATCATTATATTTAGTACAAAACTCTTGTAAGTTAATTCCTGCTGGTCCTAAAACAGTTCCAACTGGTGGAGCTGGTGTAGCTTTTCCTGCAGGTATTTGTAATTTAATCTTTTTAATAGCTTCTTTTGCCACGAAAAACACCTCCTATAAAATTATTTCGTTTTCGCGAGTGGTTCAAATAGCGTAAATCCGCATACTAAATTTTAGTATTAACTGCCTCCCACTAAATCTATATCAAAATAAATATAGCGTTTAAATAATAACACATAATTTAAAATAATGCAAGATTATATTTTTTGAATTTGACTAAGTTCAACTTCAACACTAGTTTCTTGTCCAAATAAATCAACAAGCAAGTTAACTTTACTACTACCAGGCTCGATAAAATCAACTTTACCAAACATACCTTTAAATGGACCATCAATAATGCTAACCTTAGTACCTTCTACTAATTCTTTATCTATATCTATTCTAGAAATACCCATACTATTTAGAATTTTATCTACTTCATATGGTTGAAGAGGAGTTGGTTTTGCACCCTTTCCACTTGATCCTATAAATCCTGTTACTCCTGGAGTATTACGAACGATATACCAAGCTTCATCACTCATGACCATTTCAACTAAAATATATCCAGGAAACATTTTCTTTTCACGTTCTTTTTCAACACCATTCTTAGTTTCAATAACCTTTTCCATAGGAACAACAACTCTATATATATAGTCCTGCATTCCCATAGATTCTGCTCTCATCTCAAGCTTTTCTTTAACCTTATTTTCATGTCCAGAATAAGTGTTAACAACATACCATTGTTTATCCATACAGCACCTCCTATCCTATTAGCGAGCGAATTAAAGCATATAGAGCATTAATACCATAGAAGAATAATGAAAAAACAATTACAAAAAGCAAAGTAGCAACTGAATACTTTCCTAAATCACTTTTTGTAGTCCAATGAACTCTCTTAAATTCTGTCTTGACACCATGACAATAAGTCATAAATCTGCCCCATAAACTCTTCTTATTCTTAACTTTTGTTTCTTGTTTTTCTTTATTAGCCATAATTTCACCTTTTCAAAAAAATTTTTGTAAAATAAAAACACTCCCTCGTGTTCATGTATAAATTAACACAAACAAAAGAAAATGTCAAGACAATATAAGAAATATAATTGGAATGATAACCCCAAGAAGCAAAAATATAAGTGGAAAAAATGATATTGAAGAGAAAGCAGCATCACTATTAATACCCCAAGCAGAATTTGGTTTAACCTTTGGCACTGAATTCTTATTTTCTTTTTTCTTTCTTTCTGCTTCTTCATCTGCCATTCTCTTTGCTTCTTCTTGCATCTTCGCGATTTCTTGTTCATTTCTAGAATCTATAAACTCATTTAAATAGACAGAAAAACCCCTTTCTATAATTCCTCTATAATAAGGAACAACTTCTTGAGGCATATTTTCTGCAAACAAATTAAAGTTTTCTTTTAAAAACTTAGGTTTAGATGGATCAATATAACTAAGACAATTATTATATATACCAACCGCCAAACAAGCCAAATAAAAAACATTATCTTTAGGCGCAAAACTACTTTTACCTATAGGCGCATATTCAGAATAATCAGCATCAAAAATTAAATTACCATTTGAATCTTTTGCCTCATATATATAAGTTTTATTAATATCAAAACTAGTTATAACATAATTAAAATCATGATACATTTTCATCTTCTTATCCAACGCAAGAAGCATATCATTTATTATTGGTACATCCTTCTCCGAACTAGAACTATATGTATTAATAAACTGATTAAGTGTCATAGTTTTATAATTATCAACGCCCATATTATCACCTATCTTACTATAAGTTTAGTACATCCTAAAAAAAAAGTAAATCTAAATAATTAGAATTTACTTATATTTACATCAAGATAACTTAAAATTACTCATTAACATTCTATCCCTAATATAACAAACATTATTATATACAATTCTAGGATTTATTTCCAAAAGTTCACCTATTTCCTTATTAGTAAAACCATTATATTTAAGTTCAAAAATTTGAGACTGTGTATCATTTAATGAATTCTTAAATTTTAAAACCTTTTCATAAAATGATAGATGCAAATCATCAAAATACACAGGAACAATATTTTCTATTTCATATAAATCATCTTTATTAAAAAACATACTTTCGTTCAATATTTTATTCTTATTCCCAAGAGATTTTGATACAAAAGAATTAAGCCTACTTCTTATACAAACAAGAGCAAATGTATAAAATAATGCATCTTTATTAAAATCAAAACTATCTATAGCATGATTAAGTCCAATTAAGGCTTCTTGAAAACAATCATCATAATCAAATCCATAATTTTTCAATTTTAAATAATAGAAATAAGCTATTTTTTTTAATATAGGTTTATATTTTTCAAATATTACATTTTTATATTCAGACTGATTTTCTTCAACAAGATATAAAACTTCAAAATCATTTACATCTTTATATTTCATATTTCCTACTTTCTATTACGGACAACCTCATATATCATTATTCCAGCAGCAACAGAAGCGTTTAAACTATTAACCGTTCCTCTCATAGGAATAGAAGCAATAAAATCACAAGATTCCCTAACAAGTCTACTCATACCATGTCCTTCATTACCTATTACTAAACCAATTTTACCATTATAATCGATACTTTTATAATCATTACCATCCATAGCAGTACCAACAATCCAAAAGTTATTTTGTTTTAATTTGTTAATTGCTTGAACTAAATTAGTTACTTTAATTATTTTAACTTTAGAAAGAGTCCCTGCACTAGTTTTCATAACAGTAGAATTAATCTGAACTTCCCTATTTTGAGGAAGGATAATCGCATCAACACCTGCTGATTCAGCAGTTCTAATTATTGCACCCAAATTATGTGGATCCTCCAAATGATCAATTATTAAAACAAAATCAGAATCAGAATTTAACACTTCATCAAGCGAAAAATACTTAAAATCCGTAACGTCTAATATTATACCCTGGTGTACCCCATTTACAAGCAAATCCATTTCTCTTCTATTTTTGTAAATAACAGGTATTTTTACTTTTTCCACTAGAGAAATTAAATTTTTATCAGTAAAACCTTCCTGAATTATTATTTTTCTTACATTCGTTTTATTAAAATTTAAATATTCAGTTGCAACATTTCTGCCATACACCAACATTTTTAAACCTCCAAAATATGTTTCATTAATTCATTTATTCTACTATGATTATTGGATAATTCCATAAACCCTATTACAGCCTCTAATGCAGTAGCATGTTTATAAGTAACAATATCACAATTTTTTGGATGTGACTTACTCTTATAATTTCTAGCTCTTCTTATTATAGATAATTCTTCTTCAGTAAAAAAATCCTTCTCTATAAGCATATTTAAATATCGAGCCTGACTCTTTGCAGAAACATAATTAATAGATTCTTTTTGCAAATCACTTACATTAGGAATCTTTTTATCCAATATTAAATATTTTCTAATATAATCTTCATATATAGTATCACCTAAATATGCAAAGACTAAAACATTAATTGTATTTAAATCCATAACAGCACCTACAATACTTCGTATTTTGTTCCTTCTCTACCATCAATTAATTTTACATTCTTCTTAAGTAATTCATCACGAATTGAATCAGCTAAAGCAAAATCTTTATTTTTTTTAGCTTGATTTCGTTCCTCAATTTTCTCATTAATGTAATTTTCCAAATCACTATCAATATTAATTACTTTTATTAATTCTAATCCAAAAACAGTATCAAATTTCTTAATCAACTCTAATTTAGTATACCCATTAACATCTTTATCCTTTAATACATCATATAATACAGTTAAAGCATTAGCAGTATTTAAATCATTACTTATTGCATCGTTAAACAAACCATTATATTTGTCAAAAACATCATCTTGTAAATTACCAACAACACTAATATCTGAAATTCTATTTTTTAATTTATTCAAAGTAAGTTCAGCTTGTTTCAATGCATCATACGAAAATACTAATTGTTTTCTATAATGAGAATTAAGACACATAAAACGATAAGCTAAAGGATCATATCCTTTTTCCTTTAAAGCAGTTACTGTTAAAACAGCACCTTTAGATTTAGACATTTTACCTGTTTCATCAAGTAAATATTCATTATGAAACCAATAATTACACCACTTATGTCCCAAATAAGCTTCACTCTGTGCAATTTCATTAGTATGATGTGGAAATATATTATCTACTCCACCACCATGTATATCCAAATATTCACCCAAGTATTTTATAGAAATACCAGTACATTCAATATGCCAACCAGGATAACCCTTACCCCATGGAGAATCCCAAACTTGTTCATGATTCTCAAACTTACTAGTTGTAAACCACAATGCGAAATCAGCTTGATTTCTTTTGTTACTATCTGACTCCACGCCTTCACGAACACCTACTACTAAATCATCTTCTTTATGATTGGTTAAAACATAATAATCATCTAATCTAGTAATATCAAAATAAACATTTCCACCAGAAACATAAGCATATTCTTTTTCTATTAATTTATTTATTATTTTTATATACATATCAATATTATCAGTAGCAGGTGAAATAACATCAGGTTTTAAACAATTAACTAAATAAAAATCCTCAAAAAATCTATCAGTATAAAACTTAGCTATTTCCATTGCCGTTTTATGTTCCCTTTTTCTAGCTACTTCCATTTTGTCCTCTCCAGAATCAGAATCACTAGTTAAATGACCAACATCAGTAATGTTCATGACTCTTTTAACATCATAACCTAAATATTTAAGGGTTCTATGTAAAATATCATGTCCTATATAATTACGAATATTACCGATATGTGCATAATGATAAACAGTTGGACCACAAGTATAAAGTTTAACTTTTCCTTCTTCTAAAGGAATAAACTCATCCACATTTCTAGTTAAAGTATTATATATTTTCAAAAGTACCACCTCAATGTCGTAATTATATCACAATAAAGGCCATAAATCTACATTATAACCAAAGTTTTACCTTCAATAATACAATTAATCAATTGATTTTCAATCTCCTCCTCAATTACCTTTTTCACTCTTCTTGCCCCATATTCCAAATAATTAGTTTTTTCAACTAATTCAGATATTTTTTTATCAGAAAAAGATATATTAATATCCCTATATTTAGACTTAATTATTTCTAACTCACTGCGTATAATCTTTCTAATATCTCTATCATTAATAGAATTAAAAACACAAATCTTATCAACCCTATTTAAAAATTCAACAGAAAAAAAATCTCTTAAATTCTGTTTATAACTATCACTAGAATTAAATCCCAAAGAATTAGAGGTCATACCCAAATTTGAAGTCATAAATATAATAGAATTATTAAAATCTATCTCCCTACCTAAGGAATCATGTATAAATCCTTCATCAAGTATTTGTAAAAATAATCTAACAACAGATTTTGATGCCTTCTCTATTTCATCTAACAAAATAACAGAATGAGGATGATTTCTAACTTTATCAAAGACCAAATTATTATCATCATAACCAACATAACCAGGTGCTGAGCCCAATAATTTACTTATAGAAGACTCCTCCTTAAATTCACTCATATCAATTCTAATAAAACTATCTTTGCCAAATAATAATTCCGCATAAGTTTTAACAAGTAATGTTTTCCCAACACCAGTAGGGCCCAAAAATAAAAAAGAATAAGGTTTATTTTTTCTAAAACCAAATAAAATCATTCTAGTCAACCACATTACATCTTTCAAAATGTGATTTTGCCCAATAATTCTATTTTTTAACTCTCTATTTAGATTACTCAAAATTTTCTTATTTTGAGTATTAATACTATAGATAGGTATTTTGGTCTTATCCTCTACTACTTTATTAACCATATGTTTATCTATAATAATAGGATTATTAAATTTATTAAAACTATAAATTTCATTATTTATTTTTGTCTCAAGCCTATTCTGAATATTCTTTAACTTTGTAGCCTCTGTAAAATCTTGATTCTTGATTGCATTATTTTTATCAGAAATAATTTTTTTTAATTTTATATTATTCTTATAATAATTATATTCATTATAACCATTAATAGATGCCTTAGCACATACTTCATCCAGAATATCAATAGATTTATCTGGATTCTTTCTGTTCTTAATATATATACCAGATAAATAAATTATATATTTAATTATTTCGTCACTAATAATTACATGATGAAAACTTTCATACAATCCTTTTAGTGACAAAAGCATCTTAACTGTATCTTCATCACAAGGTTCATTAATATATATTTTTTGAAATCTCCTATCTAGAGCTTTATCTTTTTCTATGTACTTCATATATTCATCATTTGTAGTAGCACCTATTATTTTAATTTTTCCTCTAGCCAAACTTGGTTTTAATATATTGGAAGCATCTATAGCGCCTTCTGCTCCACCAGCCCCTACAATAGTATGAACTTCATCTATAAAAAGAATTATTTCATCATTTTCTTCAACCTCCTGAATTATCTTATTAATTCTTTCTTCAAATTCCCCTCTATATTTTGTACCAGATATTAGCGAAGCAACAGATATTGAAAGAATAACTTTACCATGCAGTTTTTTTGGTACATTTCCTTCCACTATTCTTCTACTTAGTTCTTCTACTATTGCAGTTTTACCTACACCAGCTTCACCTATAAGTAAGGGATTGTTTTTTGTACGTCTACAAAGAATTTCTATAACTCTATTTACTTCATTATCTCTACCAACAACAGGATCAATTTCATTATTTTTTACTTTTTTATTAAAATCTACAGAAAAATCAGTTATTAACAATTTTTTGTTTTTCCTCGTTTTTTGAATAAACAGTTGTGAAGAAAAATTCCTATATATTAAATCAATATCTATATTCATACCTATGAGTAGTCTAATAGCCACTCCCTCTCCTTCAGATAATAAAGAAGAAAAAATCCTTTCAATACTAACTACTTTTTCATTGTTTTCTTTAGAATCAAAAATTGCATTTTGAATAACTCTTTTTAAAAGAGGAGTAAACAAAAACCATTTTGAAGAAATACTACCTTTACCAATTACATCAACAACTTCGTCCCTAAAACGTTCATAAGTTATATCATACTTATAAAGTTTAGTTGAAACAGCATTTTTATATGATAAGATTGCAAGTAATAAATGCTCACTTCCAACATAAGGATGATTTAATTTCATCATTTCATCTTTTGCTAAAAGCAAACATTTTTGAGCATCTTCACTAAATTTTGAAAATATATTTCATCACCCTTTCTATTTTATTTTATGAATATTTTAGGTAGTATGACAAGAATTTATGTACACAAAAAATCGACAAAAAAAAGACCAACAATGTTGGCCTTAATAAACTATGCTGCTAGTAATGCAATTGTACAAACAATTAATAATATTACTAAAATTTCTACAACTAACTTCCAAACAGTCTTTAACCATTTTCCATAAGGAATATCTAAATAGTATAATGTTACAACTAATAATAAACTAGTTGGAGCAACTAACATAGTCAATCCTGAAACAGATTGATATAAAATCCAAATAACTGGATATACACTAGTATCTGTTACTAGACTAGTTAAATATAATATTACACTATTGAATACATATAATGGATCACTATTAAACACTGTAGCAAGTATAGCAACAATAGTTGAAGTAAATACATTAAATCCTTTAGTTAAACCAAATATTGATTTATAAATTGGTAATTGGAATGGATGATAAGTAACTATAACTAAACCTAAGTATACTAATAAAACAAATACTGCAGGCATTATTGCTTTCTTTATTCCTTCCACAATACCATCTAACACATCATCAAGTTTAACCTTATAAATTAAAGCAAGTACTAAAGCAGAAATAATTGCTAATAAAGAAATTTCAGTCAAAGACCAATTTCCAAATGAATTAACATTTCCTAAAACTTTTCCAAATATAGCAAAATCTGAATTTAAAGCCTTAGTTAATACTTTAAACTTAGCTGCTTTAACTACAAATCTTCCAATTACTATTACTAAAGTTACAATTACAGCTGCTGCATCAACAATATAAGCATGCTTATTTTGTTTTTTAGCAAATAATACAATATTAACTATTAATAATAGAATTAATAATCCTACATATGAAGGAATATTAAATCCTGTAATAGCTGTAGTTGCATCATCAAAAGCAGTAACATTAAATACTGAAGCCCAAGGTATAAAACCTAATATTGCAATTATTAGAACTAAATCTAAAACTACAACTAAAGGCCATATTTTAGTACTTTTACTATCTTTAGCATTAACTGCAGTTGGAACATAAATATCTAAATCACTAGAATTATCTTTAGTCTTCTTAGGCATTTTCTTATTAATATACATAATAGTATTGAAAATAAGTACTGCAAGGCCTAATAATAAAATAATAATCTTATAAGCGATTCCTGTAGTTACTTTAACTCCAAGTGTCTGAACTAAAATATTAGTATTATTATAAGCAAATGTTGTACCCATATAACCAACAATAACACCACCTACAGTAGTTAAAGCTGCAACTATTTTATCATATCCCATAACTAATACTAAAGATATAATAAATGGAAATACTAATAATAATGCTATATTTAATCCTGCAAATGATGTAATTATTGCAAGAATAGACATAATAACTGCTATTGCTATTTTTTCTTTACCTTTGAAAGATTTAGCAAGCTTATCAATTAATACTCTATAAGCACTAATTTTGTTAAGTACTCCATAAAACATACCAATAGCTAAAACATAAAGTGAAATATATCCAAAATATGATAAAGCTGTTGTAGGATATGAGAATATATCAAATAGTCCCATCTGAACACGTCCTTGATCTACATATCCACCAGAATAATAAGCAGAAGTAAAAATCCAACTACATACTAAAAAGGCACATAATGTAATAAGAACAACTTTTAATGTATTATGTTTCTTCATAAAAATCTCCTCCCACTTTAATTTTATCATAAATAAACGTTTTTACAATAGTTTTAGCCATTTTTAAACAAAAAAACTAAGAGCATAACTCTTAGTTTATTAATTATTTTCTTCTTTATTTCTCATCAATGGGAATAGTACTACATCTTTAATGTTATCAGAATTTGTAAGAAGTTGTACCATTCTATCAATTCCCATACCCCAACCACTAATTGGAGGCATACCATATTCCATAGCTTCAATATAATCATAATCCATAGGCATAGCTTCATCATCACCATTTGCCTTAAGTTTAGCTTGTTCTAATAATCTTTTTTCTTGTTCCTGAGGATCAACAAGTTCAGAATAAGCATTAATAATTTCAGCTCCATTTATTACAAGTTGGAAACGATCAGTAATAGTAGGATCATCATCATTTGCACGAGCAAGCGGAGATAAACTAATTGGATGTTCAGTTAAGAAAATTGGATTAATAACATGTGGACGGGCAACCTTTTTATATAATTGATCAACTAAATTACCATATCCCAAATCTTCAAGTGGAGTCTCACTATCTATTTCAATTTTATCTTTTCTTATTTTTTCTAAAAGTTTTTCTTTAGTATTATATTCTTTGATATCAATATCAGAATATCTCAAAATTAAATCCCTAAAACTAACTTCTTCCCATTCTCCACTTAAATCAACTTTTTCACTACCAACATTTATTTCTAAAGTACCAAATAAATTCATAATAATTGTTTGAAGCATCTCTCTTAAAAACTTCATATTATCTTTATAATTTAAATAAGCACCATAACCTTCTATCATAGTAAAATCTTGTAAATGAGTAAGATCCATTCCTTCATTTCTAAAACATCTAGCTATTTCGAATACTTTAGTAAATCCACCAACTATAGCTCTCTTTAAATAAGTTTCTGGTGCAATTCTTAAATACAAATCGATATCTAATGCATTATGATGAGTAATAAAAGGTTTAGCAGTAGCACCACTAGCTTTATTATTTAAAATTGGTGTTTCTATCTCAATATATCCCTTAGTATCTAAATAATTACGTAATTCTTTAATAAACCTAGTTCTAAACAAAAATTTTTGTTTACTTTCATCATTTGTAATTAAATCTAGATAACGTCTTCTATAAATAGTTTCGATATCTTCAACACCATGAAATTTTTCTGGAAGTGGTTTTAAAGCTTTACCTAAAAATTCTATTTTACTAGCTCTAATAGTCTTTTCACCAGTATGTGTAGTAAATACTTCTCCCTCTACTCCAATAAAATCACCTAAATCATAGTTAGCTTTAAAGTTTGCATATTCTTCTTCACCAACCATATCTAACTTAACAGAAATCTGAATTTTTCCTAAAATATCACCAATAGTTAAAAAACTCATCTTTCCCATTTTTCTCATCAAAACAATTCTACCGGCAACTCTAACACCTAAAGTTCCATCCTCTAATTTACTAGCTTCAGCTATTTCATAGTTTGTTTCAAATCTTTCTGGATATGCATGCTCTATATTTTTTAATTTTTCTCTTCTTACTAGTTCTTGTTCAGTAAATTCTCTCATAATTAATCCTCCTTTAAACTAACAACTCTTGTTTTTACTATCATATCAGCAATACTTCTACCATCTTTTCTAATAGTAATCATAAATACACTTACAATAATTATTAACCCTTGTAACCACTGAAATCCAGTTGAACCATAAAAATAAACATATTTATTAACAAGTGCAAATATAACAACTAAAATATCACATAAAATTGAATTATTTATTAATCCTCTTAAAACCATATCATTCATAGTCAAATCACTATCATCATTTTTAACCACTTTTATTTTTAGTACACGTTTACCTAATGTTTGACCACCCAATTTCATTTGAATAACAACATAATAAATAACATAAATTAAAATAGTTATTACACTAGAAAGCCCAGTTTGTTTTCCTAACTGATAATTTAAATCAATCATTTTATTAATATATATAGCAGGACTTATCTCCTGACTTACATACTTAGTACTAGTATCAATTATTTGATTATTAAGTTTTTGGACAGAATTAGTTTGAAATGGCATAGTTAATAATGATGAAACAAAAGCAACAATTATTAAATCTATCAAAAATGCACCTAATCTCTGGACAAAATATGGTTTTTCTTTTTCTTCCATTTTATTACTCATCTTCAATACCTCCTAAAAATTCATTTAACACTTGCATTATATCATGAATATGTTTACATTGATATACCTTATTTTTAATATTATTAGCGCCTGGAATACCTTTTAAATACCAGGCCAAATGACTTCTTATTTCCAATATAACAAGTTTTTCCGGCTTAGTATCTTTTAAATAATTTAAATGTTTGATACACATTTCAATTTTTTCTTTAACCGTTGGTAATTCATATTCTTTACTATCTAAATATAATAATGAATTTTTGATTAACCAAGGATTACCTAAAAGTCCTCTACCAATCATAACAGCATCACAACCCGTTTGATTTATCATTTTAACTACATCTTCCGGTGTTTTTATATCCCCATTACCAATAACAGGAATATTAACTGCTTCTTTTACCTTCTTAATAATATTCCAATCAGCAACACCACTATATCCTTGACTTCTTGTTCTAGGATGAACTGTAATAGCAGAAGCACCAGCTTCCTCACATATTTTAGCAACCTCTACTGCATTAATACTATTAAAATCCCAACCACTTCTAATTTTAACTGTTACTGGAACACTTACATTTTTAACTACTTCACTAACAATACTTTTAATCTTCTCCGGATTTTTAAGCAAAGCTGAACCCGCCTGTGCTCTTAGGGCAACCTTTGGAACTGGACATCCCATATTAATATCTATAATATCAGGTTTCATTGTTTCTTCTATAAATTTGGCTGCCTTAACAAAACTATCAACATCAGTACCAAATATTTGTTGTGCAATAGGTCTTTCAAAATCAGTCATATATAACATATCAATAGTCTTTTTATTTCCAAAAGAAATAGCCTTATCACTAACCATTTCAGCATATACAAGACCACAACCCATTTCCTTACATATTCTCCTATAGGCAGAATTAGAGATACCAGCCATAGGCGCAAGAATAATTTTATTCTTTATAGATACATTTCCTATTTTCCACATATGCTCACCTATTTGATTCCTTATAGTTCTGATACCAATCCTTAATTTTTTCTTTTGCCTTTATTGCTTTTTCTTTAGCCTTTTCTATTGCACTCTTACCTACATTTTTATATGGATCAATAGTATTATTAAAATTTTCTTTATCCTCATTAAACTGATTTACTGTATTTGAATAAGTCTCTTCACCAACTTTTTCTCTAAAAGTATTATTAATATTTTCTTTTAATTCAGACAATTTTTCTTTTATTTTAGAATAATTTTTAGAAGAAGTATCTTTAATTTTTTGTTTATAATTAGGATATTTTTTTTCTATATAATTATCTAACTTTTCCCAACTATTAACGATTTTCTCTTTTTCCTCATTTCTTAATTCACTAAAAGTATACCCCTTTATTCTTCCATTATAAAATATAAAATCAGTTAACAATATAAAAGTATTCTTAAGTTTAGACTCATTTTTACTACTAATTTCTTCCTCTTTTATAGCAGTATCAACAGTATCTTCAACATAAGAGACAACTAAAGAACTTGAATCTGATTTATCACCATCACTATTATTTTCATAAAAGTAATTATCACTATCCTGCTCAGAATTCTTACTTGTTTCATAACTTTCATTTTCCTTGACTTCTAACTCATCATCTTTACCATTAATATTACTCTTATTAGTAGAAGATTTTTTTTCTATTGATAAATTTTTATTTTGCGTTTCTTGCTTAAACTGTGTTACCAACCCAAATACCAATAATCCAATAAAAACAATTATCAGTAAAAACAAAAACTTCTTTTTCATATTTTACCACCACTCACTCGATACTGTATTATAACATTAAATAATAAAAATCACAATATTTAGATAAAGAAAAACATGTGATATTAATCACATGTTAATACTATTCCTTAATTTTATCTAATTCATCTATAATTTCTGCCTTATTCATTTTAGATGAATTTTTAATACCTTTTTCCTTTGCTAATTGTCTTAGACTAGTTAAAGACATAGATTCTAAATTTTCATTATCTTCTTCTGGCATTTTACCATTTTCCACTAAATAATCAATTTGCTCTTTAGTTAATGTCTCATATTCTAATAAAGTCTCAGCTATTAAATTAAGAAGTTCTCTATTATCCTTAATAATCTTTTTAGCATCAACATAGCACTTATCGATTATTTTTCTCATTTCTATATCTATTTCATGTGCAACAGTTTCAGAAAAATTACGAGACTTATTATAATCTCTTCCTAAGAAAGCAGCACCCTCTTGATGTTCTAATTGAAGTGGACCTAAATCACTCATACCATATTCAGTAACCATAGCTCTAACAATTTTAGTAGCCTTAGAAAAATCGTTTTCAGCACCTGTAGTTACTTCCTTAAATACGATTTCTTCAGCAACACGTCCTCCTAAAAGTCCAGTTATTTGTTCTAATAAGTCTGTCTTAGTTGAACATAGTTTTTCTTCACTTGGAACCATCATATTATATCCACCAGCAGAACCACGTGGAATAATTGTTACTTTTTGAACGTCAGAAGCACTAGCAAGTTTTAAACCAATAACCGCATGACCTGCTTCATGATAAGCAACTAACCTTCTATCTTTTTCGCTATATTTATGACTAACTTTAGCAGGACCCATAAGAACCCTATCTGTAGCTTCATCTACTTCATGCATAGTAATAGCATTTTTATCACGTCTTACAGCAAGTAACGCTGCCTCATTTAATAAATTTTCAAGATCAGCACCACTAAATCCAGGTGTTCTCTTAGCTAAATTTTTTAATGTTACATCAGGAGCCAATTTTTTATTTTTAGCGTGAACAGCAAGTATCTCCTCACGACCTCTAATATCTGGCAAACTAACTGTAACTTGTCTATCAAATCTTCCTGGCCTTAATAAAGCAGGATCAAGTACATCAGGCCTATTTGTAGCAGCCATAATAATTATTCCTGTATTCTCACCAAAACCATCCATTTCAGTAAGTAATTGATTAAGTGTTTGTTCACGTTCATCATGTCCTCCACCAAGACCAGTTCCTCTTTGTCTACCTACAGCATCAATCTCATCTATAAATATAAGACAAGGAGCATTTCTTTTTGCTTGTTGAAACATATCTCTAACACGACTTGCTCCAACACCTACAAATAATTCAACAAAATCAGAACCACTTATAAAATAGAATGGAACATTAGCTTCACCTGCTACAGCTCTTGCAAGTAATGTTTTACCAGTTCCTGGAGGCCCCATTAATAATACACCTTTAGGAATTCTAGCACCCAAACGTTGAAACTTCTTAGGATTCTTTAAGAAATCAATAAGTTCTTTTACCTCTTCTTTTTCTTCCTTTAGTCCAGCAACATCCTTAAATGTAACTTTATTTTTTTCATCAGAAAGTTTTGCTTTACTCTTTCCAAAATCCATTGAACTCTTATTACCTGCCATTTGTCTACTCAAGAAAAAGAACATAATTCCTAAAAGTAATAATAATGGAAATAAATCAGCAAACACTAACCAAATAGCACTTGATGAGGGATCCTCTTTAGTAGTAATTTTTACCTTCTGTTCTTCAGTTATAGAAACCACTTTATTAATAACACTATCTGATTTAGGTAGTATAACATAATAACTTTCATTCTCTCCATATCCAGATAGTTTACCTGTAACCTCATATGTTTGTGCTCTATCTCTAGGAGTAATCTCAATTGTTTTAACCTTTCCCTTACTTAGATTACCAATAAATTCATCATATGTTAAAACATTAGTAGTATGATTTAAAAAATTAAATACATATAGTATTCCAACACCAACAATTACAATAAATAAATATGGTAAAAGTCCTCTCTTAATAGTTTTCTTATTAACTTTTTTATTCATATTGCCTCCTTAATAATATTTCAATATTATATCATAACTTTCTTCTTTCTTTTTGTCAAACTTAGATTTTTTTAATCCCGGTATCCAAACAACTCTATCCAAACTATCCACAACTATCGGCCATAAATCTCTATTAGATTTAGTTATTTTGCTATCGATAAATATATCTTTAATCTTCTTAGAACCAGTCATGCCCTTTAAATATATCTTATCACCTAATTTTCTTGTTCTAACAATCAAAGGAAGTTGAACTTCTTGACTAGATATTCTGCATATATTATTACTATTCTCATCACAAGATAACAGTCTCTTTATCGAATGATGATTAGGTAAGTCTACACTATCTGAGAATTCTATTTCATATGAAGTAAGTTCATCCATCTCTTTTCTTAAAAAGAATTTATCATATTCTCGAATTGCTAAAACTTCATTTGGTAAATTAACCACTACATTTTTTCTTTTACCATTTATTACACTAAATAATAAAGAGATATGTCTATCATTAAGCAAAATAAGATCATCTTGATAATATACTTCCATTAAAAAATAAAGAATTTCTTTTTGTATAAATGAATCAAGTTCTAAAAACTTCGGAATATCTATTTTACCGTTATTTAAAACTTTATTCAAAGCTTTATTTCTTTCTTTTTCTATAAACTCATTTGCCTGCATTAAATTCTCACTGAACTTCAAGAATTTTTTATGAACATTAGGTTCCTCTTCCTTTAAAAAAGGTAAAACTACCTTCCTATACCTATTTCTAGTATATTTAGGTTTAGAATTAGAACTATCAACAAAAAATTGAATATTATTCTCTTCATCATACTTTAATAATTCATCTTTAGTAAAATCAATAAGAGGTCTCACTAAAAGATAATTCCCCATATCGACTACCCTTTTAAATCCAGAATATCCATTTAAATTAGATCCTCTAACTATTCTCATCATTATAGTTTCTATTAAATCATCACCATGATGAGCAGTCATAAGATAATTAGCTGAATACTTATTAACTACTTTCTCAAAAAAATTATATCGTATATTTCGAGCCTCATTATGGAAATTATCATCACCATAATTCTCTATAATCATACTTTCAAAAATAACATTATTATCTTTACAATATTCCTGCATAAAAGTAGCTTCTGCATAACTCTCTTTTCTAACATTATGATTTACATGTGCACAAATTAAGAAAAGATTATATTTATCCCTAATTTTAATCAGCATATCCATTAGTGCCATTGAATCAGGACCAGTCGAGCATCCTACAACAATTGTATCACCTTTATTAAATTTAAAATTTTCATCAATTAAAAACTTATTCATAATATCACTTCCAAAAAATTACATAACACACTAATTTTAACCAAATTTACATTTTTTTTCAATAAAGAGAAAAAATTTATTTTAAGGAATCCTCAAAATAAATTCTCCATCTTTACTATATAAATACTTTTCGCGAGCATATCTCGCTATATATTCCTTGTCTTGCATCTTATTAGCATCTGCCCTTAAAGAAGACTCTTTTTTCTTCAGTTTCTTTAATTGTACAGTAAGTTCATTCTTTTCATTCTTCTTTTCATAAATTTGAACCCAATACTTTCCCATAGTATAGGTGGTAAATGCAATAGTAACAAGTGAAAAAGTACCTAAAATTAGCAACCTACGACGTTTTTTTCTAGTAGATTTTACTTTTTTACTAGTAGCCACAATATCCACCTACCCTTCTAACATAATTATAAATCCTATATAAAATTTAAACAACAAATAATACAAAAGATTTCACTTTTTGACACGTATTTTACGAATATGCTTTTTAAAAAAAGAAAAACTCAAAAATATTCCTAATAAAAAACTAAAGAAAAAATAGAAATGTATATATCCATAATCCAGTTTTTCTAAGATAAAAAAATATAAAAGACCACTATCAACAATAAAAATAAAATCAAAAATAACCTTCACCAATTTCTTCTTATGAAACAAATATCTATAATTTAAATTAAAAAAGAAAGAAAAAATAATACCATAAAAAAAAGAAAAAATAATAGCTTTTAATTGAAAATATAAGTTTATCATTTAAATAATCTATAAAATATACTACTTTCCTTTTCTTTCTTATCACCATCATCTAAATAAGTTAAGCTATTTATTAATCCTTTAATAGTTATAGTTCCTTGTAACGTATCAAGTTTTACAAGCTCTAAGTTTTCTCCTTTAACAAGTAAAAAGCCCATTACAGTCTCAATTAAAAATTGACTATCATCAAAATTTTCTATCTTTTTTACACCACTAGTAACAAATGATTTTCTTTCTACCATAGTTATTGTATGATTATAACTACTAAAATTACTTTCTAGCTTTTCCATATATATCACCAATAAATAATATGCTTTTCTTTACATATATAGAACAAAAAAACTGTATAAATAAATTTATACAGTTTATTAATTATTATTCTTCAGTATCTGCTTCTTCAGAATCAGCTTTATTATATTCTTCTAATATAGCATCTTCAAACATTTTTCTTGTTTCTTGATTAATTGGATGAGCAACATCATGATGTTGTCCATCTGGATAAACCTTATTAGGCATTGCAACTATCATTTTATCATCGCCTTGAATGATTCTAATATCTTTTATAACAAAGCAATCATCCAAAAGAACGGAAGCCTTTCCTTTCATACGAGAATCTTCTTTCTCAATTTTATGAACTTTAACTGATGTAATTTTCACTTTGTAATCCTCCTATTCAGTATATATTCTAATTTAATTTTATAATATATAAAACTAAATTGCAATAGGTTTTACACTTTTATTTATTTATCATGAATTTCTAAACTAGATGTAATAATATCATTATAGGAAAAAGAACGAATTCTAGGATTATTATCATATGTACGTATTAAAAAAACAGAAGGATAAGTATCTATTATTTGTCCTGAAAACTTTTCACACTGATTCCTAGAACCATTGAAAGTAAAATTATAAATATTACCCTTTTTCTCTTGAATTTTTTTTCTTAATAAAGTTCTATTCATCTAGGAAACCCCACATACATTGTTCCATTAGTTATTATTCCTCCCATCCCATCTGTCTTATATTTTGTTTTATCAAGAATTTCTATTAAATTAATGTTTTTATTTTTTTCAGACAAAGATATACTAGAAGCAATAATGGCTGGATCTAATGCATGAATATTAATTCTTTTAGGGCTAGAAGCAAAATTTGCGCCAGCCTTTATTAATTCCTCATAATTTGATTGACAAGCGCCTGCAATAATTATTAACTTTTCATGACTCGGCTCATATTCTCTAGCCTTTTTAACGGCATTAACAAAATTTAGGCTATTTTGATAATTACTTAAATCCAACGAATCCCCCTTATTTTTAAAATAAGCATCATGTCCCGTAATCACCAAGATATCAGGTTTATATTCGATAATCTTACTAACAATATTCTTTTCTATATCATTTTCTTTTATATTAATACCATAAGCCTCAACTCTCAAATTAGTATAAAATTTGATACACCTTTCCAAATAATCATTATCAGAATCTATATGAAGAATTTTACCTGGCAAATAAAAATACTCATCTCTATCTAAATTAAGTGTATGTAAAGCATTATTAGTTAGCTCTCTGTCTTCTTTATATAAATCAACATTATCTATAACCTTAACTAAATCAGAAACAACACTATCTGCAATAAGTCTAACCTCTATTCCTTTCAAAAGCGCAGTATTATTACTAATATCCACGATTTGAAAAATTATATCATTTCCATGAGACATCCTTGTTACATAATCACCTTTTCTAAAATTCATAAATTATCCTCCAAATAATTATATGAAGTCAAAATAAAAAAAGAACAAAAAAAACAATATCTATTATAGATATTGCCATTAATTAAGTGCATTACTAATTTCTACAAACACTTCTAAAGGAAGTTCCTCTGCCCTACTAGATAAACTAAAACCATTTAATAATAAAACGGATTCTATAGTATCAAGATCATATTTTTTTAAATTATTCCTTATAGTTTTCCTCTTAAATTTAAAACTCTCTCTAACAAGTTCAAAAAAATGCTTCTCATTTTTTAAACTAAGCCTATCATTTTTTGAAATTAAAGAAATAACAACACTATCAACATTTGGAACAGGCACAAATTCATTTCTACTAACATTAAATAGTTTCTTTATATCATAATAATAATTTAAGAAAACAGTAATAGAAGAATATGCTTTTGTACAAGGTTTAGCACTAAATCTTTCGCCAACTTCTTTCTGTATCATCATAGTTATCTTATCAAATTTGTTTTCAGAAGACATTATTTTCATAAGAATAGATGTAGTTATATAATATGGAACATTACTTACAAAATATAAATTATCATATGTATAATCATTTAAATCAGTTGAAATATCGCGAGTTAAAAAATCTGAAAATATTACTTTAACATTACCTAGTTTACTCTGAAGTTCTATTAAATATCCCTCTAATTCCTCATCTATTTCATAACAAATAACATTTTTAGCGACCTTAGAAAGTTCTCTAGTTAAGATTCCTTTACCCGGTCCTACTTCTACAACTAAAGTATTTGAAGGAATCTTTGTTTCTGAGACAATCTTATTAACTATTCTATCATCTTTCAAAAAATTCTGTCCAAATTTCTTTTTATAATTAAATTCTTTCATATAATCACCAACCAAGTAATAGTATTAAAGGATTTCTATTTCTTCCTCCTTCTTCTCTATTATATTTAAATTGGCATTATTATCAAGTAAATTCTCACTAATTTCATTATTAGTACTATCTTTTCTTAAAGTTTTTAAATAAAGAAACATATTATAAATAACAAAAATTAATGAAGGTATTAATAAAATCATAAATAGAATAAATGGTTGAAAGAAAATATTTTTAATTGAACCTAAATAAGGAATTTTTAAAATAACCTTACCATAAATATTATCTTTAAATACAGGAGCAGCATCAACTATTGAATTATTATCACCCTTAGTTATATACATTGTCTTTCCATTATTAGCAGTTATAACATCATTAATTCTATGTGTTATTGTATAGCCAGAATATCTAGGATCTGTAGTTTTAAAAGTTACAATATCACCTTTTTTAAATTTATTACTTCTAATTACTAAAACAGCATCTTGAACCTTAATAGTAGGAGTCATACTAGGACTAACTATTACATAAGTACTTAAAATAGGAGGAACATCAATACCCCTAAGCTTATTAACTTCATCATCAATAAAGACCAAAGTGACTAAAAGTGTTACTATAAATAAACATATCAAAGCAAAATTTATAACAATTTTTAACAGAAACTTTACACAATATACAATACTTGACAAAACAGTACTACGTGTTTCTTCTAAATTTTCTACTTTATTTGACAAAATAGTATTTTCCATATAGCCACCTCCTTATTTAAATATATCATAATACGCTTTTTATAAAAATAAAATACCTAGCATAAAAAAAGAAGTCATTTTACACAACTTCTTTACATATTTTATTTATAAAAATTTACACATCACCATATATATTAACTTTTAATTTATAAAAATCTGTTTCACTTAAAGGATAAGTTGAATCAACCCAAACCTTAAGTCTATAATATATAGTTTCTGATTTCTTAAATTTACCTTTATCCAAAAGCATACCTCTTACATTTGTTAATTTTATATTATCAGATAACTTATAAAATGTTGGTTCTAACAAATCAATAGTTTTTGAATAAACACCATCATTTGATTTTTGTAAATAAATTCTAATTTTATCATCTGGTATTGTAGAACTTAAATCCTTACTAATAATAATTTCATAATTACAAACAGTTTTTTTCTTAACAGAGGATGATACAGAAAAATCAAATACATGTTCTTCATCGCTTAATTTCATACCATCTTGATCATTGAAAACTTTTTTTGAATATACAATAACATTATTAGATTTAGATACATAATTTAACGTAAGTGTATTAGTTATTTTCCTATCTTTCTTACTTTGCTCAGAAATATAAGACTTAGAAGAAAAATAAACAACTAGACCAACAACAATAAAAATTATTATTCCAAAAAAAGTAAGAACTAATTGTTTTTTATCTTTAACTTTATTATCCATATTTATAAAATAGTAAAACTATTATCCTCCTTATAAAATATCTAATAATAGTATATCATGATAATACTAAAAATTAAACTATTTAATGTTAAATAATTCTAATGCGTTTTTTGTAGTTTGCTCATACACAGTATTAATAGAAACATTTAAATTCATAGCAATTTTTTCAGCTATTAATGGAATGTATTTTGAACTATTAAGTTCACCTCTAAAAGGTGTTGGTGTTAAATAAGGGCTATCCGTCTCAAGTAAGATACTAGAAAGCGGTATTTTGCTAACTACATCCCCAAGTTTACTATTTTTAAACGTAACTACTCCACCTATACCTAAATAAAACCCCATATTTATATATATTTTTGCTGTTTCTAAACTTCCAGAAAAACAATGTATATCGCCTTTAACTGAATACTTTTTTAATGTGTTTATTGTATCCATAGTTGCATCCCTAGAATGAATAACTACAGGTAATTTAAGCCTTTCAGCTATTTTTAATTGTTCTTCAAAAACTTTAATTTGAATATTCTTATCATAACCATCATAATGATAATCTAAACCAATCTCACCTATACCAACAATTTTCTTATTAGTAATAATAAGATTTTCAAGCCATTTTAAATCTAAATCCGTAACATTATTAGCAACCTCAGGATGAAATCCAATCGTTAAAAAAACTTCTTCATATTTTTGTGAATACTCTATTACCTCGTTAATTTCATCTTTAGTACACCCAGAAACTATCATTTTAGACATACCAACCTTTTTATTATTAGAAACAACCTCATCTATATCATCATAAAACTCTTTTTCTAAATGACAATGTGTATCTATAAACATATAATCCCCCACTACTTAATAAAACTTCCTAAATAAAAAAATAATAAAACTAAATAAATAATATTTAAAACACTAAACTCCATAAAAATAAGTATAAATAAAAATAACACTAAAAACAAATATACTGCCATTTGATTAAAAACTAACATTTTAATTTTTTTTGACATAAATTCTCCTTAATAATTATTTTATAAACTCACTACCTACCAAATATAACATAAAAGTAAAAAACTAAGAAATAAAAATTCTTAGTTTTATTAAAACTTTACAAACTATTTTACATCAATTCTTTTAAATAAAATTTCAGGATTATTCAAATTATAAGAATTAGTTCCAATATAGCTTAATTCTTCACTTTGAGTATTCAATTGACTAATTATTGCTTTACTTGTATCAGGTAAGAATGGTCTTAATAATAAAGCACTAACTCTAATAGATTCTAATAAATTATATAAAACAGTCTCCAACTTATCCCTATTATCTTCATTCTTAGCCAAAATCCAAGGAGTAGTTTCATCAATATACTTATTACTTGCTCTTAATAAATTGAATATTTCTTCAAGAGCTAAATTAATCTCCAATTTTTCCATTTTTTCAGAAACTAAAGAATCTAGTTTATTAATTTCATCTATAAAATTACCAGATAATTCATCTTCTATATTTCTATTTTCAATTTTTCCATCAAAATACTTATGTCCCATTGAAATAGTTCTTTGAACTAAATTACCTAAAATATTAGCCAAATCACCATTAATTCTAGCAATTAAAGATTCTTCAGAGAAATTACCATCACTTCCAAAAGGAACTTCCCTTAAAGCAAAATATCTAACAGCATCAACACCATATGAATCTATATATTCTCTAGGATCTTTATAATTTCCCAAAGATTTTGAAATTTTACCACCATTAACTATCAACCAACCATGTCCAAATACTTTAGTAGGCAATTCTAAATCTAAAGCCATTAAGATAATTGGCCAAATAATAGTATGGAATCTAACAATTTCTTTTCCTACAATATGAATATCTGCAGGCCAATACTTTTTCATTAATGAATCATCATCAGATAAATAACCAAGGCTACTTATATAATTAGTTAATGCATCAAGCCATACATAAACAACATGATTTTCATCAAAAGTTACAGGAATTCCCCAATCAAAACTAGTTCTAGAAACACATAAATCTTCAAGACCAGGTTTAATAAAATTATTTAACATTTCATTTTTTCTTGAAATAGGCTCAATAAACTCTGGATGTTCATCATAGTATTTTACAAGTCTATCTTGATATTTAGACAATTTAAAGAAATATGCTTCTTCACTAACTTCATATACATCTCTTCCACAATCAGGGCATTTCCCATCAACTAATTGACTTTCAGTCCAAAATGATTCACATGGTGTACAATATAATCCTTTGTACTCTCCCTTATAAATATCACCTTGATCATATAATTTTTTAAATATTTTTTGCACACATTCAATATGTTTTTTATCAGTAGTTCTAATAAAATTATCATAACTAATATTTAAAGTTTTCCATAAATCTTGTGCATCAGCAACAATTTCATCAACATATTGCTTTGGTGTCTTCCCAACCTCTTCAGCTTTCTTTTGAATTTTTTGTCCATGTTCATCAGTACCTGTTTGAAAAAAGACATCAAATCCTTTCATTCTTTTATACCTAGCAATTGCATCAGCAACAATAGTACAGTAGCAATGTCCGATATGAAAATTTGCACTTGGATAATAAATTGGTGTAGTTATATAATATTTATTCATAAAATCCCTCCTAACAAAAAAACTATTATAGCATAAGGACGAAAAATCGCGGTACCACCTTATTTTATAATAGTTATTATTATACACTCAAATAGTTAACGCCTATTAAACGAAAATACCTACATATCGATAAATTAGCTCAGAAGCCATATTTTTAATAACTCTCAATTCCTTTCACCAACCGGAATCTCTCTAAATCAAAATTAATAAAAACTCTTCATCAATGCCTTTAAACAGCTAGAGTATAACACAAAAATTATTATTGTTCAATATGTTTTCCTAAAAAATCAGCTACAAATTTTACTAATCTCTCATCTTCTTCATTTATTTCAGTATCACCACATAATACAACAACAGACCCACATGCATCACCATTAGCAATAATTGGATATATTATAAATCCTGAATTATATGATATTCCATCTATCAATTCTACATCCTTTTTTGATATCTTTATACTCATTCTTTCATTTATCATTTGCACTAAATTTTGAGAAATACAACTTGAAAGATACTTCTTCTTATCTTTACCAGAATAGGCAATAACTTTATCCATATCAGTTATTAATACCTCTTTTTTTATATCATTATAAATAACATCAACTAATAAAATAGATAAATTAACTAGTTCATCTAGAGATGAATATTTTTTTAAAGCTATTAACTCATTATCAACAAAAATTTCCATTGATTCACCATCATGTATTCTTAAACTTCTACGTATTTCTTTAGGAATAACAATCCTACCTAAATCATCGATTCTTCTTACTACACCAGTTGATTTCATACATATTCTCTCCTTTAAACTTATTTTTAACATTTAATTTTTTTTTATACATTTAATTCTCAATAATATTATAATGTTAATTTCCAATAATTTCCTTGGTAAATATTTCCATATAGTAAACTTTCTTGCAAAAAAAAAGAGCAAAGATACTTTAATTAAATAATCGAGAATTATTTATAGTAAATAAATATCTTTCGCCCTGTTCCTTTATACCATTAATTAAGATAGTATCTTTAACTAATATTTTAAAATCAATACTCTCTAATAATTGTTTTTGATATATACCCTTAATTGAAAAAAACTTATTAATCTCTTTCTCATTTCTTTGAAAAAAATCTTCAGATATTGAAAAGAGTTTCTCCATTTTTTTTAATAAATACCTATTAACACAATCATCTACTTGCTGCTTGATATATTTTTTTTCCAATTTTTGAAGTTGAATCATATCTTTCTTAGTAACTTTAATTATATTAGATGATGAATATGATAGACTTGAATCTACTATCTTTAAAATATAATCACTTCTCATTTTTTTTATTTCATTCATTGTTTTTAAAACATTTTTTCTATAATTATCTAAAATTTTATTAAGTAACTCTGTATCTAAAACAATCTTCTCTTTCTTAGCAAGTCCTAATATTTTTGTCTTAATCTGATCCATAGAATCTAAAGGTGGTTTACTTAGAAGTGAATTAATATCACTATCTACCAAAGAATTAGTGTTATTAATAACTATTTCTTTTATTGCATTAACATAATTTTCATAATGTTGCTTTTGTAATAATTCTAATTCATTCATAACTTACCTCCTATCTATCATTAAAAGAATACTTAATTTATTATTTAAAGTCAAGATTTATTTTTTAATATCATTTCAAATAAATCAACTAAATAATAAATAGGATGCTTTTCAAGTTTTATAATATCCAAAATGATTAACAGATTTTCTCCTCTCTGTTGGAATCTAAACATCTTTGTAATGGAAAAGGATTTAACAAATAAATCATCTATACTAATATATTCAAGTATACTCTTATCAAATAATATTTCAATTGAATTTCTAGTTTGTCTAATATTTTTTACTTGAAGTCTCTTAGTCAATTTTTCAAACCATTCCTCATGCATATATATAATCATATCTTCATCAATAGAACCAAATCTATCCTCAAGTTCATTTTTAATTTCTTGATATTTTTGATAAGAATCAATAGTATTAATAAGTCTATGTATTTCTATCTTTAAATGCTCGTCCTTTACATATGAATCTTTTATATGTGTTGTAACATTTATATATGGCTTGCTTTCAATTTCTTCTTCTTCTTTTACAACTTCACCTTTTCTCCTAGCAACCTCATCATTGAGCATTTTTAAATATAAATCTATACCAACAGTATCTATAAATCCAGCCTGCTCACTTCCTAATATATCTCCAGCTCCCCTTATTGAAAGATCACGTGTCGCTATAGAAAAACCACTACCTAACTCAGTAAACTCTTTTATAACATTAAGCCTTTTTACTGCTGTTTCTGTTAAAACCTTAGAAGGAGAGTACATTAAATAAGCATATGCAAATTTATTACTTCTACCAACCCTACCTCTAATTTGGTATAATTGACTAAGTCCAAATCTATCAGCATCTAATATAATTAATGTATTAACATTAGGAATATCTATACCTGTTTCAATAATAGTTGTACAAACAAGAACATCAAACTCATGATTTATAAAACTAAGCATTTTATCTTCTAAATCATTCTTATTCATTTGTCCATGAGCAAAATCTATTTTAGCATCAGGAACCAATCTACCTATATTTAGCATTTTCAATTCAATGTCTTCAACCCTATTATAAAGAATAAAAACTTGACCACCTCTAGATAATTCTTTATATACAGCATCCTTAATAATTTGATCATTTTCTTCTATAACATAAGTCTGAACAGGATATCTATCACTTGGTGGTGTTTCTATTAATGAAAGACTTCTAATTCCTGTCATTGACATTTGAAGTGTTCTAGGTATAGGCGTGGCAGTTAATGTTAAAACATCAACATTAGTTTTATACTGTTTAATTTTTTCTTTATGCTTAACTCCAAATCTTTGTTCCTCATCAATTATTAAAAGACCTAAGTCATAAGGCTTTATATCATCGCTAAGTAATCTATGTGTACCAATCACCATATCAATGGTACCATCACTTAAACCTTTAATAATTCTATTTTTCTCTGAAATAGTAGTAAATCTATTAAGAAGTGCTATTGAAACAGGATAATTCTTGAATCTCTCCTTAGCACTAGTATAATGTTGATTAGATAAAATAGTAGTAGGGCATAATAATAATACTTGCTTAGAATCATTTATTGCCTTAAATGCAGCTACGAAAGCAACTTCAGTCTTACCAAACCCCACATCACCACATAATAATCTATCCATAGGTTGTCTTGATTCCATATCCATTTTAATTTGGTCTATTGCCTTTTTTTGATCAATAGTTAATTGATAAGGAAAATCACTTTCAAAATCTCGTTGTAATTCATTATCTTTTGAAAATGAAAACCCTAATCTGCTTTCACGTTCAGAATAAAGTTTAATCAACTCTTCTGCCATATCACAAATTCTCTTATTAACTCTATTTTTTGTTTTCTGCCACTCAGTTCCTCCCAACTTATTTATTTTAGGAACAATACCTTCTTTACCAGAAAACTTATTTAAATTATCTATTTTCTCAACGGGTATAAAAACTTTATCTTTTCCTTGATATAAAACCTCCACATAATCCTTTTCAACATTATCAAAAGTAATTTTCTTAATACCATTATATATACCAATACCATGTATATTATGTACTACATAATCACCTATATTAAGTTTATTAATATCATTAATTTTAGATGCATATTTGAATTTTGTTTTATACTTTTTCTTATTAATTTTTTCTTTAAATAACTCCCTAGCAGTAATAAATATAATATCTTTATATATAAATCCCTCATTTGCATCAAAATTAACCAAATTTAAACATCCAATTTTTATATCAGAAATAGAACTTTCCACAAATTTTGTGGATATTTTTTTCTTTAAATTAGCAATCAATCTCTCTTTAAGCGCTAAAATTACAGTTTTACCATCCTGTAAAGAACTATTAATATATGAATTAATTAAATCAACATTTTCATTAAATGAATCCAATTGTCTGAAATTGTAATCAACACAAGTAACTTTTTCATTAGAAGTTAAATTATCAACATCAGAATAATATATAGTATCATTAAAACAAATATCATTAAAATCATTCATATAATGTCCATTAAAAGCACCATCTTTAGTCTTATTATAGTATAAAGCTTCTTCAATAATTTTCTCGTATGAAAGCTTCAATTGATTATAATTACAATAAATGCCAATACAGTTATCTAAATACTTTGAAACAGAAGAAATACTATCAGAGTATAATGGTAAATATTTTTGTTTAGTACTTACTTCTTCTTCAAAATTTTTATCCACTAAAAACTCTGAAAAAGGGTACACTGTAATTTTATCCACTTTTTTTGTGGATTTTTGTGTATAAGAATCAAAATATCGTATTGATTCAACTTCATCTCCAAAAAACTCTATCCTACAAGGATTTTCTTCACCAAGTGCAAAAAAATCTATTACAAATCCTCTTAAACCAACTTCTCCAGTTTTTGTTACAAAAGTCTCTGGTTTATATCCTATTTTAACAAGTCTACTATATAGTTCAAATGGTTCAATACTCATACCAACATGTATATTTAAAATACTTTCAAAATACTTTTCTTTTGAAGGTAAAAAGCGTAAATATCCCATTAAATTTGTAATAATAATTTTATTACCACTATTTGAACATTCTTTTAAAGTTTCCATTCGATTAATAAGTAGATCTGGACTAATTGCAATTGCCTCACTTGTTAAAAAATCATCCATGGGAAATAAATAAACTGAAGAATTATAATTAATCAAACTTGAATATATTTTATTAGCTTCATATAATGAATTAGTTACAACAACTATATTTCTATTATATTGATGAAATAAATTATTTAAATAAACAGAAAAAGACTCGTTATTAAAACCAGTTATCTTAACATCATTAATTTTTTCAATTTTAACTAATTCATTTAAAATATTCATAAAATCTCCTAATTTTTATGATTATATCTATTCATTAATAAAGAAAAATCATAGCAAAGAAAATCTTCAATTATATTATTTACTATTTTACTAACACTATTAAAAACATTGATATCTTCACTATTAATTCTACCTAACACATAATCTTTAGTATCTATTGATTTATTATTAGATATCCCTATTTTTAATCTCTTATAATTTTGTGTACCCAAATGACATTCAATATTCTTAAGTCCATTATGGCCAGCACTTCTACCAGATTGACGTAATCTATAAGTACCAACTTGTAAATCTAAATCATCATGAATAATCAAAATATCAGCAATATCCACTTTAAAAAAATCTACATATTTTCTGACTACTTCACCTGATAAATTAATAAACTTATATGGCTTCAAAAACAAAACCTTTTCTCCATTAATAACAGTTTGATGATATAAACCATCAAATTTACTTTTCCAATCAATATTACTACCTAAATATGAATCAAGCATATAAAACCCTATATTATGCCTAGTATTTTCATATTCCTTACCTGGATTACCAAGTCCAACAATTAATTTCATAAAATATCACATCCATTACTTATTAATTTTATTATATTCATTATAAACTATTGATTTTGACACTCCTCGCTCTTTAGCAACTTTCTTTATTGCATCCATCTTAGACATACCATCCTCAATAAAAATATTAACATGCTCTTCAATAGTAATATTACTAAAATCTGTTATTTCAGTATTTCCCTCAACAATAATAACAAATTCACCTTTCAAGCTAGATAAATCATTAAGACATTCCCTAATTGTTCCTCTTATAATTTCCTCATGAATTTTTGTTAGTTCTCTACAAATAGCAATTTTTCTATCACCTAAGATTTCATAAAATGAATTCAAAGTTGATTTAACATCATGCACTGATACATAAAAAATAAGAGTTTCTGTTTTACTTTTTAATAATTCAAGCTCTTTTTTTTGTTTAGAAACTTTATCACTTAAAAAACCATAGAAAATAAAAGGAGAAGGATTAATTCCAGAAACCGATAAAGCAGGAACAAAAGCAGTAGAACCAGGCAAAGCTACAACATTATATCCTGCATCTATAACATATTTTGCTACTATGTAACCAGGATCACTTACTATCGGACTACCTGCATCGCTTACAAATCCAATATTCTTCCCATCAGATAAAGATTGAATAATTTGTTCTTTAAGTTTATTTTGAGAATATTCATCACATCTAACTAAAGACTTTTTAATTTCATATTTATTAAGTAAAATACTAGTTACCCTAGTATCTTCACATAATATAAAATCAACCATCTTCAATGTATTTATTGCCCTTATTGTAATATCTTCTAAATTACCTATTGGAGTTGGAATAAAATAAAGAGTTGGACTCCCATTATAACTTTTTTGACTCATTATAACACCTTCTTACATATTTTCAAATACTCTAATGAACTTGATCCGTCTAAATTATAAATAATAAATGGTGATAATATTTTAAGACCACAATGACCATTTTTAATTCCCTCTATATACACCATATTAGATTCAGAATTATAGTTTTTATATATAAATTTAATTTTTTTAGGCTCAATTTTATACTTTCTAAATGTTTCCAATATTTCTATAAGTCTATCAGTCCTATTAATCATAGAAAATGTTGCACCATCTTTAAGAATAAGACTTGCAGAATACAAAATATCATCTAATTTAATTTTAATTTCATGTCTAGCTATAGTTTTATGAATCTCTTGATTTTTTGAACTAGTTTCATAATCATAAAAATAAGGAGGATTGGAAACGACTAAATCAAAAGAATTAAATAATTCTATATGATTTTTAATTTGTTTTATATCCATATTACTTATGAAAACTTGAGAACCCAACTTGTTATATATAACTGATTCATTAGCAAGATTAACCAAATCTTCTTGAATATCAATACCATATATACTAGATTTAGTTCTAAGAGATAATATCAATGGAATAATTCCATTACCCGTTCCTAAATCCATTATTTTCTTTGTCGTCATTTTAATAGGTACAAAATTTGCAAGTAAAACACTATCTAAAGAAAAACAAAACCATTTTCTCTCTTGATAAATTTTTAATGGATATCCTAAAACATCATCTAATTGTTTCATTGAATTCCTCTAATGTATAGTTAATTACAGTTCTATTATCAGATTCTAATTTAATTTTTCCCTGTAATATATCAATATCTATAACTTTAAATTTTCCATTCTCATTCTCATATATACTACCTATTTTAGGTAAGTCTTTTCTTTTCTCCTTATAGACATCATTTTCATATTTTAAACAACATTTTAATCTACCACAAACACCATTAATTTTATTTGGGTTTAATGCAAGCAATTGATTTTTGGCCATATTTATTGATACACTTTCAAAATCAGATAAGAAAGTATTACAACATAACATTAATCCACAAGGACCAATTCCACCTATTTTTTTAGCTTTATCCCTTACACCAATTTGTCTAAATTCAATTCTTGAATGATACTTTTGCGCAATTCTCTTAGCCAATTCTCTAAAATCAACTCTATTATCAGCAACAAATGAAATATACAACCTTTTCTTATCTAAAGTATATACAGCTTCAACAAAAATCATATCAAGTCCTAACTTATGAGCAGCTTTTTTTGCTTCCTGCAATACATCAATACATTCTTCAGAATTTAATTTATTATTTTCAATATCCTTCTTTGTTGCAATTCTAAGAATACTACATTCATTACTAATTTTATTTTCATTATGTACTACACTACATATATTTCCTAAAAAAATACCACTTGGTGACTCAAAAACAATCAAATCACCTCTTTTCAATTCAAATTCTGAGCAAGAACACAATTTACCAACAAAGTCATTTGAATATAAAACTGTTTTCACTGTTTAGTCACCTCCAAAACACTAATAAGCATATAATCAATCATTAATTTATAATTAACATTAAATTCTAGCCTTTCAATAACTGTTTCAATAATAGAAATTATTGAAATAATCTGTGCTGAAGTTAAATTCAAATATTTATTATTAATTCTATTAAATAACAGTTTTTCAGCTTGTTTTAATTTATCTAATGCATTTAATCTATCAGGTATTATTTCCATTAATTTATCTAAATCTAAGAAGTTTTTATTATTATCGCAAATAATATTTAAAAGTTCATTTATCTCCTCAGATTCTTCGCATTTATCATTTTTTTGTAAAGAAATGACCTGACATCTAGATAAAATAGTATCAATAACTTTATATCTATTATTAGCAATAAGTATTGCAATTATATTTTCTTCCGGTTCTTCTAAAAACTTTAACATTGTATTAGCAGAACTTTGGTTTAACTTAGTAGCATCTTCAATAACATATATTTGCTTGTTATTATACATAGATTTATTCTTAAATTCATCCATCAAACTTAAAAGTTGTTCCTTTTTTATTGAAGAACCATCAGGCCTTATATACTTAATATCAGGATATTCTTTTTTATCTATTAAATGGCAAATTTTACACTCATGACTATAATCATTTAATTTATCAGAACACAACAAAAATTTTAGTAATTCAGTAACTAAATTATCAATATTATCATAATCATATGTTTCTATTAAATAAGCATGAGAAATTTTTTTATTTTTTAATTCATTAATAATAAAATCAAAAAAAATTTGTTGTTCTTTAAATACATCTTCCATAATAACCTCACAAAGTAAATAAATTATACAAAACAAGTGCAAAAAGTCCAGGAGCACCTAGTAAAGTTATAAATAAAATAGTAAATATATTTATTGGTATAACCAAATTAAAATTTATAGCAATTAAATTATAACCATATAATAAAAAACAACTAAACATAATTCTTTTTAACCCATCAATAATTTTCTTCAAAATATCACCTAAAAAAAATTATGAATTTAATTATAATATTATTCTACTTCTTTTCTATCATTAAGTGCTCTCTCCAATGTAAGACTATCTATATACTCCATATTTGCACCCATAGGAACACCACTTGCCAATCTAGTAAATATTAAACCAGAATCAGATAAAATTCTTTTTATATACATAGAAGTTGTCTCAGCCTCAATACTAGGATTAAACGCAAAAACTACTTCTTTAAAATTAGCATTATGAATTCTATCCAATAATCTTTCTAGTCCAATATCCTCAGGATTAACACCATCCATAGGAGAAATTAAACCATCTAAAACATGATAATACCCATTAAACATAGCCATTTTTTCAAATATAAAAACATTTTTAACATCATCTACAACACATAGAATATTCTGATTTCTTGTTTTATCCAAACAAATATCACATACATCATTTTCCGTTAAACTATTACAAATGCTACATTTTCTAATTTTTTCTCCTACTTCAGTAATACTACTAGAAAACAGTTCAATCTGATCCTCATCAAAATCCAAAATAGAAAAAGCTAATCTCTCAGCAGTTTTTTCACCTACTCCAGGTAACATTTTAAAAGATTCTATAACTCTTTTAATACTCTCCGGCATAATACTATATCCTAAAATAATCCTGGAATATTACCAAATTTTGCCATTTTCTTTTCTGTATATTCATCTACTTTTTTCATTGCATTATTAGTAGCTACAACAAATAAATCAGAAAGCATATCTAAATCTTCTTTATCAACTTCATCAGCATTTATAACAACATCTACTATCTCTTTTTTACCATTTACAGTTACACTAACAAATGAACTTTCACCTTCAAAAGTTGTTTTATCTATTTCATCTTTAACCCTCAACATTTCCTTTTGCATATTTTGAGCCTGTTTTAACATAGCTTGCATATTCATATTATAATTCCTCCTATCTATTCAACCTCTACAATATCACCAAAAATGCCAATAGAATTATCATCAACATTTTCAGTAGTAGATGTAACATCTTTATTATACACTAAATCTGGTTCTTCTACATAGGTATATTTATCATTATTTTTAATTTTTGAAATATAATTAGCCTTTTCTTTCTCCCAAACCAAATCAGTAACTATACCTATTTTCTTATTCAAACCCAACTTTTCATTTAAAATCTTATTAAATTCATCCAAATGGCATAAATTATCTTTAACTATTGAATCATACTCATAACTTAAAATAATATTTTTCTTACTTGAAACTCTAAGCGTGCCATCCATTAAACTACATACTAAATAGCCTATATTCTGATCAAAAACAAAATCATTTAGCTTTTCAAAGCAATTTTTATCTTTCAATAATTCAGCTTTATCAGCTTCAGCTAAAGTATTATTTAATCTAATCATCATAATATCAATTATATTAGAATTTTCTAAATTATTTCCTAATACTTTGGTATCTTTATTAACTTCATCTTGAGATTTTTCTAATATAGAAACTACCTTTTCCATTTTGGGATTATTATCTCCATCAGTAACTACTGTTTCCTTTTCAGATTTTTTTTCAAAAACTTTAGGTTTTATTAAGTCACTATTATCATTTGATGCAGAAAATATTTCCCGGGAAATATTTCTACTGATATTTTGATAATTATTCATAAAATTTAAGAACAAAATTTGTATATAAATTTTTGGAGAATTAGATTTTTTTAAATCGAACATTTTTTCGTTAATTAGATTAGCTAAATCAATTAACTTATCTACACTTGAAAACTTAGAATTCTCCCCCTTTAAAATTGACAATATTATATTCTTCAAAAATTCTAATATACTATCCATAATTTGAATAATATTTATTCCATTACTATCCCACTCATTAATTAAATTTACAACTTCATCTATCTGATTATTATCTATAAACTGAATCAAATTAAAAATATCTTCATTAGAGACAATACGATTCAACTTAATAAAATCCTCCATAGTTATCTTATCATCAGAATAAGCATACAACTTATCAAGCATACCTATAGAATCTCTCATTCCACCATTAGAAAATTCTGATATTTTAAATAAAACATCATCTGAAACATCAATATTTTCAGCATCACATATTTTCTTCAAATTTAAAACAATATCATTATTAGAAATCCTATTAAAAGAAAAACATTGACAACGCGAAACAATAGTTTCCGGAACTTTTTGTGGATCCGTAGTTGCTAAAATAAAAATAACATGACTTGGTGGCTCCTCTAAAGTTTTAAGTAAAGCATTAAATGCTTGTATTGTAAGCATATGTACTTCATCAATTATATAAATCTTATACTTCAATTCACTAGGAACAAGACTAACCTTATCCCTTAATTCTCTTATTTCATCCACACCATTATTAGATGCAGCATCAATCTCTATAATATCAAGACATTCCTTATTAGAAGAAGAAATACAAGCATTACAATTATTACAAATATTACCATCTTGATTATTACAGTTTATAGTGCGTGCAAAAATTTTTGCTATAGAAGTTTTACCGACACCTCTAGGCCCAAAAAACATATAAGCATGACTAACTTTCCCATTTTTTATAGAATTTTTAAGAGTTTTCACAATAACATCTTGACCAACGACTTGATTAAAGTCCTTAGGCCTATACTTTCTATATAAAGTTTGATACATATAACCCACCTCTAAACATATTATATCATATATATACTAATTATTTCTATTTCTAGCATTTTTAAAAAAAGTTTTCATCATATTTTTTATTTCAAATTGAAAATATCCACAATAATAATTACAAGAGTTATTAATTTTATCCTTATCTAATATAGATTTTACAATATTTATATTATTTTTATCAGAGTTACTTAACCCACAATATATATTAGAAATTCTAGCCTGCTTGATTGCACTTGCACACATAGGACATGGTTCTAAAGTAATATATATATCACAATCATTTAATCGCCAATTACCTATTTTCTTAGAAGCTTTTTCAATAGCTATTATCTCAGCATGTTGAGTAACACAACAAAGTTTTTCTTTCTTATTATAAGCTTTAGCTATAATTTCTCCATTTTTAACAATTACTGCACCAACTGGAACTTCACCCATTGCAAGAGCTTTCTTAGCCTCTTCTATAGCCATCATAATGAATCTTTTCTCCATATTTCCTCCAAAAAAAAGATGCACATAAATAATAAATGTTAAGGCTGCTATCTTCCGATTCTGACCTGGTTCCATAACTATTTATTGCATCACATATATTTTAATATAAAAAATATATTTTATCAACAACTATTAATTAAAAATTTAAAAAAATATATAATATTATATATAATAATCATAACAAAAATATTTTCTATGTTCCACGTGAAACATTATTATTTATTTACAATAAAATAAATAACAATTATCAATTCATATCAACTTATTGAACTAATTTACCAAAATAATAGCTAATTTATAAAAAAATATAAATAGCATAAACTAAATGTAAACGCCAGTAAAATATTTCCTATAATTAATCAAACTAATTACATATACAAAACAATATATTTCATCAATATAAATCGCAAAAATTACGCATTTTCTAATAATAGAGCAAATAATATCAAATAAAATTTAAAAAAATCATATTTTATTAATAAAACCTGTGGATATTTTTTTATGTTCCACGTGGAACATCAGAAATTTTTATTAAAAAATAAACAATAAATATTTAAAATATTCAAACATACTATTGTATTTACTAAAAATAAAGCAAAATTAATAAAAATAATTATAAATAAATATAATTGTTATTAAAAATATTTCCCGGGAAATATTTTTAATAATTAATCAAAGCAATTATATATATAATATATTTTTTTACGTTAATATAATCACTAAAAATACACATTCTTTAATAATAGACTAAATAATATAAATATATCATAACAAAAGATAATTTATTAATAATTTCTGTGGATATTTTTAATGTTCCACGTGGAACATTAGGATTTGTTTATAAAAAAATAATTATTATCCATAAATATTCAATCACACTTCCATATTTACTTAACTAATAATAATATTATAAGACAATTTCAAATAAAGAATAATATATAGATAATAGCTGTTGAAAAATATTTCCCGGGAAATATTTTTTATGTTCCACGTGGAACATAAAAAGAGATGTATGAAAACATCCCTTTTTCTTTAAAAATTAAATTTATTCTTTTGAATCGTCATTAACATTGTTACTATTAATATCACTAGCTGAATTATCCTCATTATTATCTTTATTTTCATTATCCGATTCCTCTTCAAATTTTTCAACTAATGCAACATTAGCAACCAATTGATCATCTCTTAATTTTATTAATCTCAAACCTTGAGTTGCTCTTTTTAATGTAGAAACTTGTTCAAGCGGCATTCTCATTACCATACCACTATCAGTAATAATCATCAAATCTAATTTTTGGTTAGAAGCAATTCTTTTTAGTGCAATCATAGAACCATTTTTATCAGTTAAATTAAGTGCCTTTACACCTTTACTTCCCCTATGAGTTAATCTATATTCATTAATATCAGTTTGCTTACCATAACCTTTATCAGTAACAATTAATATCAAATCATCAGAGTGAATAACTTCTCCACCTACAACAAATGCCCCATCTAATTCTATACCTTTAACACCAGATGAAGTTCTACCCATTGGTCTAGCTTCTTCCTCGTTAAAACGAACTAAACGACCATTACTTGCACCAATAACAATTTCATCATTACCAGTAGTCTTTCTTACACTTATCAATTGATCATTTTCACGTAAATTAATAGCAATCTTACCACTATTTCTGATATTATCATATTCTTCAATAGCAGTCTTCTTAACTAAACCATTCTTTGTTATAAATACAAGATATTTATAATCATTATCTTCTGAAGAAATATTAATAATCGAACTAATGTTCTCATCTTTTTCTAATGGTAATAAATTAATAATTGGTAAACCTTTAGATTGTCTACTAAACTCAGGTATTTCATATCCTTTTATTCTATATACCTTACCTTTATCTGAGAAGAATAACATATAATCATGTGTCTTAGCCGAAATTAAATGTTCAACAACATCTTCTTCATTTGTCGACATACCCTTAATTCCAACGCCACCACGATTCTGAGTTTTATAAACATCAGATTTAAGACGTTTTATATAACCCTTATTAGTTAATGTGACTATAATATCTTCAACAGGTATTAAAGATTCATCTTCAATATAATCAATAGCAGTCATATCGATTGAAGTACGTCTCTCATCACCATATTTATTCTTAATCTCTAATAATTCATTCTTGATAATCTCTAATACGCGTTTTTCATCAGCTAAAATGGCTTTTAAATCACTTATTAGAGCAAGTAAGTCCTTTAACTCATTCTCAATCTTTTCGCGCTCTAAGCCTGTTAAACGACGTAATTTTAATTCAAGTATACTATCAGCTTGAATCTCAGTAAAATTGAATTTAGAAATTAATTTTTCTTTAGCTTCAACATCAGTTTCAGCATTTCTAATTATAGATATTACTTCATCTAAATTATCTAAAGCTTTCTTATAACCTTCTAAGATATGAACACGTTCTTCAGCCTTATTTAAATCAAATTTAGTTCTTCTAATAATAACTTCCTTTTGATGATCTATATATTTAGCAATTATTTCCTTTAAACCTAAAGTTTTAGGAGTACCCATATCAATAACTAAAAATATAATCCCATAATTAACCTGAAAATTAGTATGCTTATATAAATTATTTAAAACAACTTGAGGATTTGCTTCTTTCTTTAATGTAATAGTAATCTTAACACCATCTTTTAAATCAGTATGGTAATCAGATATACCCTCAATAGTCTTATTATGAACAAGCTCAGCTACCTTATTTTTTAAATCCATAGTATTAACACCATATGGAACCTCTGTAATAACAATTTGATGATGATTACCAGATTCTTCAATTTGTGCTCTACTACGTATAGTAATACTACCTCTACCAGTTTCATAAGCCTGTTTAATACCAGAATTTCCCAAAATAATACCACCAGTAGGAAAATCAGGTCCCTTAATATAATTCATAAGTCCTAAAGTATCAATATCAGGATTATCAATATAAGCAACACATCCATCAATAACTTCACTTAAGTTATGAGGTGGAATATTTGTAGCCATACCAACAGCAATTCCCATAGAACCATTTACTAAAACATTAGGAATTCTTGAAGGTAAAACTGTAGGTTCAGGGCTAGTTTCATCAAAGTTTGGCATCATATCAACAGTATTTTTACGAATATCCCTAAGCATTTCCAATGAAATCTTAGAAAGTCTAGCTTCAGTATAACGATATGCAGCTGCGCCATCACCTTCAATATTACCAAAGTTACCATGCCCATCTACCATCATATATCTTTGATTAAAATCTTGTGCAAGTCTAACCATAGCTTCATATATAGAACTATCACCATGTGGATGATAATGTCCCATAACATAACCAACAGTAGTAGCACTCTTTTTATGAGGCTTATCAGGAGTATTTCCTTCTTCAAACATAGACCATAAAATTCTTCTATGAACAGGTTTTAAACCATCTCTTAAATCAGGAATAGCACGAGAAGTGATTACACTCATAGAATAATCAAGAAATGAATCACTAATTTCTTTTACAATATCATTAACATCATGAGTGTCTCTTTCATGAAAAGTACCATTAAATTCATCAGAATTAGATTCTATCTTTTTATTATCAATTACTTCTTTTTCATTATTAATATTTTCTTCAATATTATTTAATTCTTCATTATTCATCAACACTCACCTCCTAAATATCAAGATTCTTAACGAATCTAGCATTCTCCTCAATAAATTTTCTTCTTGGTTCTACTTCTTCACCCATTAATTTAGTAAACATAGAATCTGCAAGCATACAATCATTAACTGTAATTTTTCTTAGAATACGCTTTTCAATATCCATTGTTGTTTCATTAAGTTCCTCAGCATCCATTTCTCCAAGACCTTTCATACGTGCAATTTCAGCTCTTTGACGTACATTTTCAGGAAGAGTTGCTAAATATGCTTCCTTTTCAGCTTCATCTAATACATATTTTCTTGTTTTACCATGCATAATTCTAAATAAAGGAGGTTGAGCAGCATATACATGTCCTGCTTCAACTATAGGTCTAAAGAAACGATAAAATAATGTTAGAAGAAGAACTCTAATATGAGAACCATCAACATCGGCATCGGTCATTATTATAATTTTATCATATCTTAATTTATCTAAATTAAATTCATCACCTATACCAGTACCAAATGCAGTAATAATTGTTCTAATTTCTTCATTTCCTAATGCTCTATCAAGTCTATTTTTTTCAACATTAAGTATTTTACCTCTTAAAGGAAGAATAGCTTGTGTCATTGAATCTCTACCTTTCTTAGCAGAACCACCGGCAGAATCTCCCTCGACTATAAATATTTCAGATACTTTTGGATCTTTACTTTTACAATCAGATAATTTTCCAAAGAAATTTGTTACAGCTAAATCACTTTTTCTAGTAATTTCTCTTGCTTTTTTTGCTGCATTTCTAGCACGACATGCAAGCATAGCCTTTTCAACTATTGCACGAGCTTCATCCGGATTTTCAAGTAAAAATTTCTCAAAGCCTTGTGAGAAAACATTATCAGCAAGTTTTCTTACCTCTGAATTTCCAAGTCTCCCTTTTGTCTGTCCTTCAAATTGAGGATTTGGATGTTTACAAGAAACAATCATTGTTAAACCTTCTTTAACATCATCACCAGTTAAAGACTCATCTTTTTCCTTTAATATATTAGCTTTTCTAGCATAACTATTAATAACTCTTGTTAAAGCACGTCTAACTCCTTCTTCATGTGTACCTCCATCATGAGTATTAATATTATTAACAAATGAATAAATATTCTCGTTATAACCTGTATTATATTGCATAGCAACTTCAAACATTACATCATTTTCTTCACCTTCTAAATGAATAATATCCTCATGAATAGGTGTTTTTCCTTGATTTATAAACTTAACATATTCACTAATTCCACCTTCGTATAAGAATGTTTCACCAGTAGTATCATCTAAATCTCTATCATCTCGTAATGTTAAACGTAATCCCTTATTTAAAAAAGCAAGTTCTCTTACTCTAACCATCAATGTATTATAATCATAAATGTCAGTATCAAAAATTTCAGGATCTGGTTTAAAAGTTACATATGTACCAGTCCTATTTTCTTCGCATGTATCTATAACACGTAATGGTTCAACAGTATGACCACCATTTTCAAATCTTATATAATGAACTTTACCATTTTTAAAAACTTTTACCTCTACCCACTTTGATAAAGCATTAACAACACTTGCTCCTACTCCATGAAGACCACCTGAAACTTTATAGCCTCCACCACCAAATTTTCCACCAGCATGAAGTACAGTATAAACTGTTTCTACTGTACTTTTTCCAGTTTTTGGATGCACATCTACCGGAATACCACGTCCATCGTCTTTTACAGTAATGCTATTATCTTTATTTATAATTATTTCAATATTATTACAAAATCCAGCTAAAGCTTCATCAATTGAATTATCCACTATTTCCCAAACTAAGTGATGTAAACCTTTTACATCAGTAGTACCAATATACATACCTGGTCTTTTTCTAACAGCTTCTAATCCTTCTAAAACTTGAATAGCCGAAGAATCATATTCGTTTTCTACTTTTTCATCTATATCCATATTAATGCCTACTTTCTTATTATATTTCCATCAATTACTTGAAAAACATATGCATTATCTAAATATTTTTTATTAATATTTTTTATATCAGTAGTTGTTATAATTGATTGTATATCTTCCTGCACATATTTTAAAAGTTTATTTCTTTTTTTTATATCTAATTCACTAAATATATCATCAAATAACAATAAGGGTTTTGTTTTTAGTATTTTTTCAAAAATACTTATTTCAGAGATTTTATAACATAAAACAGATAATTTTTGTTGTCCCTGTGAACCATACAGTTTTAAATTTTTATCTTCCAAATAAAACGAAAAATCATCTCTATGTGGACCAAATAAAGTCATCCCATTATTTAATTCTTTAAAATAATTTTTTTTATAAATTTTAATGAGTTTTTCTTTTATTAATTCATCTTCAAAACTTGAAAATTCTACATTTGGTTCATATTTTAAAACTAATTTTTCTTTACTAGAACCAATTTTTTGATATATACTACTGATATTTTGATTAACTAGCTCAATATACTCTTTTCTCATTTTATATATGGTAACTGCTTTACTAATTAATTTATCAGTCAAAATATCAAAATAGTTCTTATCAGCTAATGAATTTGAAAACAATGTCTTCAAATATTCATTTCTAGTTTTTAAAATCTTATTGTATTCATTATAAGTAATTAGATACGTTTTTGATAATTGACTTATTTGTATGTTAAGTATATTTCTTCTAACACTAGGGGAACTTTTAATTATCTCTAAATCATCAGGAGTAAATGATATAGTAATTAAATTTGAAATATAATCAGATGTCCTTCTAATTTGAGTTTTATTTATAAATAAACTCTTCTTGCCTTTTTCCACATCAATTTCAAGCTCTTTTATACTATTTTCATCTTTTACTTTACCCTTAACAACAGCTCTTTCTTTACTAAATTTTATTAAATCAGGTTCATTGATAACTCTAAAAGATTTCGTCAATGATAAAAAGCTAATAGCTTCTAATATATTAGTTTTTCCTTGAGCATTATCTCCAATAAAAATATTCATACTTTTATTAAGAGAAATACTCAATCTACCATAATTTCTAAAATTTAATAGATTAATTTTTGTTAATTTCATTTAAACACTAAAATCCGACCAATAAAATCACCTATTCCCCTATTCGGTATTCCTATACATACGTTAATATTATATCATAAGAATGGCTAAAAAGCTATTTTTTTATAAATTATTTTAACTTTTTTCATAAAAAAAAATCCAAGTAAGTTAATTGGATTTTTTCTTTCGTTCATTTATTATATAACTTAATCTGGTAGCTCTAAATATTTGATTTTGCACAGATCTATATGATAATGGAATTATTATAAATTGATTAGTATAAAATGTAATTTTAGTAGTATTATAATCAAATGGTTCATATGTTTTAATTTTATTGACTGCAATCCACATACACTCTTCATCTTCTATTGAAGTTGTCGGGAAAAACACTAAATTTCTTCCATCTTCTACTATAATAGGTAATTTATAATTAGCACCTATTACTTCCTTTGAACCCTGCTTTCTTCCTTCATAAGAACTACCAAAATACTTACAACTGTGTTCCATAACATCAAAAGGACTTTGATCAACAACATAATTATTAGAATCTTCTATAATTCTACTTTTTCCTTTACCATTTGCAATTATTGCAAGCGTTCCTTCATTAATTTCATATTCTTTCATTTTTATCCCCCTTAAGAAAGCATAATTTTTGCTTTCAAAAAGAATTTACCACAAAAAATGTGAAAAAAATGTCAAAATATGTCACTAATAAAAAAATAAAAAAAAATCCACAAAGAATGTGGATTAAAGTATTAATATGTCCTAATTGGTAAGACTAATTGAGTTAAAGTTTCGTCTTCACTTGATTTAACAATAATTGGTTTTACTTCACCAACATAATTGATATCAATAGTATCTGAATTAAATGATTTTAATGCTTCCATCATATACTTAGCACTAAATGATATTCTAATATCATCTTTATTACTTTTACTAATTCTCATTTTTTCCTCAACTCTTCCAATTTCTAATGAAGAAGATTTTAATAATAAAGTATCACCATCAGTCTCAAGTGTAACTATATTTTTATCTTTATCACTTGTAAGAATACTTGCTCTATCAATAACACTATAAAATTCATTTAAATTAGCAGTAATAACTAAATTAACTTCAGTTGGCAACAAATTACTTGTATTTGGATAAGTTCCATTAATTAAACGAGTTTGAAATAATAAAGACCCATATTTAAATAAAACTTTATTATTGAAAATATGAACTTCTACTATATCATCTTCAGAATCATTAATTAATCTTGAAAACTCAATAATATTATGACTTGGAATAACTATATTATAATTTTCTTCACTAGCCTTATTTAATTTTACTACTTTTCTTGCTAATCTATAACTATCTGTACAATTACATTCTAAAATATCACCAACTATATTAAAGTTAATCCCAGTAAGAACAGGTTTCGTCTCTTCATTTGAGGCAGCAAAAGCTGTTTGATTAACAATATCCTTAAATACACTACAACTTACATCAATTTTTTTCTTACTTTCTTCTAAATTAATAGAAGGATATTCACTTTCTGATATACCATTTAAATTAAATTCACTATTTTCTGTATAAATTAAAATTTTTAATTCATCAATAACTTCTATATTAATAAATTCATCTGGTAATTTTCTAACAATATCTAAAACATATTTTCCTTGAATAATAATATTACCTTCATCACCAACAATAACATCATCATTGTTATTACAATCTATATATGTTTGAATTGTAATTTCATTATCAGAAGCTGTTAAAGTTAATCTTTTCTTTGTAAGTTCAAATTTGATACCTGCTAAAACAGGTATAAGATTCTTAGTTGAAATTGCTTTTGATACCTTATTTAAAGCATCTAGTAAAATTTCTTTTTTAATTGTTAATTTCATATTAATTCCTTCTTTCTTAATTATTATTGTTATTATTACTGTGGAAAAAGTTAATAACTGACTTTTTCTTTATATTATAACCTATTTTTAAAAATTTACTATGTGGAAAAAAACTCATTTTTTAGTTTTTTTTAACAATTACTTCTCTATTCGCTCAATACACTTATTAATTGTCTTAACTAAATCTGGATTTTCTTTCATTTCTTTTTCTATTTTCTCTACTGAAAACATAACAGTTGAATGATCTTTACCACCGAAATCTGTACCAATTTTAGGAAAAGACTCAGAGGTTAATTTTCTACATAGATACATTGCTATTTGCCTTGGATAAGCAATATTAGCATTTCTTTTTTTACTTCTCATATCTTCTACAGAAATTTGAAATTCTTCAGCAACAACTTTTTGTATACGATGAATATCATCTTTTTCACATATACCATTACTTATAAAGTCTTTTAATGCTTCTATAGCAAGATCTAGATTAATTTCAGCTCCACCCATCATAGCTGAGTATGCTACTAATCGTGTCATAGCCCCTTCTAAATGCCTAACATCACTACCAATATTAGAAGCCATATATTCTATTACATCATCATTAATCTTTTGTTCTATATTACCAGAAATAATCTTCTTTCTCAATATTTCGACTTTTAAATTATAATCAGGTGGAAAAATATTTACTGTAAGACCCCAGCAAAACCTAGTTTTAAGCCTATCTTCGAGTTTTTGTAAATCATCAGGAGATTTATCAGATGAAATAATAATTTGCTTTGAATCACTATATAAAGTATTAAAAGTATGAAAGAATTCCTGTTGTGTAGCATTTGCACCACCTAAATACTGAATATCATCTATTATTAATACATCTATATCTCTATATTTTGATTTGAAAAAATCCATATTATCCATATTATTATCTTTTTGACTTTTTCTTTGTATTTTTACGAAATCGTTAATAAAATCATTACTTGATACATATAATACTCTTCTATTACTATTTTGAGAAATATAATTACCAATAGCATGCATTAAATGAGTTTTACCTAAACCACTATTACCATATAAAAACAAAGGATTATACATTTTTCCAGGATTTTCAGCTACAGAAAGTGCAGCAGCATGAGCAAATTTATTACTGTTTCCAACTATAAAATTATCAAATGTATATTCAGGTTTCAAATTGCTTTGTTCTCTACTCATTTTTGGAATTCCAGCAGGTATTTGTTCACTCTTTATTTCTTGTGCTTTCTTTTCTAATTTTTCAACTTCCTCTTCTAATAAAAACTCAATTTCAAAATTAGTCTCAGTAATTCTATTAAATATTTCTTTTATTTGCTCTAAATAATTATCTTCCATATGCTTCTTATGAATTTGCATAGGAACAATTATAATTGCTATCCCATTTTCAATCTTATACAATTTAGAAGATTTAAACCAAGTATCAAAAGCTAAGGAGGATAACTCATTCTTTATATTATCTAAGAATTTTTGCCATAATACTTCTACATTCATTATACCATCCTCCCCAAAAAGTAAAATTTACAACACTATTCTAATTCAAAAATTTAAAAAAAGAAACAAAAAAATGAAAAAAAATTTAAATTATAAAAAAAAAGTAAGAAAACCCTTATAAATAAAGGATAAAAATAATATATAGTAATAAACAAACCATAAATACTAAATATAATCAAAGATTACAGAAGAAATATATTTATTTTTTAACAAAAATTATAACAATAAAGAAAATAATTTATTCGTGAAATTTTGAGTTAACATAAAATCCCCAAAAAAATCCACATACAAAAATCCCTAATAATAACAACTTTTTATATTTTCCACATTTTCCACAAAAATAGAATTAACATAGTTATAAAAGTTTTTAACATCAATGTTAATAATGTGGAATAAATAATAATTTAATTTATCAAACAATAAAATTTTAAGCATTTTGTTGACAAAATATCATTTTTTTTATTATAATAATGTAGATTTATGTCTGGAGGTGGAAAAAAATGAAGAGAACTTATCAACCAAATAATCGTAATAAAAAGAAGAAATTAGGTTTTTTTGCACGTAAAAAAACAAATATATTAAATCGTCGTCGTCGCAAAGGTCGTAAAACTCTTTGTAAATAATTCCACTGTGTAAATAGTGGTTTTTTTAAATATAAGGAGAGTTTATGAAAAAAAAGAATATTGTAAAAACTAAAGAAGAATTTAATAATATTATAAAAAATGGATTTTGTAAAAAGAATAAATATTTTGTTATATATAATATAGAAAACAAAAAAGGATATGATTGCTTTGGTATCTCAGTAGGAAAAAAGATAGGAAATGCAGTAATAAGAAATAAATACAAAAGAAAAATTAGAAGTATTATAGATATATATAGAAAACACTATGTAAATTCCAAAGATTATATTATAATATTAAGGAGTAGTGCTTTATCAATAAGTTTTGATGAAATGAAAGAAAATTTATTTTATCTACTCAGAAAAGGAGAAAAAAATGAGCAAAAATAATAAAAGAATACAAAAAATAATATTAATAGCATTATTAATAATAACATTTACAACTGGTTGTACAAAAACACTAGTAGATAAAAATAAAAAAACAGTTAAAAACAATGAAACAGGTCAGAATTTAGTAGAAAATATACTATGTAAGCCTACCAATAAGGAATCAATAAAACAATATAAAAAATATAAAGTAAATATAGATAAATTACCAGATTGTGATAGTTTTAAATTAACTTCAGGTAAATATGAAGGAATATGGACAACAATTTTTGTTAAACCACTAGCATATGTAATATTAAAATTAGGACTTGCCACAAAGAATTATGCTATATCAATTGTACTAGTACTATTAATTATTAGACTAGCTACATATCCAGTTACTAAAAAAACAATGAAGCAATCTCAAATGATGCAAGAAATAAATCCAGAAATGAAAAGAATCCAAAAAAAATATGAAGGAAAACAAGATGAAGAATCTTTATCTAAACAAAGTCAAGAAATGATGATGCTTTATAAAAAGTATAACATTAACCCAATTTCAGGATGTTTAGTATCTTTCATACAATTACCAATATTTATAGCTTTCTATGAAGCAGTTCAAAGATTCCCAGCAATCTTTGAAGATTCTTTTTTAACTATTCAATTAGGAACAACACCATTTGTAGGATTTGGAAGATCTAATCTATATATGTATATAATATTAATGATATTAATAGCAGTTTCAACTTTCTATTCATTTAAAATGAGTATGTCAAGTGATCAAGTTGATCCAAATATGAAACAAATGCCAATATTCATGAGTATAATGATAATTGTAACAGCATTATTTATGCCATCTGCATTATGTATTTACTGGTTCTTTAATAACTTATTTACAATAATACAAAACAAAATAGTAAGAAAATCAATGAAAAATAACAATAAAACATTGAAAGGAAGTAAAAGAAGTTATGGAAAAGCATAGATTTACAGGTAAAACAAAAGAAGAAGCAATAAAAGAAGCAAAAATTAAATTAGAAGAACAAGATGAAAATAATTTAATAATAAGTGAAGTTGATACAAAAAAAACATTATTTTCTAAAAAAGTTGAAATAGAAGTAATAGAAAAGAGAGAAGTAATCCAGTTTATTAAAGACTACACATATTCCATTTTAAAAAATATGGGATTCTCAGTACAAATAGAAATTTTTAATAAACAAGAAACACCGACATTTAAAGTATATTCTGATAATGACGCATTACTAATTGGAAGAGAAGGAAAAAATTTAAAAGCATTAAGACATATAATTGGTCAGGCAATAAAAAAAGAAATTAATAATAATTTAAAATTTGTAATTGATGTAAGTAATTATCAAGAGAAGAAAGAAAAGAACTTAGTTTTCTTAGCAAAGAGAATAGCTCGTGAAGTTGCAACATCGAAAGTAGAAGTAAAACTAGATTCAATGAATTCGTATGAAAGAAGAATTATTCATAATGCCTTAACAAATAATAAAAAAGTATATACAGAAAGTATTGGCGAAGAGCCAAATAGATGTGTTGTTTTAAAACCAAAAGAAGATTAAAAAATCATATCAGTTTGATATGATTTTTTTTAAGAATTATTTTGAATTAAATTTTGATTAGGTGCTGGTAAAGAAGGACTACTAATATTAGAATCAGTAATCTCCTTTATAGGTTCATCTACATAATTAATAAACTTATTACCTGTCGTAGGTTGTGGCAAACTATTCTCAATTTGTGTTGCCATAATAACATTTACATCATCAGATAAAATCTGAGTATTATTTGAACTATTATACCAAACCATTTGTAAATCAACATTATTAGATAATGGTCTAGGATTTGGAATATCAATATACAAAGAAGTAGGAACTTTAAAAGCTGAACCAAATGCAATACAATTACCTGGTTTTAAATTTTTAAGTTGCAAAATAATTTCACTAGTAACATTAGGAACCATTTCTTTTATATATGATAAATCTTTTGGATGAAGTGTTCTAAAAGCAATAAAGTTAGAACACTGTGAAATACATGTATCAGAAAGTTCAGATGGTCTTTGAGTAATAAGGCCTAAAAAGCATCCATACTTACGTCCTTCTTTAGTTATACGTTCAAAAATATTATATCCTAGTAATTGAACATCCCTATCATTTTGAACATATCTATGAGCTTCTTCAACAATAATATGATAAGATTTAGAACCTCTAGGAACAGTTAAACTACTTCTCACAAATAACATTTTTGAAATTATTTTAGTTATAACTTTAGCAATTCTATCATCAACATAATTAATATTAAAATTAACAAGTTGGCATCTGCCACCAGTAGTTCTATCAATTAGTAATTTATCAATAAATTGATTTCTATCAACATATTTATCATAAGTAAAATATTTAGCATTCTCACCAGAAGCAAGTGTATGAAGTCTAACATTAATAACATTAGCATAATCAAAAACTTTATCACTTTTTAAAATACCTTCACTAATTAAAGCAAATTCATTCGCAAGTTCTAAATCTTGTAAACTATAATATTTATTAAGTTCATCTTCTGGAATATCTATATCTTCATCAATAATATAATCTCTAATAAACTCAACTACTACTTCCATATCTTGCATTTTTCCAGTTTTATCAACAAATAAGCATTGTTTTAAAGTTCTTGTATATCCAGGTTGAACTATTTGAGTTTCCAAATTCAAGCTCTCAGTATTAAATTTAGTAAGAACTGCAATAACTTGATCATGAATCTTAACAGAACCATTACCAGATAATAAAATATCTTGAACAGCTCTAGCAATTATATCATTTTTTCTTTTTATAGTATTTTCAGAAGACCCAGTTAATATAGGCACTAATTTTAAAGTCTTCTCAATAATAGGAAGTTGAGCTGGATTATCTACATCTAAAAGTAAAGCTAAGTCATCTACATCAAGAAGCCATATAGGTATTCTAAGAAGATTTTCTTTATCTTGAGGATTTGTAGTATATGACTTATAATTTAAGAGATTATTTTCAGTGTGTAATGTTGAAAACGCATTATTATATTCACCATATGCATCAAAGAAAAAAATACTAGAATTAACAGGAGGTTTATTATTTCTGAAAAGTTTTTGAATTATTGATGAAACAGTACAACTTTTACCCGCACCAGAATTCCCAATAATAGCAAAATGATTACTAAAAAATTCATTGATACTAACATTAATTTTATAATTAGCATATACATTACTAGTACCAAAATTAGTATATCCATCTTTTAAAACTTGAGAACCAAATACAAGTTCCAACTCTTCTAAGGTGATTATTCTAACTTTAGACATAAAAGAAGGTCTAGCAGAACCACCAGATATAAATACACCATTTTCTATTTCACCAACAATATTTATAAACATTAATTCCTGAGTAACTTTTGAAACCTCCCCTACTATTCGTTTACTTTTATCCTCAAATATAACATGAAGATTAACTAAATTAGGTTGAGAATTAATATCAATAGAAAGTTTTAAAGTAACTTTGTTATCATTAATTTCAATTATATTTCCTAGCATCATTACACACCCTTTATTATCATTATTAATTATAACAAAATAAAAAATAAAAAAAAAGTATAATTATAAAATTTTAATAATTATATATATAATAAAAATCTATCTATTTTATTCAGATTGTGATATAATAAGCACAGCTCGAACTTACACACAAAGAAAGGGGTATATTTATGAATGACACAATTGTTGCAATTTCAACTTCTTTAGGAATTGGTGCTATATCAATAATTAGAGTAAGTGGTGAAGAATCAATTTCAATAGTAAATAGTATTTTTAGTTGCAAAGATTTAACAAAAGTAGAATCACATACTATTAATTATGGTCATATAATTGATGATAACAAAGAAATAATAGATGAAGTATTAGTTACAGTAATGAAAGCACCAAAAACTTTTACAGCAGAAGATACAGTAGAAATAAATACACATGGAGGAATAGCACCAACAAATAAAGTACTTGAATTACTAATAGAAAAAGGTTGTCGTTTAGCAGAACCAGGTGAATTTACAAAAAGGGCATTTTTAAATGGAAGAATTGATTTGCTAGAAGCAGAAGCAGTTATGGATATGATTGATTCAAAGACAGAAATTCAAAGAAAAATGGCAACAAATCAATTAAGTGGAAAAACATCAAATCTAATAAACGAATTAAGAGATGATATGATTCAAATAATATCAAATATAAATGTAAATATTGATTATCCTGAATATGATGATGTCGAAGAAATAACAAATGATATAATGATACCTAAAATTACTAAATTAAGAGAAAGAATTGAAAAAATATTAAAAGAATCAGAAAATGGGAAAATAATAAAAGAAGGTATTAAAACATCAATAATAGGAAGACCAAATGTTGGGAAAAGTTCATTATTAAATGCACTATTAGAAGAAGAAAAAGCAATAGTTACTGATATAGCAGGAACAACAAGAGATATTGTCGAAGGCCAAATAAAAATAAATGGAATAATTCTTAATATAATAGATACTGCCGGTATTAGAGAAACAGATGATAAAGTTGAATCTTTAGGAGTAGAAAAAAGTATAAAAATGATGAATGAATCAGATTTAGTTTTATTTGTAATAAATAATAACGAAGAATTAACATCCGATGTTAAAGAATTATTAGAACAGGTAAAAGATAAAAATTACTTAGTATTAATTAACAAAACAGATTTACCAAGTAAGATTAATATAAATGAATTAGAATTAAATAATAATAGAATAATAAAACTAAGTATTATAAATAATAAAGGACTTGAAGAATTAAAAGAAAAAATAATTGAATTATTTAATATTGGAAATTTAGAAACTAAAGACCCCACATATTTAAGTAATGCAAGAAGTATAAGTATATTAAAAAATTGCTTAAAAAGTGTAGGAGAAGTAGAAAATAGTTTAAAGAATAATATGCCAATAGATATGATTGAATTAGATATAAAAAACATATGGGAAGAATTAGGAAAGATTAATGGTACTTCATATGAAGAAGAATTACTAGATGAAATGTTCAAGAGATTTTGTTTAGGAAAATAAAGAAGGTGTAAAAATGTATGAAATAATAGTTGTAGGTGGAGGTCATGCTGGATGTGAAGCAGCTTCAAGCTGTGCAAGGAAAGGTCACAAAACATTACTTGTAACGGGGAACATTAAGAATATTGCTGATATGCCATGCAATCCACATATTGGTGGAAGTGCTAAAGGTATAGTAGTTAGAGAAATAGATGCACTAGGTGGAGTAATGGGAAAAATAGCTGATAAAACTCATCTTCAAATAAAAATGTTAAACAGTGCTAAAGGTCCTGCAGTTCAATCATTAAGAGCTCAAGGAGATAAAATAGCTTATCCAAAGGAAATGATGAATCATCTAACATCATTAAAAAACCTCGAAATAAAAGAAGCAATGGTAGAAGATTTAATAGTAGAAAACGATGAAGTAAAAGGAATTATTTTAGAGGATGGCACAAAAATAGAATCTAACATAGTAATATTAACAACCGGAACATATTTAAAAGCAGACATTTTAGTAGGTTCAACTAGAACAAGACAAGGCCCACATGGAGAAAAGCCGTCTAATCATTTAAGTGATAAATTAAAAGAGTATGGTTTTACTATAAAAAGATTAAAAACTGGTACACCTCAAAGATTGGATAGAAAAACTATAGATTTTTCAAAAACAAAGTTAGAGCCAGGTGATGATAAATATTTAACATTTAGTTTTGATTTAGAGCCATGTTATAAAATTGAAGAGCAAGAGCCATGTTATCTTACTTATACAACTCCAGAAACTCATAAAATAATAATAGAAAATTTAAATAAGTCAAGTATGTACGGCGCACTTGATGATATAGAAGGAATTGGTCCAAGATACTGTCCATCGATAGAAGATAAAGTTGTAAGATTTAAGGATAAAGAGAGACATCAATTGTTTATAGAGCCAGAAAGTCGATATTATGATGATATTTATTTGCAAGGTTTTTCTACTTCTATGCCAAAAGAAGTTCAAGAAAAAATGGTGCACAGTCTTCCAGGACTAGAAAATGCAAAAATACTAAAATATGGTTACGCAATAGAATATGATGCAATCTACCCTACTCAATTGAATGCTTCACTAGAAACAAAAATACTAAAAAACTTATTTACAGCTGGTCAAATAAATGGAACAAGTGGTTATGAGGAAGCCGCATGTCAAGGATTAATGGCAGGAATTAATGCAAGTTTAAAATTAGAAGGTAAAAAACCTCTAATACTAAAAAGAAATGAAGCATATATAGGTGTATTAATAGATGATCTAATTACAAAAGGAATTAGAGATCCATATAGATTATTAACAAGTCGTGCTGAGTTTAGATTACTTCTAAGAAGCGATAACGCAGATTTAAGACTAAGAGATTATGGATATGAAGTTGGCTTAATAGATAATAATCAAATAGACAAATTAAATAAAAAGAAAAATGAAATAAAAGAGTTAATAGATTTATTTTCAAAAAACAAACTAAAAATAACAGAAAAAGAAAAAGAGGTATTTAATAAGCAAAATATCCCTATTCCCTCTTCTACTCTATCCTATGAACAATTAATCAAAAGGCCTGAAATAACAATTGAATTTCTAGAAAACTTTATTGAAATACCATATAGCGAAGAAATAAAAGAACAAGTTAGTATTTATTTTAAATATGAAGGATATATTAAAAAAGCATACAAAGAAGCAGAAAAAATGTTAAAATTAGAGAAAAAACAAATACCTACTGATATTGACTATGATAAGATTAAAAATATAGCATCTGAAGCAAGACAAAAATTAAAAGAAGTAAGGCCAACAACTATAGCTCAGGCAATAAGAATAAGTGGTGTTAATCCTTCAGATATATCAATACTTTCAGTGTATTTAAAAAAGGAATATGGTAAAAATGACTAAAGAAGAATTTTTATTAGAATTAGAAAAAATGGGAATCACCCCTACTCCACATCAAATAAATCAATTAGAAGAGTATTATAAATTATTAATAGAATGGAATAATAATATTAATCTAACAAGAATAACAGAAGAAAAAGATGTTTATCTTAAGCATTTCTACGATAGCTTAACTATTAGAAAAGTTGTAAATTTAGATAAGTACTCTACTCTACTTGATTTTGGTACAGGTGCAGGGTTTCCAGGAATGGTGTTAAAAATAATGTATCCAAATTTAAAAATAACATTAGTAGATTCATTACAAAAAAGAATTAATTTTTTAAATGAAGTGATTAAAAAATTAGATTTGAAAGATATAGAAACCATTCATGAAAGAATAGAAAATATAAAAGATAAACATTACGATATAATAACTACGAGAGCTGTAGCTAATTTATCTAAATTACTTAACTATACTAATAGAATAATTGATTCTACTACTCTATTTATACCTTTAAAAGCTAATATAGATAAAGAAATAATTGAGTCACAGAAAGAATTAAAAAAATACAAATTACAAATATCAAAACGCGAAGAATTTTATCTTCCAAAAGAAAATAGCATAAGAAACATTCTTGTTATTAGAAGAGTTTAAAAGCTCTTTTTTTAATTAATAATAAAATTGTTTTCCTTGTCATAAGAAATAATGAGTGATATAATATAAGATAGATAAGAATATAAAAGAATAGAAAGAAGGGTTATTCATGCAGTCAGGTCAAGAAGTAATAAGTCTTCATTTAGACGATATAATACCAAATAGATTTCAACCTAGAGAAGTATTTGATGAACGTGCACTAAAAGAGCTAGCTGCATCAATTAAGGAACATGGGGTTATTCAGCCTATAATTGTAAGACAAGTTAATAATAAATATGAAATTATTGCTGGTGAAAGAAGATACAAAGCATCAGCACTTGCAGGTATGACTAAAATACCAGCAATAATAAATAATTTAGACGATAAAGAGGCAGCAAAGGTAGCACTACTTGAAAATTTGCAAAGAAGAAATTTAAATCCAATTGAAGAAGCAAGAACATATCAAAAAATACTTGAATTGGATGAGATGACACAAGATTCACTTGCAAGAACAATGGGAAAAAGTCAATCTGCAGTATCAAATAAGCTTCGTTTATTAGCGCTAACTGATGAAGTTCAAAATGCACTATTAAAAGAGGAAATATCAGAAAGACATGCTAGAACTTTATTAAATGCAAAAAATCCAGAAGAACAAAGAATGTTATTAAAACGAGTAATAGATGAAAAAATGAGTGTCAGAAAACTAGAAGAAGAAATAAAAAAACTTGAAGAAAAACAAAATGATAATCAAATGCCTATACCTTCTAACATAATGCAAAATTCAAACGGTGGTGAAAATATGAATTTGATGGAGAATACAACTTTTGATAATGAAAGCATTCCTGGAGGAATTCCAGATAACTTTAGATTACCAGAAGAGAATGATAAGAATATAGGACAAGAAACTATAGATAATTCAAAAGTTTTACCAACATTACCAAGTGATATAATAAATTATGGAGAAGTAGATGAAGATGATATTAATGAAAGTAATCAACATTTTGATTCTTCTGTTTTAAATAATACAAATACAACAGCTAGTCTTAAACCAGATGTATCACAAATAAAAACAGATTCTATGGATATCAATAAACTAATGGGCTTTGATCAAAAAGAACAATCATTTGAAACAAAAATAGATTTACCTACTAATAATGAAAAAACAATTCAAGAAAAAACTAATTCTCCTGTTCAAAACCAAAAACAAAAGATTTCGAATGATTTAGACAGTTTATTAAACATTAAACCAAAAGAAAAAGATTTTAATGCAACTATTGATATGGTAGATAGAAATGCATCAAAATCAGAATTAAACAGAAATGAGTATTTTCAAACAAGTGATCTAAAAAATGTAGATTTACCAAACATTTCATCAACATCTGATGCATACATAAAGAATTATAAGGAACCTTTAGAAATGGAAAAGAATCAAGATAGTATAAATACAATGAGTCAAAATCTATCTTTCTTCCAACCAAAACAACAAAAGAGCAAACAAAAGGAACAAGAAAATAAATCCTTAGGAATGGCATTAATAGAAGAGACATATAAATTACCTCCAAAAGAAAAAGCAAAAGAATATAGTATTCACCAAATGGTTCAACAAATAAGAGATACAATTCAAATGCTAGAAAAAAGTGGCGCTAAAATAGACACAGATGAAATTGATTTCGAAAATCAGTACCAGATAGTAATTAGAATAGATAAAAATAGTTAATAAAAAGGTTGAATATTTCAACTTTTTTTGACATTTAGTTTCCAAAAAGAATAAATTTTGATACAATAAAGAATGTAAGAAAAAGTGAGAAAGGTGATATAGATGGGTAAGATTATTTCATTAGTTAATCAAAAAGGTGGTGTAGGTAAAACTACAACAAGTATTAATCTTTCCGCATCATTAGCAGTATTAAAAAAGAAGGTATTACTAATTGATTTAGACCCTCAAGGAAATACGACTACAGGTGTAGGAATAAATAAAGCAGATATATCAAGAAGTATATATGATGTTTTAACATCAAAATGTGATATAAAAGAAGCAATAATAAAAACAAAATATGATGAATTATATGTAATACCAGCTACAATAAATTTAGCAGGACTAGATATAGAATTAATAGAAAGAGGTCAGCATGATCCTGGTTTTACAAAAGGTGCGCAACTAAAAAATGCGCTAGAACCATTAAAGAATACATTTGATTACATAATAATAGATTGTCCTCCTTCACTTGGTTTAATAACAACAAATGCATTAACTGCATCAAATTCAGTAATAATACCAGTACAGTGTGAATTCTTTGCCTTAGAAGGAATCATGCAATTATTAAACACAATAATGCTAGCACAAAAGCAACTTAACCCAACATTAGAAATTGAAGGAGTGCTACTAACTATGCTTGATTCTAGAACTAATTTAGGAATAGAAGTAGTAGATGATATAAGAAAATTCTTTAAAGAAAAAGTTTATAACACGATTATTCCAAGATTAGTAAGATTGACAGAGGCACCATCACACGGAGAACCTATAATAGCATACGATCCAAAAAGTAGGGGATCAGCCGCTTATTTAAATTTGGCTAAGGAAGTGATTGAAAGAAATGGAAAATAATATACCAAGAAAAGCTTTGGGGAAAGGCTTAGAAGAATTATTTAACAGCGAACCAATAGATTTTACACAAGTTGAAGAAAAAATTATAACAACGACACCAAAAGATGAAATAGTAATGGTAAAACTAGCTGATTTAAGAAGTAATCCTTATCAGCCACGAAAAATATTTGATGAAAAAGCACTAGAAGAACTAGCTGAATCCATAAAAGAACATGGTGTTTTTCAACCAATAATAGTCAAGCCAAGTATCAAAGGATATGAAATAATAGCAGGAGAACGTCGTGTTAAAGCATCAATATTAGCAGGATTAACAGAAATTCCAGCAATTATAAGAGAATTTAATGACACAGAGATGATGGAAATAGCTCTTCTTGAAAACTTACAAAGAGAGGATTTAACACCGATAGAAGAAGCTAACGCATATAAGAAAATTTCTGAGACATTAAATTTAACTCAAGAAGAATTATCAAAAAGAGTTGGAAAAAGTAGATCTTATATAACTAATACATTAGGACTCCTAAAATTACCACAAGAAACACAAAATCTAATAAATGAAAAGAAAATTTCGATGGGACATGCTAAAATACTTAGTAAATTAGAAGATAAATATCAAATCAAAGAATTGACCGATAAAATAATAATAGATGGAATTAGTGTACATGAACTTGAAAATATTACATCATCACCTGATGAATATAATAGAGTAAACAAAAATTCAGTTCCAAAAGAAAAAGTTAAAAAAGATAACATTTATTCTTATCTAGAGGATATGATAAGTGAAAAATTAGGAACAAAAGTAAAAATTAAAAGCAATAAAATACAAATATCTTTTACTAACTCAAATGATTTAAATAGACTACTTGAAATAATGCATTTAGATAAATAGAGGTATTTATGAATAATCTAGAATATGAAATAGGAACAAGAGTACTATTAAAAAAGAAACATCCATGTGGAGGTTTTGAATGGGAAATAATCAGACTTGGTGCAGATATAAAAATAAAATGCACTACATGTGGAAGAACTCTATTTATACCTAGAGTAGATTTTAATAAAAAAATAAAAAAAGTAGTTACAGGCGGTGAGTAAAATGATAGAAAAAAGAAAATTAAAATTAAAAAAATTCTATTTTCATCCTATTACAATGTTTTTCATCGGAATATTATTAATAATGATATTAAGTTTAATATTATCAGCTTTTGAAACCCAAGCAACTTATAATATCGTAAATACATCAGGGACAGATTTAATACCAAAACTAGTGGTAGTAGAAAATTTGTTTAGCTATGATAATTTAAAATATTTAATAAGTAATACAATAAGAAATTTTATGGGATTTACCCCATTATGCATGCTATTAGTTTCATTAGTAGGTGTTAGTATAGCAGATGGTACAGGATTAATTGATATTATCTCAACAAAATATGTAAGAAAACTATCAAAATATCAATTAACATTTATAGTGTTATTTTTAGGTATTATATCATCAATAATAAATGAAGTAGGTTATGCAATACTAATACCTTTAATAGCTATAATATATGAGAAAGAAGGAAGAAATCCACTTCTTGGTATAGTAACTGCATTCTGTGGAGTTGCATTTGGATATGGTGTAACACTATTTGTAGGAAGTCAAGAAGTATTTTTAATTCCTTATACAAAAGCAGCAGCCAATCTTATTGATAATACAACACATATAAGCTTAACTTCAAACTTAATATTTATAATAGTATCATCAATAATATTACCATTTGTGGGTACGCCAATAATTGAGAAGATTATATCGCCTAAAATACCCAAATATCGTAGATATGATAAAGTAACAGGAAAAACACTTCAAACAAGTGAAATAATGCTAAGTGATATAGAAGAAGAAGAACAAAAGAAAATAGCATTTGAAAAAAACAGTAAAATAGGATTAAGAAATGCCCTAATTACAGCAATAATAATAATATTATTATTCATATATATGATAATACCAAATTTACCAGGATCTGGATTACTTCTAGATATGAATGAAAAAATATATTTAAATCAAATATTTGGACAAAATTCATATTTTCAAGATGGTTTTTCATTTATGGTAGCAATACTATTTATAGTAACAGGGCTTGCATATGGTATAGGTGCAAAAACATTAAAAAATGATAAAGAACTAATAGAAAAAGCTAATAATAGTTTTAAAAATATAGGATCAATAATACTATTAATATTTGTATATTCACAGTTCCTAGCATTTTGGAAGCAATCAAATATAGGTTTAGTTATTCTTGGATGGATTGCAAGTTTACTAAATAATCTAAGTATGGATGGAATAGCACTAGTGGCAATAACAACAATATTAATTGCCTTTGCAGGATTATTTAATACAAGTTATACAACTAAGTGGATAGTTTTATCTCCAGTAGTAGTACCAATGTTTATGCAAAATAATATTTCAGCACAATATGCACAAATTGCTATGCGTGTAGGACATTCAATGACTTGTGGAATTACACCTTTAATGGGATTCTTTATAATATATTTAAGTTATTTAAATGAATATAATCAAACAAAAGAAAAACCAATTACAATAAAACAATCACTAAAATTTGTTTTACCTTATTTCTCAATAATGTTAGTAGTTTGGTTATTAATAATAGTATTATGGTATATTACAGGAATTAACATAGGTCCACATGTTAAACCAACAATTTAAACACCTTTAAGGTGTTTTTTTATTGAGTAAACGCTATAGTCGTGTTATAATACTCAATGGAAAAGAGGTATGTATTATGAGTTTAACAGCAGGAATAGTAGGACTACCAAATGTAGGAAAATCAACATTATTTAATGCAATAACAAAAAAACATATTTTAGCAGAAAATTATCCATTTGCAACAATAGATCCAAACGTAGGTGTAGTAACAGTCCCAGATGAAAGAATTGATAAATTAAATGAAATGTATCATCCAGAAAGATTAATACCAACTGCATACGAATTTACTGATATAGCAGGATTAGTAAAAGGTGCAAGTAAAGGTGAAGGATTAGGAAATAAGTTTTTATCTCATATTAGAGAAACAGATGCTATATGTGAAGTAGTAAGATGTTTTGATGGCGGTAAAATAATTCACGTAGATGGAAGCATAGATCCGATAAGAGATATTGAAACAATTAATCTGGAGCTTGCAATATCGGATTTGGATATTATCAATAATAGACTAGAAAAAGTAGCAAAAAAAGCAAGAACAACAAAAAATAAAGACGATTTAAAAGAGGTAGAACTTTTAGAAAAAGCAAAAGAGAATCTAGAAAAAGATATTCCACTAAGATTAGTTGATTTTTCAGATGAAGATAAACTAATACTAAAAAACTATAGTTTTTTAACAATAAAACCAATCATCTATCTTGCCAATGTATCAGAAGATGAGCTAGGCGAAGATGATAATGAATATGTAAAAAAAGTAAAAGAATACGCAGCAAAAGAAAACGCACCTGTTGTAACACTATGTGCAAAAGTAGAAGAAGAACTAAGTGAACTAGAAGATGAAGATAAAGAAGAGATGCTAAATGCTTTAGGAATAGAAGCTAGTGGACTAGATAAACTAATAAAAGCAACATATGATTTATTAGGTTTAGCAACATATTTCACAGTAGGAAAAGACGAAGTAAGAGCATGGACATTTAAAAAAGGAATGAATGCTAAAAAATGTGCTGGAATAATTCATACAGATTTTGAAAAAGGATTTATTAAAGCAGAAGTAACAAGTTATGAAGATCTAGTAAAATATGGTAGTGAATTAAAAGTAAAAGAAGCAGGTAAGCAAAGACTTGAAGGTAAAGATTATCTAATGCAAGACGGAGACATATGTTTATTCAGATTTAATGTATAAAAAAAGTAGGTTGATTATGAAGTGAACCCCAAATAGTTCACACAAATAAAAAAGTGAGTCAGGAATTATTTTCCTGACTTTTTTGACTTTAATCTATCTGTATTGTAAAATAATATCCAATCTTCTACAAGTTTTTGGTATTCTTGTAAAGATGTGATATTATTGTTATGCAAGGTTTCTTTTTTGAGGATACCGTGCCAACTTTCCATTGGTGAATCATCTATAGGAGTTCCTTTTCTGGACATAGAAATAGTTATCCCATTAGATTTACAAATGGATTTATATTCAAAAGATGTATATTGGAATCCTTGGTCACTATGTAGGATTAATCCATGTACATCTTTTCTTTTTGCTATTGCTTCATTTAATGTATCAATAACAAGTTGATTATTATTAAATTTTGAAATTTTATAAGCTACAACTTTTCTGTCATATAAATCTAATATTGTTGATAAATATAATCGCTTATTTTGAAATATCAAATATGTTATATCTGTTGTCCATTTTTGATTATTTTTTTCAGCTTTAAAATTTCTTTTTAATATATTCGGTTGAACATTTTCCTCAATCCTTTTGTAAGTATTTGGTCTAATTTTCTTTATATATTCAGGTTTTAAGTAATATTTTTTCATTATTCTAGCTACCTTTTTATGATTAAATATTACACCATATTCAATCTGTAAGCCTTCAGTTATCCTACGATATCCATATGTACCTTTAGATTTATTAAATACACTTTTAATCATTAAATAATCCAAATAATCTGGATCATCAGCATTCCTATATTTATAATAAGTTCTTTTACTTATTTCTAAAACAGCACACATGTTAGAAAGTTTATATTTATTAATGTATAAATTTATAAAGGTTACTTTCTCTCTCGTTGTGCCTTTAGGAAGGCTTGGTATTTTTTTAATATTTCATATCTCTCTTTATAATCTATATTTTCTTCTTTTTTTCTTCCTTTTAAATGAGATTTATCTTTCATATCATTGTTTTTATGTTTAAATTGATAAATCCATGTTTCTACAGTTTTTTCAGGAATGTTATATTCTTTAGACAAAGAAGTATAACCACCTTCGCCATTTAAATACTTATGAATTATTTCAATCTTTAATTCATATGAATATTTATTAAATTTTTGTCCTTTTGTAGCCATAAAAATAACACCTCGCTTTCTTAAGGTGCTATTTTATCAAAATTCACTTTTTTATTAAAGTGTACAAAATAGGGTTCACTTCAATTAAAACCTACTTTTTATGTTATTTAGATACTGTATTATTTTTATACTCTTTTCTTTTAGCCTCGATGTATTCAAGATTCTCAGGTGAATAACCAACTCTTGCATTAGGACAATAATTACTAATAGTTAGAACTAAATCATCTTTCGTTTCTCTTTTTCTAGCATAGACATTTATTCTATACTCTCTTCCATCAATAGAAGATAATTGAATATCATGTGATGTAACAATACCATTTGTACGAACTATATGTTCATAAATTCCTAAAACATTATTTAAAGCTACAATGTTTCTAAAATTTTTCTTATCAGAAATTGCTTTATCAGAAATAATAATAAAATCATTTTCAAATACAGGATTAACTAAACTATCAGCTAATTCTAATACATAAGGATGTTTTTTAATATATCTAGAATTTTCTCCTTTTTTATAATCAGCCCCTAAAACAAAAAGTACAATTCCAAGTCCTAACATTATACTAAAAGCTATTATTGGAGCTACTTGAATAGTTTCATCAGTAACTAAAAATATTAATAGCATAAATATACTTATAATACTAACAAATATTCCTAACCCTATAAAAGTTTTTCCACCTTTTTTTACTATTTTTAAATAATTTTCTCTTCCCATAATTAACCTCCAAATTTATTAAATTCTATTTCTGCTTATTTTTAATTCTATTATAATTATTTAAATTTTCATATGAATATCCAATCATTATATCTGAATTTTTCTTTATGATTTCATCAATAATCTCAGAATATATATCATAATCTTTTACTTTTACTGAATTCGTAGTATATTTTTTTCCATTTTTTAAGAACACCTTAATATTAGCTTTATCAGAAAAACTATTATAAAGATAACCAAATTTTGTTCTTGTATCATGACTAATATATACCCAAGCTATATCAGAATACTTATTTGCATTCATACCTATATCCATTGAAACAAAATAATTATCTAGTAAAAGTATTTTTGCTTTTGAATACTCTTTAATATTATCTTGCAGTAATTCTCTTTCGAATTCATCTTTATTTATATTTTTTAAAGAATTCTTAATATTAATTAATCCTCTAATAATAACTATTAAATAAAGAAATAATATTATTTCAAAAACAAAAAAGCACAATTCTGAAACCCCAATAGCTATACTATATGGAGTAAAAGCATTTTCGTCTAAAAAAGTAGTACCAAAATATTTACTATAATTAAATCTATTTAATTTTGTTTCACTACTTCCTTCATTATACTTATCTATAATTATTTTTTCTAAATCATATGATACATCAGCAATTCTTCCCAAAATCATATATGAAAAATTATTAGGATCTTTTTTATATTCATCTTCAATTTTTTTTAATGTTGATTTTTTTAATAAAACAACATATAAATAATTATCTTCATCCTGAACTATATAATATTCATTAGTTAAATTATCTATTTTTTCAACAGCAACTAAGTAAGGTAATTTAGTAATTCTAAGATAAACATATTTTCCATTTTCTTCAGTGTTAGTAGATATAACAGTTGAATAATTTTCAGCCTTATCTAGTGTTCCACTGGCCTTTTTATTTTTATAATAATTAGTCATAACTAATGAAGCTGCCATAACAGAAATACATATTAAGAATACAATAATAGTTAATTTATTATACTTTAAAATCTTTTTTACCACATATTCACCTCACATTTCTTTTTTTGTTTATAACCAATTAAAACTGGTCAATAAATTATACCATAAATTATAAGAATCAACAATATATAAAAAAATACTCTAATTATAGATTTAAAATAAAAAAAGTATTTTACAAACTAAAAAAATGTGTTATAATACAACCGAGTATTAAGAAATACTCCTTGCTTTATCAAAATTGATAAGGCCTAATGTCCAAGAGGAGGTGTAAAAAGATGAATAAATATGAAATAATGTTTATCGTTAAGTCAGACATGGAAGAAGCTGAAATCAGAAATACAGCTGAGGCTATGAAAAAAGTATTAACTGACAAAGGAGCTAAACTATTAGAAGAAAAAGCTATGGGACAAAGAGAATTAGCATACGAAATACAAAAAATGAAGACTGGATATTATTTTCTTTATATAGTAGAAGCAGATAGCGATACAGTAAGCGAATTTAATCGTGTATCAGGAATAAACGAAAATATACTTCGTCATTTAATTGTTAAAGTAGAAGATTAAAAGTGAGGAATAAATATGAATAAAGTATTTTTAATAGGTCGCTTAACTAGAGATCCAGAACTAAGATATACAGGAAATAATACAGCAGTTGCTACATTTTCAATAGCAGTAAATAGAAATTTCTCAAATCAGGATGGTGTTAGAGAAGCAGATTTTATAAATATTGTAGTATGGAGAAAACAAGCAGAAAACGTAAAAAACTATCTATCTCAAGGTAGTCAAGTTGCAATTGACGGAAGACTTCAAACTAGAAGTTATGACGATCAAAACGGAAACAAACGTTATGTTACAGAAGTAGTTGCAGATAATGTAGAATTCCTAGGAAGTAAAAACTCAGGAAATGCTGCTCCAACTGGAAACAGTACTGCAAGTTCATCATCTCCAGAACCAACACCATATGATTTTGGAAATGAAGAACCACAAACAACAGCTGTAGACAGCAATCCTTTCGCAGATTTTGGATCAACAATCGAAATAAATGATGATGAATTACCATTTTAAAAAGGAGGATTAGTCATGGCAGAATTTTATCGTAAAAGAAAAAAAGTTTGTATGTTATGTACAGGAAAAACAGTTGATTATAAAGATCCTGAAACATTAAAAAAATATGTTAATGAAAAAGGTAAAATAGTTTCAAGAAGAATTACAGGAACTTGTGCAAGACATCAAAGAGTAATTGCAAGAGAAATCAAAAGAGCTCGTGCAATAGCTTTATTACCATATACAAAATAATAGGATTATTAATCCTATTTTTTTATTATAAGCTTTACTATATTTTCCTTTAAAATAATCTAAAAATATTATATAATTATATTGGAGACATCTGGTATAAGGAGGAAAACGTGAAAGAAAAAGATGAAATAAAAAAAGTTAAAAAGTACATAAAAACTTCAGATACAATATTCATCCAAGGACACAAAAATCTCGATTTAGATGCAATCTCAAGTAATATAGGAGTATATTACATTTTAGAAAAGCTAAATAAGAAATGTTATATCATAATAGATGATGTTGAACATGAAATGGGTGTAAAAAAGGTTTTACATGAAATAGAAGGGTGTTATAATATAATAACATCAGCTGAAATTGAAGAAAAAATGAATAAGAGAGCAAAAAAAAATCTACTAATTATACTAGATACAAATAAGAAAGAATTAGTGCAATCTAAAAAAGCTCTTGATTTAATTCAAAAAAGAATTGTGATAGATCACCATGAGCTTGGGAAGACTTCAATTAAAGAAGGATTAATTTTAGTTGATACTAAAGTATCAAGTGCAAGTGAATTAGTAGTAAGACTTGCAGATCTATATGATATAAAATTCTCATCTTATATATCAACATTACTGCTTTCAGGAATAACTTTAGATACAAACAACTTTATGCTTAATACAACTGAAGAAACATTCTATACAGCATATTATTTAACTGTATATGGAGCAAGTACTAAGAAAGTTCAATACTTATTAAAGCAAGATTTAGCAAGTTATTCAGAAGAGCAGAAACTGCTAACTAATATTGATATATTAGATGGAGGAGTAGCCATAGCCAAAGGTGCAACAAACGCACTATATAGAAGGCAGGATTTAGCACGTATAGCAGACACATTGCTTTTCTTTAATGATATAGAAATTTCAATTGTAGTTGGAAAAATAAGTAAAGATGAAATAGGCGTTTCAGCAAGAAGTATTGAAAGAAATATAGAACCACTTATGACAAAGTTAGGTGGAGGCGGTAACGAAAATAATGGAGCAGCCGTAATTTCTAATAAAAAAATAAGTGAAATAGTAGAGCAAATAAAGAAATACCTAAAAGAGGAGGTAAATTAATGCAAGTAATATTTATAAAAGATTTAAAAAAACAAGGAAAAAAAGGTGAAATTAAAACAGTAAAAGATGGATATGCAGAAAATTATTTAATAAAAAATGGATATGCAATACCAGTAAACGAAAAAAACATGAAAGCTTTAGAACGTGAAAAGAAAAATGAAAAAGAATTAGATGAAAAAAATACATCTGAAGCAAAAGTATTAAAGGAAAAATTAGAAAAAGAAACACTAGAATTTAAAGTTAGAACTGGTGAAGGAGATAGAGTATTTGGAAGCGTAAGTGTTAAACAAATAAAAGAAGAACTTTCAAAGAAAAATTATAAAATAGATAAAAGCCAAATTATAATAGATAATCCAATAGCGTCATTAGGATTTCATTATGTTACAATTGAACTTTATCAAAAAATATCAGCAAAGGTAAAAGTACACGTAATAAAGTAGAGGTGATATTATGGCACTTAGAACCATGCCAAATAATATAGAAGCAGAAAAATCTGTTTTAGGTGCATGTTTCCTATCAAAATATGCCTTAGAAAAAGCATGTGATAGTCTAACACCAGAAAAATTTTATGATGAAAAAAACGGAAAAATATTCGAAACTTTAAAAAAACTATATGACAATAAAATACCAGTTGATTTGACTACAGTAACAAGTGAACTGCAAAATCAAAAAAAACTATCGGAAGTAGGTGGCGTTGAATATTTAACCGAAATATTAACATTTGTACCAACAGCGACAAATATTGATTACTACATGAAAGGTGTTGAAGAACCAGCAATACTTAGAAATTTGATAGAAACAGCAACATCTATAGCAACAGATGGTTATGAAAAGACAGATGATGTCAATGAAACATTAGATAATGCGGAAAGAAAAATTTTAAATATTATCAAAAATAGAAAAACATCAGAATTTAAAACTATTCAAGAGGTAATGTCAGCAGCAGAAGCCAATCTTGAACAACTTGCAGAATCAAAAGGTGAAATAACGGGTTTAGCTACAGGATGGTATGATTTTGATAAATTAACTGCAGGACTTCATGAAAATCAATTAATAATAATAGCAGCACGTCCAGCCATGGGAAAAACAGCATTTGCACTTAACTTAGCAACCAATGTAGCTATAAATTCGGGTAAAACGGTAGCATTATTCAACCTAGAAATGGGTGCAGAACAACTTGCAATGCGTATAATTTCATCCCTTGGACAAGTTGAAGGATATAAACTTCAAACAGGAAAACTAATGAATGAAGATTGGAATAGAATAAATGAAGCAGTAAGTCAGCTTGAGGATACTAACATCTTTATGGATGATACACCAGGAATTACTATAGGAGAGATTAGAGCAAAATGTAGAAGATTAGCTAGTTCTGAAAAAGGTTTAGGATTAGTAATAATTGACTACTTGCAATTAATCTCAGGTGGTAAAAACTATGGTGTTAATAGACAACAAGAAGTATCAGACGTATCAAGAGCATTAAAGACAATGGCAATGGAACTACATTGCCCAGTAATTGCATTAGCTCAGTTATCACGTGCTGTTGAAGGTCGTGAAGATAAAAGACCATTAATGAGCGACTTACGTGAATCAGGATCAATTGAGCAAGATGCAGATATAGTATCATTCTTATACAGAGATGATTATTACAATAAAGAAGCTAGAAATGAAGATAATACAAGTATTAGTGAATTTATAATTGCTAAACATCGTAATGGTCCTACTGCTACAATACAATTATTATTTAAGAAAAACACAAGTACTTTCTTAAACTATTTAAAGGAAGAGGATAAAGAGGTATAAATATGAAGAAAATAAAAAGAATATCTATATTTTTACTAGTCATATGTTTATCAGTGGTTTCACTAGGTGCCAAAAAATTTAACACAGTACCACAAGAAGTATATAGAGTATATTTAGGTGGACAGCCACTAGGATTAATTAAATCAAAAGAAGCACTAGAAAAATACATAGATTTAAGACAGGAAGAAATAAAGAAAAAATATAAAGTGGATAAAGTATATGCACCAGATAATCTCCATATACAAAAAGAAATTACATATAATGAAAAAATATATTCAATAAAAGATATATACTCAATGATAGAAGATAAAAGTAATTTTACTATTAGAGGATATGTAATAACGATAAAAGGAATTAAAGGGACATCATCTACAGTAGAAAAAGAAGAACAAAAAACACAAAAAATTTATGTATTAGATAAAAAAGTATTCACAGAAGCTGTTGATAAAACTGTAAGAGCTTTTATTTCAAATGAGGATTACACTATATATAGTGAAAATAAAAAACAAGAAATAGTTGATACAGGAAAAATAATTGAAAAAATATATATAGAAAATGAAATTAAAATTAAAAAGCAGAATATTTCGGCAAATGAGAAAATATTTTTAACAACAGATGAATTAGCAAAATATTTATTATTTGGAAAGTCTTCAGAACAAGAATATATTGTAAAGAGTGGAGATACAATTGAAACAGTAGCATACAATAATAAAATGTCAACAGATGAATTTTTATTAATAAATCCAACATTTAAGAATGCAAGTGCATTACTATATGAAGGAGAAAATGTTAAAATCGGAATACTTAATCCACAATTTAACATTGTTCAAGAAAATGAAGAAGTCTCACTAGAAGAAAAAAAATATTCAACAGAGACAAAATATGATAATTCACAATATGTAGGTTATAGTCATGTAGAGCAACAAGGAGTAAATGGAGTAAATAAAGTTACACAAAAGATAAGACGAATCAACGGAGAAACAACAAACATAGTAACTACTAAAACAGAGGAAGTAAAACCTGTTACTAACGAAATAGTTGTAAAAGGTCAAAAACAAAGATCAAGTGGTGGTGGACCAGGTTCTAGTGGTGGATATGGAAATATTGTACCAACGGCTGGAGATTGGGGATGGCCAGCTTCATGTTCTTCTGTATCAAGTGGATATGGTTACCGTTGGGGATTCCTACATGATGGTGTCGACATAGCTGGTTGTGGTTATGGATCTAACATATTTGCTGCTCAATCTGGAACAGTAGTAGCATCTCAAAAGAAACCAGGTGGATATCCAGGTGGTTATGGAGATAATGGAGAATACATTATTATTGACCACCATAATGGATTCTTTACAATATATGCACACTTGTGTCCGGGCTGTAGATACGTACAAAAAGGTGACAATGTATCAAAAGGACAAGTTATTGGTGGTATGGGTCATACAGGTGCGGCAACAGGAACACATTTACACTTTGGTTTCTGGTCAGGATTCCCTTATTATGGAGGTCGCTCATTAAATCCAATGAGTGCATATTAAGATGAAGTTTGAAACTTTAGCAAGTGGATCAAAAGGAAATTGCTCTATCGTAATATGTAATAATATAAAATTACTAATCGATATTGGAATTTCCTTTCCTACATTAAAAGCCCGCCTCGAGAAAATAGATACTAAAATAGAAGATATTACAGGTATATTAATATCCCACAGCCATAATGACCATATTAAAGGATTGCAAAGTATAATAAAGAAAACAAATATAAAAATATTAATACCAGAGAAGATGTATGAAGAACTTCAAAATATAGTACCTAAGAATAGAGTAATATTTATAAAAGATAAAAATAAATTAACAAATGTAAATATAGAATTAATTCATACCTCACATGATGTGCCTTGTTCAGTTGGATTTCTCATAACATACAATAATGATACATTAGTGCACATAACAGACACTGGTTACATTAATAAAAAAATATTGCCAAGAATAACAGATAAAAATATATATTTAATAGAAAGCAACCATGATGAAGAAATGCTTATGAATGGACCTTATCCACCATTTTTAAAACAAAGAGTAGTGGGTGATGAAGGCCATTTATCAAACAGGCAAACTTGTGAATATTTAAAACAAATAGTAGGAGCCAATACTAAATATGTTTTTTTAGCACATATAAGTGAAAAAAACAATACACAAGAGCTAGTTTATAATGAAGCATCAAAAGTATTAAAAGATAAAAAAATAGAAATAGTAATAGCAACTCAAGAAGAAGAAAGTAAACTTGTAGAAATATAAACAAATTAGGAGTTTAAAATGATTAGAATAATAAGTGTTGGAAAAATTAAAGAAACTTATTTAAAAGATGCAATAGAAGAATATAAGAAAAGATTATCTAAATATACAAAGCTAGAAATAATAGAAATACAAGATGAAGGAATAGATGATATAGAAAAAGCAAAGAGATTAGAAGGGGAAAGAATCAAAAAAAATATAAATCCTAAAGATTATGTAATTACATTAGAAATAAATGGAAAACAAATAGATTCTAAACAGTTAGCAGTACTACTTGATGAAAAGCAAATAGTATATAGTAATATTACATTTATAATAGGTGGCAGCTATGGTTTATCCGAAGATATAACTAGCCTTTCAAATTATCATCTTTCATTTTCCAAAATGACATTTCCACACCAACTTTTTAGAGTCCTATTATTAGAACAAATATATAGAGCTTTTAAAATAAATAACAACGAAAGCTATCATAAGTAAATCCATTTATTGAGGATTTACTTTTTTATTGATATAATAAAAAAAGAAAGAGGAAATATTATGATTGGAAATAGTTGGGATATATATTTGAAAGATGAGTTTAATAAAGAGTATTTTAAAAACATCTTAAAGCAAATAGAGAAAGAATATAAAGAAAAAACATGTTATCCACCTAAAAATGAAATTTTTAATGCCTTTCGATATACTACATATGAAAATTTAAAAGTAGTAATTATTGGTCAAGATCCTTATCATGGAGAAAATCAAGCAGAAGGATTGTCTTTTTCTGTAAAAAACACTGTTTCTAGACCGCCTTCACTTCAAAATATTTTTAAAGAATTAGAAAGTGATTTGAAAATAAAAATACCTACTAATAATTCATTAATTCCTTGGGCAAAAGAAGGCGTATTATTATTAAATGCAGTATTAACTGTAGAAGAAAAGAGACCAGCTTCACATCAGATGATAGGATGGGAAACATTTACAGATGAAGTTATAAAGATAATAAATAAAAAAGAATCCCCTGTAGTATTCATACTTTGGGGAAATTTTGCAAGGAATAAGAAAAAACTAATAACTAATCCAAATCATTTCATAATAGAATCCCCACATCCATCACCATTTTCAGCCTATAACGGATTCTTTGGAAGTAAACCATTTTCCAAAACCAATAATTACTTAATTTCAAAAGGAATAAAACCAATTAACTGGGAAATATAAAAGAGTGAATTAGATTCACTCTTATTTTTTTAGTATCTCAAATAATTCTTCTTTTTCATTATTATAAAACTCTTTTTCATCATATTTATAAGTCTTTGCAATTATACTATAAGGAAAACTCTTAATTATCCCATTATAATCAACAATAGTATCGTTGTAGAATTTAATAGCTCCAATTAAATCTTCATCATTTTCTTTTAAATCACCCAAATATTTAATAATACTATCATCTTTAGCAAGCTTATCATTATCAAAAAGTATCTTAGAAACTTCCGAATAAGTTTTACTTAGTTTAGAATGTAATCTAAACGAATCTTTTTCTCTATTAATAGTTTCAAGAAACTCATCAAAACGTCCCTCATCTTTTTTCTTATTAATTAATTCCTTAACAATACTATCCAAATACCCTTTCTTCTTTTGCAAGAACAAATTAATATTACTAGTTGCTTCATCTATTTTTATATTTAAAAGTTTAAATTTATATTTACAATTTGAAATAACAATAATAAGTATTACAACAAGTACCACAACGGCCGAAAGTATAATTAAATACTTAATCATAAAACCACCTCTATCATAATTAAGTATATCAAAATAAAGAAAACTATTCAATTAAATACTAAAATAAGTTAGCTTTTTTTAATATTTTCTACCTTTTCATCAAACACAGTTTCTGTATCATTAGGTTCAGTTCCTTTTATAAAATACATAATTTTTTTCTTATCAGAACTATCATTAGCAACTTTCCCTGAAATAGGTTCTACTAGAACACTACTTACATTTTTAGGAACTTCATACCAAGCATCTTCTTTTCCCTCTTCATATGCTTCAGTTGCTTTATACCATATATTTTGACCATATTTATATTCGTTAGTTTGTAAAGTTTGATTATTATCATAACCTATCCATACAGAAGTAATAATATCTCTATTAAAACCAATATGCCAATTATCACTTTCAGTTGTTCCGCTTTTAAGAGCATAAGTATGCTTTAACTTAGAAGCAAGTGAAATAGCAGTAGGATAGTTATAATCAATATATAAAGGATCATAAGTAGAAGTTAACATATTATTAAGTATAAAAGTAAGACTACTATTTAAAACAACCTCAGGTTCATAATTAGCCTCATATAATACATTACCTTCATTATCTTCCACTTTTTCAATTAAATGTGGAACAACTTTTTTTCCCAAAGAAGCAAAACAAGAGTAACCTTTAGTCATATCTATAATCCCAATTTCTTTAGTACCTAGAGGAAGAGAAGGAACATTAGGTAGTTTTTCATTAATACCAACACGTTTAACAACATTAATCATAGATTCGCTGCCAAGAAAAAGATTAGTTTTAACTGCATATATATTATCAGAATAACTAATTGCAGTAGCCATAGAAATAGGTTTATTAGCATATTTATCATTATAATTTCTAGGACTGTAATCATCGCTTTCAGAAAAAGTAAAAGTAGTTTTTTCACTAGTAAAAGCACTACTAGAAGTAAATCCATTTTCAAGAGCAGCATAATATAAATAAGGCTTCATAGTAGAGCCGACTTGTCTTTTAGCACTTATTGCCCTATTAAATTGCGAAAAGTTATAATCTTTACCACCAACAAGTGCAATTATTTTTCCATCTTCTGGCTTCATCATTACACTAGCAACTTGTACTGAAGAATCATTAGGTATTTCCTCATATATAGCTTTTTCTAAATTTGTTTGAGCATTTAAATCCAAATTAGTATATATTTTTATACCTTTACTATCCACATATGATTTAGGAATACTCTTAATAGTATTAAGTTCATTAATTACAGCATCTTGATAATACATAAGTGTTTTTAAATCACCATTTTCTTTTTTACCATAATATGAGAGTTCTTTATTTAAAACATCGTCCATATCTTTTTTATTAATTTTATTATTAGTAATCATTGCATTTAATATACTTTTCTGTCTCGCTTTAGCAAGTTCTGGATTAATAATAGGAGAATAATTACTAGGTGATTTAGGAATACCAACAAGCATAGTTGCTTCAGCCAAAGTTAAATCATTAGCACTTTTATTAAAATAAAACCTACTCGCATTTTCAATACCATATATACCATGACCATAATTTATAGTATTTAAATAACCCTCAAGTATTTGCTTTTTACTATAGTTCTCCTCAAGCCTTATCGTATATAGTGCTTCATCCCATTTACGTTTCCATGTTTTATCGAAATCCAAAAACAAATTTTTAGCATATTGTTGCGTAATAGTAGAAGCACCCTGTCTTGTTTTATGACTTTTTAAATTAATATAAGTAGCTTTTAATATTCTAAAGAAATCAAAACCATGATGCTTATAAAAGTTTTTATCCTCAGTAGATATAGTTGCATCTATTACATATGGGGATATTTGTTTTAACTTAACCCAATTATTGTTAGCAGCACCTTTAGAAAATATTTCTCCATTATTATCATAAAATACTATTCTATTAAGAGCATTTATTTGAGGTTTAGGCATAATTTTAGCATATATAATAGCGCTACCAGTAGATAGAAATAGCAAGATTAATAAAAATAAAAAAGATCTGATTAAAAACTTTTTAAATTTCATAAAAGACATCCTTTCAATAATGGAGTAACTTCTAATACTATTGTTTTCTAAAACATATAAAATATGTATAAAAAATTTAAAAGTTATGATATAATCACAAATAGAAAAGAAGGGAGTCTTGAATATGAGAAATTATGAGAGTAACATTTCAATAGAAAGTCAAGATTCAAAAAATAGTTACAATGTCACAGTTCACGATGATTTAGAAAAAGGTATTCTATTTTATAAAGAAAATAATAATACAATAACAACTTATGATTATAAAAATGACATATTTGTGAGAGAAAATGATGAGATGAGAATTGAATATCATTTTTGTATAAATCAATTAACTGAAAATAAGGTTTTAGTAAAAACTATAAATAATGAAGTGACAATAAACATACTAACTAAAAAGTTAGAGAAGAACGATAACTATATAGAGATAATATATGAGATAGAAAACAATGAGTTTATATACAAAATAAAGAAGGAGATGGAAGTATGAGTATAATTAAAAAATTAGAAGAAGAAATAAAGACTCAAATAAGTGAAGTAGGGTATGAAATAAAAGATTTTTCATTAGTGGTATCATCAAGACCTGAACTAGGTGATTATCAAATTAACGATGCTATGAAACTCGCTAAAGAATATCATGATTCTCCTATAAATATTGCAGGTAAAATAGTTGAAAAATTAAAAGAGAATAATAAATTAACAAATATTAATATCGCAGGACCAGGCTTTATAAATTTATCATTAAGTGATGAGTTTATAAAAAATTCATTAAATGAGATAAATGAAGATTTAAAAAATAATGTTGATATGGTTAATAAAAAACGAATATTCATGGATTATGGTGGAGCAAATATAGCTAAAACCCTACATGTAGGACACTTACGTTCAGCTAATATTGGTGAAGCTGTAAAAAGACTAGCTAAATATCTTGGACATGAAGTAATAAGTGATGTACACTTTGGTGATATTGGTAGACAATCAGGAATGGTTATTTCTGAGATAAAAAGAAGATATCCAGATTTAGATTATTTTAATGAAAACTTTACTGGTAATTATGATGATATAGAGTTAAATATAACAGAAGAAGAATTAGGAGAAATATACCCAACAGCTTCAATAGCTGCAAAAGCTGATGAAGAAAGGATGAAAGAAGTAGTTCAGATAACAAAAGAGTTAGAAGAGGGAAATAAATCATATGTATCTTTATGGAATAAAATTAAAGAAATATCTATAAAAGATATAAAAAATGTATACAAAGATATAAATACAACATTTGACCTTTATGAAGGAGAAACTGAGTGCTACGAATTTATACCTGAATTAGTTGAAAGATTTGAAAAAGAAAACTACTTAAGAGTAAGTGAAGATGCAAAAGTTATAGATGTTTTAGAGGATAAAGATAGTTCTCCGATGCCACCTTTAGTATTCATAAAAAGTAATGGTGCTACACTTTATGCAACAAGAGAAATAGCAACACTATATTCTAGAGTAAAAAGGTTCAATCCTGATGAATTCTGGTATTTTACTGATATAAGACAATCCTTATATTTTGAACAAGTATTTAGAGCAGCAAGAAAAACAAAAATAGTTGATGAGAATACTAAACTAAATCATTATGGTTTTGGTACGATGAATGGAAAAGATGGAAAACCATTTAAAACTAGAGATGGCGGTGTAATGAGTTTAAAAGAATTAATTAAAATCATTACAGAAGAAACTGCAAAAAGATTAAATAAAGATATAGTTGAAGAAGATAAAAGAGAAGAAACCGCTAAAATGATAGGTATTGCTGCACTTAAATATGCAGATCTAATACCATATAGAGAAACAGATTATATTTTTGATCCAGAAAAATTTACAAGTCTAGAAGGAAAAACTGGTCCTTATCTACTTTATTCAACAATTAGAATGAAATCACTACTAAATAAAGCAGAAGAAAAAAAATATAGTTTCATAGAGTTTAATAACAAAGAAGATAGAAAAGTAGCACTTGAAATACTAAAACTTCCAAAAGCATTAAATAAAAGTTTAGAAGAAAAATCATTAAATGAGTTAACTGATTATATATATAAATTAACAAGCTCATACAACACATTCTATAATGAAAATAAAGTATTAATAGAGGAAAATGAAAATTTAAGAGACACTTGGATAGCTTTAACTTCCTTAGTATATAAAACAAATATGGATATTTTAAATATTTTAGGAATTAACATTCCAGAGAAAATGTAAAAAAATATATTGCATATAAAAAGAATATATGATATAAAATTAACGTAAGTTTAATATTAAGAAATTAACCACGGCATTTTGCATATAATGCTTTAAATGGAGGAAACTATGAAAGTAGATAAAATGAAAAAAGAAGATTTAGAACTTTTATCAAATAAAGATATTACTAATTTAATATTAGAAGAAAGCAAGAAACCAATAAATACAAAAAATTTATTTGAAAAAATAATAAAATTATTAGAATTGCCAGAAAGTACTCTACAAAACAAAATTGGTGATTATTACACTTCTTTAGCAACTGATAAAAGATTCATTCTTTTAGAAGATGGATGCTGGGATTTAAAAAGCCGTTATACTTCAGATAAAATAATAAAATCATCAGAAGAAGATGATGAAGATG